>NZ_DATITZ010000125.1:0-11831 GCF_035467215.1 Thiocapsa sp. | reverse complement strand
GCCGATTGTGCCGCGCCATCCGCGAGGATGCACGCCGGTGACGCGCTCGAGAAATCCGCGGTCGAGCGGCCCCGCATTCACTCACCGGAAAACGACATCACCGGTGGAATACTTCCTGCGAAAACTGCCGGTGGTTAGCGGATCAGGATGGGGAACAACACCTCGGGCAGGAGATCGTCGTAGAAGACGGTCGTCTCGGACTGGCGGATGGAGAGCGTGCGCTCGCTGCGCGCGAAGGGATCGGCGAGCGGCTCGGCGCTGAGCACCAGATCGACCATGGCGTGCTGCTGGGGGCCGACGGTCCAATGGCTCCAGGCCGTGCACTTGCTACCGTTGAGCGCTGGATTGACCGCTGCCGTGTCGCCCTGGACCACGCGACGGTGGAAGGCGTCCTTGACGTAGAAAGGCGCGTTGGGGCTGCCCCAGAGCAGCTCGGCGTTGGAGAGGTTCTCGGTGAAGAGCAGCTCCGCGGGGTGGGTGCCGTAGAGGTGATAGGTGCCGAGCGTCGGGCGTTCTCCTCGATCAGCTCGCGATAGGGGAAGGGCGCTTGCGGATATTTGTAGAGATAGCGCAGATAGCTCGCCGTGGGCCGCGCGTCGCGATAGAACCAGCACTCCTTGACGTCCTCGCCGCGATTGCCCTGGGGTCCGGTGAGCCCGAAAGCGCGCTCCTTCAGGAAGGGGTCGCGAGCGTTCCAGAGTGCGAGCGCGAAGCAGAGTCGCTGCTCGCGGTGGCAGATGCCGCCGAGCCCGTCCTCGCTCCAGCGATAGACGCGCGAGCGCGCCTGCTCATGGGTGAAGTGGTCCCATGCGTTGCCGTCGGCGCTGTAATCCTCGCGCACCGTTCCCTAGGCGCGCTCGGCGAGATAGGGGCCCCAGAGACGCCAGTCGGCGGTTCCGCGGCGCGCCTCTTCCAGGCGTTCGCGTTCGGCGTTGATCGGTCCTTCGCTAGCGTGGATCTCCCGCGGTAGTGGTTTACCCTTTTCCGACGCGGATGCGCTCCAGCCGCATCCAGGCATCCAAGATACAGGCGACCGACCATGCCTGCGCCGGACATCCGCGCGGGCGGTGCGGCGGTTCGCCGTCGAAGGTCTCGCTTACGCTGCCGAGTCCGGCATCCCGAAGATGATCGGCGATCGGGGCGAGCCGCGTTTGCGCCGCGGCCGCATCGCCGGTCACCCGGTATTCCGCGAGGGCATAGTGCCCGAGCAGCCACGCCCAGACCGTGCCCTGATGATAGGCCGCATCGCGACTCCAAACATCCCCTTCGTAACGCTCCCGATAAGCGGGGTCTTCTTGCGCCAAGGAGCGCAAGCCGAAGGGACAGAGTAGATGATGCGCGCAGGCCTCGACGACCGAGGCTCGGGCCGGGGCGTCGAGCGGGGAGTGCGTCAGGCTAACCGCGAAGATCTGATTCGGGCGAATGCGTGCGTCGTCTCCGTCCGGGCCGTCGACGACATCGTAGAGGCCCGCGCCGTCCGGACGCACGAATCGGGCAAAACCCGCCCGTGTTCGATCCGCTGCGCTGCGGTAGCGCTGCGGATCGCGACCGAGCCGCCCGGCGAAGTCGGCCATCACCCGCAGCCCGTGATACCAAAGCGCATTGATCTCCACCGGCTTGCCGATCCTAGGTGTCACAACCCAGTCGCCGACCTTGGCATCCATCCAGGTGAGCTGCACACCCGGCTCGCCGGCGCGGATAAGTCCGTCGGCCGGGTCCATCCCGATCCCGTAGCGGGTCCCGTCGCGGTAATGCGTGACGATCGACTCCAGGATGGGGAATACCTGGGCAAGTGCGTCGAGATCCTCGGATGCCTCGATGTAGGCGCGCCAGGCGTCGACATACCAGAGTGCGGCATCGACCGTGTTGTAGACGGGGGTCTCGCCGGCACCGGGGAAGCGATTCGGCAGCATGCCGCCGTCGACGAAGCCGGCGAAGGTCTCCAGGATGCGTTTGGCGATCTCGGGTCGACCGGTCGCGAGGGTGAGTCCAGGCAGGGCGATCATGGTGTCGCGCCCCCAATCGCCGAACCAGGGGTAGCCGGCGATGACGGATGCGCCTTTGGACTGCGGTTGCAGCGCGGGCAGTGTGCCGATCGGCCGCTCGATCAGGAAGCTGTCGGCGGCGAGGATGAGTTGCTCGATCCAGGCGGGGAGGTCCGGGATCTGCGTGTGATGGGTCCGTGCGGTCCGAACGAGCGCGCGATCGTTCTGCCTGAAACGCTCCAACGCCTGCTCGGGATCCGGCGCGGTCTCGGCGTCGGGTACGACCGTAGCCAACAAACCGCACCACGCCGTCGTGCCGAGGGACAGCTCGGCGAAACCGACCCGCAACAGGTCTTGCTGATCCGGTAGCCCGCGTTCGCGCTCGATCGGCAAGGCGAATCGCTCGATCCAGGCGCGGTCGATCCGCATGCTACCGCCGACGGCCGTCAGGGCGATGTCGTGTCCGTCGGCACATCGGGCCGTCAAGCGCGCGTCGCCGTCGAGGGCGAGGATCGGGTCGAAGTCGCCCTTGCGACCGATGTGGTGATGGTCGCGATCGGCGAGCAGCAGGGCGATGCGCACGCGCGGCACGGCGCCGGGACGACCCCGCAGGAGCCGATAGACCGACCAGACGCTGTCCTCGCCCGGCGGCATCCAGATGCGCTGCTCGACCGAGAGATCGCCGCAGGCCCAATTCCATACCGGCATGCGCCCGTCCAGACGAAACGAGTCGATCACGCCATGGCCGGCCGGCTCGACGCAGCCGTCGGCCCAGCGGTTGGTGAAGAGGGGCCAGTGTTGCTTCCCGTCGATCAGGGTCGCGTCGAGCTTGGCGACCTGCAGGCGGCGGCCGAGCGGCGGATCGATCGTTGCGATCAGGAGTCCGTGGTAGCCGCGGGTCAGGCTGCCGGCGACCGTGCCCGCGGCATAGCCGCCGCGGCCGTTGGCGATCCACCATTCGCGGCGCTCGGCTCGGTTCAGGTCAGCTGATGGTTCAGTCATTGGCGAGCGCTAGGCGTGGTCGACAGGGTTGTCGGAGGGTTGCAAATCGGGCACGTCAGTCCACAATTGCACAAACGATTCCTCGCCGCCTTGCGATACCTCTCAAGCATCGACTCAAACGGTTTCCGGCTATCGCCTTGCTTGGTCCTCGTCAGGTTGGAAAGACGACCTTGGCCATGTCGTGCCGCGCGGCCGACGGTGCATTCTACCTCGATCTGGAGAATCCGGCCGATCTCGACAAGCTGTCGGATACTCGCGGTTACCTGGAGGGGCGTCGCGGCCGTCTCACGATCATCGACGAGCGAACGTCAAGAAGCGGCTCGTCAAATCCCCCAAGGTGTACGTGCGCGACAGCGGGCTCGTCCATACCCTGTTGCGACTGGACACGCTCGACGACCTTCTCGGACACCCGGTCGCCGGCATGAGCTGGGAGGGGTTCGTCATCGAAACCCTGTTGCGGGCCGCGCCCGAACGAACCCAAGCCAGCTTCTACCGAACCACCACGGGGGTGGAAATGGACTTGGTACTTGAGTTGCCGGGCAACCGTCTTTGGACCGTCGAGGTCAAACGCGGGCTCGCACCCATGATCGAGGCGGGCACCTATACGGCGCTCGAAGACATGAATCCCGACGCTGCCTTTCTGGTCTACTCGGGTGATGAGCGTTACCCGAAAGGCGGCGGAATCGAGGCGATTGGGTTACGGCAATTGGCGCAGGAACTGGCAACGCTGGACGCGGCGTGAGGCGCAATGCTCAGCCAATGTTGCCGAGCGTCGCGCTCGACGTTCCGATGGTTCAATCACGGCCATCCTGCGTGGGCCAGAGATGTAGTGCTGGGATCGCGTCGGACTCGACGACGTGAAGATGCATTCGATCGTCGCCTGCGTCGCACGCGGCGGCGAAGGCATCCTGTATCCCGCCCGCATCCGCGGGGTCCAGTCCGTCCAAGCCGATCACCAGCCTGAACCGATTCAGACCCGCGCGATCGCGCTCGATCCGTCCCGACCGGGTCCAGGCCTGAATGTCGCGCTTCACGTCCTCGACCAAGACCCCTTCGATCAGGTCCACCAGCAGTCGCCCGCCGATGGCGATTCGCCGCATCCTGCCGCCTCCCGGCAGCGGGGGACCTTCGCGCGTCTCGACCCGCTCGAAGACGGCGTCCGGGCAGGTGCAGCCGAGCGTCCCGCGAACGAAGCGCTCGAGCTCCGCACTTGCCGGACCCGCGCCGTCAGGGACGGATATAGACATAACCCTGGGATTGCAGCTCGCCGATCCGCGTCACCCCGCCCTGACTCACCTCGACGAACCCCGGCAGCAGCTCGTCGAGCTCCAGATTGAACCCCTTGAGGGTGTTGCCGCACATCTCGAAGGCGACGCCCTGCTCGCGCAGCGAGGCCACACCCGAGCTGACCCTCTCGGTTGCCTCGATCTCGTTAAGGGCATTGATCGCCGGGCCATGGACGACCAATACCAAGTTAATGTTCTCCGGTCCGCCGACCCCGTCGATATGATTCTGCATGTTGTTCAGCACGAAGGCCGCGCGATCCGGCTCCGAGAGGTGATAGACGACATTGATCTTTTCCGCCGCAGTCGCGACGGAGGACACGCCGCCGAGGACGGCAAGCAACGCCAGAAGGGAAGCAGTCTTCATCGGTAAATCCTCGTTTGATGGTTGATCGGCGCCCGTCTCACGGAGCGCTCGACACACAAGCCACGCCGCGGAGCGACGCCACGCGAGGTCTGCAAGCTCGACGGCTGGCCAATAGACCAAGCCCGCCGAGACCTGCGCCTCCTTTCTTCGTTTTCTCATTCACCTCAATCGCGTCAACGCCGTCGCCCTTTAAGCCCGCGAAGCGTCCAGCTATCCGCCCAGCCGCCAAGGTTCCACCGAGACGCGATTGAGCGCTAGAGTTCCTGCGACGCGAAGTCCGCCAACCGCGACCGTTCCCCGCGCAGCAGCGTAATGTGCCCGCTATGCGGCCACTGTTTGAACCGATCCACCACATAGGTCAGGCCCGACGTGGTCTCGGTCAAGTAAGGCGTATCGATCTGGCTGATGTTGCCGAGACAGACGAACTTGGTCCCGGGGCCGGAACGGGTGATGAGTGTCTTCATCTGCTTGGCGGTGAGGTTTTGCGCCTCGTCCAGGATGATGTATTTGTTCAGGAAGGTACGCCCGCGCATGAAGTTGAGCGAGGAGATGCGGATCCGGTTGCGAATAAGATCATTGGTCGCCGCGCGGCCCCATTCGCCGCCCTCGGGCTTGGTGAGCACCTCGAGGTTGTCCATGAGCGCACCCATCCAAGGCGTCATCTTCTCTTCCTCCGTGCCAGGCAGGAAGCCGATATCCTCGCCGACCGGGACCGTCACCCGGGTCATGATGATCTCGCGATAGAGGTTGCGATCCAGCACCTGTGCCAGCCCCGCCGCCAGTGCCAGGAGCGTCTTACCCGTCCCCGCGGCCCCGAGCAGGGTGACGAAATCCAGGTCCGGATCCATCAGCATGTTGAGCGCGAAGTTCTGCTCGCGGTTGCGCGCCATGATGCCCCAGACGCCGTGGCGCGGGACCCGATAGTCGTCCACCAGCTCGATGACGGCCTCGGTCTCGGTGCGCTTTTCGCGCACGATCGCCTCGAAGGTGCCGTCCTCGCCCAGATAGAGACACTCGGCGGGATACCAGTCCGCGATGTCCGGTCCGGCGACCCGATAGAGCGTGCGGCCCTCTTCCTTCCAGGCATCGAGCGACTTCTCGTGGTGCTCCCAGAAATCCTCCGGGAGCGCCTCCATGCCGGTGTAGAGCAGGTTGACGTCGTCGAGAACCTGATCGTTGGAATAGTCCTCCGCCGGGATGCCGAGCACCGCCGCCTTGATGCGCAGGTTGATGTCTTTGGAGACGATGATGACCTGGCGATCGGTCCGCAGCTTGCTCAGCGCCTGAGCGGTGCCCAGGATGTTGTTGTCCGCTCCGCTGCCCGGCAGCGAGGCCGGCAGCTTCAGGTCGAGCAGCTCGGTCTGAAAGAAGAGCCGTCCGGTGGACGGCTGCGCGATGCCGCCGCCGGCCGAGACGGGGCCGATCAGCAGGCCCGCGTCGATCTCGTCCTTGTCCGCCCCGGACATGAGCTGATCGAGAAACCGACTGACCTGACGGACGTTGCGCGCCACCTCGGACAAGCCCTTCTTCCCGTGATCGAGTTCTTCGAGCACGATCATCGGCAGGAAGATGTCGTGCTCCTGGAAGCGAAAGATGGCCGTGGGGTCGTGCATCAGCACGTTGGTGTCGAGGACGAAGAGGCAGGTCTTGTCGTTTTCGCGTTTGATCATGGCATCGGCTACCGGAACGCCGCACCGGAGCACTCGGCAGCGGCGATCGATCGGGTGGAGGAGGGGATTTTCGCCTCTCGGCAGGACTGCTCGGTTTCGGCCCGGGTCGCCGGGCGGCGCGCGTTTCGGCGTCGATCCGACGAGGATCCGGTGTGCTGCGCTCTCCGCGCGGGTGGCGGAGGAACCCCGAGGCGCAACCTAGTGCCGCAGGGTCGATGTTCCGAGACCGTTCGTTGTCGTTGTCGTAGTCGAGCATCGATAGGACTACGACCACGATTACGACAACGACAACGACAACGAAAAAATGATCTCGGACGGTCTCGGAATCGCTGCACCGCTACACTAGCCGGCGTTGAGCCGTTGCGCCGCAGCGAGCACGGCGGCGACGTGGTCCTTCACCTTGACCCCGCGCCATTCCTCGCGCAACACGCCCTCGGCATCGATCAGGAAGGTACTGCGCTCGACCCCGAGGCTCTCTTTGCCGTACATCTTTTTCACCTTGATGACATCGAATGCCTTGCAGAGCGTCTCGTCCTTGTCCGAGAGCAGATCGAAGGGGAAGGACTGCTTGGCCTTGAAGTTTTCCTGTGCCTTGATGCCGTCGCGCGAGGCGCCGAGGATCTGCGTGTCGGCCGCCGCGAAGGCGCCCGCCGCATCGCGAAAATCCTGACCTTCCTGCGTGCAGCCGGGCGTGCTGGCCTTGGGGTAAAAATAGAGGACGAGATTCTTGCCGCGGTAGTCCGAAAGCTTGACGGTCTTCTCGCCCGTGGCGGGCAGCTCGATGTCCGGGATGGTTTCGCCGATTGCGACGCTCATGTCGGGTGCCTCCACTCTCGAGTGATGATGTTGTGCGGTGGCTTTGGTGGCGGCCGGCGGCGTTTCATACCGTCCGGCGCACCTGCACAGCCGGTCGGGCTCAGCCCTTGATCGGCTCGAGCACCGCGTCGAGGTTCAGCCCGTCGCAATAATCCATGAACTCCTCGCGCAGACCGGCGATGTGCATGTCGGACGGGATCCCGACGGTCATGTGCACCGCGAACATGGTGGTTCCGGTGTGGGCGGCGGCGTAGGTGGAGGTCGACATGTCCTCGATGTTGATCTTGCGCTCGGCGAAGAAGCCGGCGAGGTTGTTGACGATCCCGGGATGGTCCATCGAGACCACGTCGACCGCGTAAGGGAGCAGATTGCGGCCCGTGGCGCGCTCGCCGGTACGCTTGGAGATGATCGTCATCCCGAGCTGGCGCTCGAGCTCCGGGAGGGCATTTTCGATCTTGGCCAACGTGTTCCATTTGCCTTCGACCAAGAGGATCGCCGCAAACTCGCCGCCGAGGACCGTCATGCGGCTGTCCTCGATATTGCAACCGTGCTCGAGCACGGTTTTGGAAATCTGGTTGACGATACCCGGGTGGTCTTCGCCGAGTGCCGAGATCACGAGGTAGGTCTTCTGTTTGGTCATATCCTTGCCGAAGTTCGCGGGTTACAGGTACCGTTCGGAGTGTAGCATGGGCCATCGGACCCCTGCATAGGGCGCGCCCGGGCGCTCAGGATGGCGACCCACTCCGCGGTTCGCTCGGTCCCTGCAGGGGATACCAGGTGTCGTCGCGTGCGGCCGGCAACAGATCCCGCCGCAGCTGCTTGAGGGCCTCCGAGGTCCGCGCGGCCCCGCCCGCGCCGAAGGGATCCTCGGAGTCGAGCACGTCGCCGAGCTCCGCGTCGATCTGATCCGGATCCTCGCCCGCCTCCATGCGACGGATCGCCTCCGCCATCCCGTCGCCGAGCTTCAGACCGGTCGCCTCGAACAGCTTGCGCATCGTCTGCGCCGCCTGCTTAGGGTCGTCCTGATCGAGACCCTCCAGCTCGCCGGCCATCGAGGCGAAGGCGTTCATCAACTTTTCCTCGTCCAGACCCGCAGGCAGATCGTCCTCTCCCGCGTCCTCGCCGCCCTCCGCGCGCCCGCGGCTGATCGCGAACAGGCTCGCCTGCCGACCCAGCTCAGGCCGCCCGCAGCGCGGACACGCGGGACGCGTCTCGCTATCGACCCGACGCGAGAAGAAGTTGAAGATGGCATGGCAGTCGGGGCAGTAGAACTCGTAGACCGGCATGGTGTTGTCTCCGTCGAATGGCTCGGCGCATTCTACACGCGATATTTGCCTCGCGGACCGCGCGTCGCAAGGTGCTCGCGACGCTGCGCCGCCCCTCGTCGTTGCGTCCCGAAGCGACGAACGCTATCCCTACGCCTCGGGACTTTGCCGTGAGAGTTGATGCTTCGATGTCTATTGTCGACAAGAGAAACGGTGTGTATCCCCTGGTCATTGCGCTGATCCTGTTCGTATCGGCAGCCCCCGCGGCATCTGCGCCCGTCGGTCCCGACGATGCGCAGCGCGGCGAGCGCAGCGGCTTCGAGTATCCCGCGGTCCCTCAACACCATCGCCACATGCAGCGTCTGCTGAACAACGCCTTCAGTTATGTCGATCCGGCGCACCGGATCATCGACCCGGTCTCCGGCTATCCGGCCGAGGGCTGGAATCAGGAACCGGCAAACGGGCTTTTTCTGCGCGAATTCACGCAGCTCACGGCGATCGGCGCCTGGATTGAGCTGCTGGCCAACATCGCCGCAGGCCAGGCCGACAATCCCTATCTCTCCCGCGACGCCGCCTTGGACGGACTCGCGCTTGCGGTGGCGACACTTCGCGCCGATCAGCGCAATCCGAACCTCGCCGCGAAGGGATTGCTTTCCAATTTCATGGGATTCGACGGTGCAGAGCGCCGGGGCCCGCTCCTGGAATCCATCGAGCGACGCCGCTTTATCGACACCTTCGGCAAGACTGATGGACAGGCGATCTGGTCGGCACTTCTGGCGAAGGGGTGGCTGCAGGAGGAGGACAACGGCCGCAAGGGTAAGGTCCTCCGTCGCGCCGGCTACGGGGCCCTCCATTTCGACGGGCCGCTTGCACCCTATGCAGATCCGGCTCGGCAAGCCGCCATTATGGGACTGCTCGATCAACGCGTGGTTACCATCATCTTCGGCGACAACGCCAACCTGACGGCCGCCTTGGCGAGGGCGATCGGCGCACTCCTGCAGCCCGAGATCCGCGACGTGCCGCAGGCGGTTGCCCTGCGGGACGCCATGGAGCGCTTCATCGAGGCCCAAAAAGAGGGCTACGCCCATCTGTTCGATCCGCAGACCGGCACCTTCGTCTTCGGCTGGGACGCGACGGCGAATCGGTTCATCGGCTGGGACGACGGTCGGGGCAACTGGGTGACCGGGCAGATGAACTACTTCATCAACGAGTTCCGCGGGCCTCTGATGTTCGCAGTGCTGCGCTACGGACTGCCGGTCGCGGCGATCCGCAACGCCGGATTCAAGATCAAGCCCTACCGACAGGCCGACGGACGCGACACCTATGCCTTGGCCGCCTGGGACGGCTCGGCCTTCCAGCTGCTCGGCCTGTCGCTGTTCATGCAGGAGTCCCGCAACCCGGCTTGGCGGATCGCTCTGAAAACACTCGTCGACATCGAGCTCGATTTCTCGACCCGCCACGGGCTGCCCGGACTCCTCTCGGAGGCCTACAGCGGCAAAGGGACCGAATACACCGGACTGATCGGGATCGGCGAGCTTGCGGTGACCGATTATCCGCTCGACACGCAGGCCCCGTCGCTCTACAGCCTCGGCGTCGCTTACGGGATCGCACCCGAGCAGGTGGAGGGGTTTCTGCGGGCCGAGTGGGCGCGCATCTCAAGCCTCTTCACCGATCACGGTCCCTGGGAAGGTTGGAATACGGCCACCGACGAGGTGATCCCCTACCAGACGACCGCCCACACCCTGTCGCTGATCCTCGGGGGAATCAATACCGCCCACGCGAACATGCGTCGCTATCTCGACGCGAAGAACCTCTCCGGTCAGCTCGAAGCACTGTATGCGCCGGGACAGCGGATCGACTTCCTGGCCGCCGAGACTCGCATCAACCCGTGGACCGCGCACGAGGATCCGATTGCATTCTCCCGCAACGCGGGGGCTGCAGGTTTCGCGTCGAAAATCACCGGCAGCGGAGGGCTCGCGTTCGTTCTGCCGGCCGGTCGCGCGGTAAGCCTGTCGAACGGCCGGCTGTCGCTCCGGTTCGGCTCCGAGACCGAGGTCGAGGATGCCGTCCTCGCGTTCAAGCGCGCGACCGACGACGACCTTCCGCCGCCTGCGATCCCCATCGAGATCTTTGCACGCCTCCCGAAGACCGAAGCAGGGACGATCGAGGTCGTCCTCCCGGCGACACCGGCCCTGCAGGGGATCTCGGAGGTCACGCTGACCTTCCGCAGCGACGAGCAACCGACAGCGGTCGATCTTGCGATTCGAGCGTTCGACTTTGTGCCTTTCGAGGTTGCGCTGGAGCCCTGATCGCGAATGCGGCGTTTCCGCTAGACTTCACCCATACGCTGATTCATCGACCTCCCGACACACGCGTTGGTCCTGCGCGCCATCGTCATCGCCGCAGTGCTCGGCTGGGCAATGCGATATTGGTTGGTCGGGATCTTCCGCGGCGTCCTCGGCACGGTGCTCGCGGCCATCGTCGGCGGGATGCTTACCTACGCCCTGGTCGACACCCGCCGCCCCCTCAAACGCTTCGGTAAGCCTTGAGGTGATTTTCGCACCTAAGCGTCTCGGCCCCGCATTCCTGCAAGACATGTACGGGCTGTAGCGGCGACGTTGGTCGCTCCGTGATCTCGGTAGTTCCATCCCGAAAGTCACCTAAGCCTTCGCAATTTCTGCGCATCCAGGTCTTGTGGCCGGTCTTGCGAGCGAGATTCAGCGACCCATAACCATTCTCGTCATATGCTCTGTCCAACTCATGCCGGCGCGTGGCGCCGAGCCGGTCTGCAAACTGTTTCTTGTCGGAGTCCGATACCATGGCCGTCCTTTGCGTGATGTTGCCCGATGACTTAGAGCGAAAGGTTGATCTGGAGGCTCGATTGACCGGTCGGTCTCGTTCGGAAATCCTCCGCGAGGCCATCGCGCGATTGGTCGCACGGCGTGATCGCGAACGATTCATCGCCGAATATATTGCGGAGGCGACGGCGGGTTATTACAACCCGATGCTGCGCCGAGAGGCAATCCGGATTGCCGGAGAATTCGATTCGGCGGAGAGCGAACCCAGCGACCTTGCCGGGGGAGGGGATCCCCAGGAGCGATCGCCGGCGGACTCCAGCGAAAAGTGGTGGGAGTGATCACGCTCAGCGGACTCGAACCTTAGGACTATGGTACGGCGGTTTTTGTCCACCTCGGTAACGATGGTCCGTCACTCAGCGCGAACGGATACGGTTTACCCCGGCAGGGGCGGGGAATACTGAGATCCGCGAACGCATCGTAAGCCGAGGGACGGCTCATCCCGGCGGGCGCGGGGAACACTGAAGATAGGGTAGGTTGTCGTGTCTGTGTGGCGGTTCATCCCCGCGGGCGCGGGGAACACTCTCTCCTCGCTGCTCGAGGCCGATCCCCTTGCGGTTCATCCCCGCGGGCGCGGGGATGAACCGC
>NZ_DATITZ010000124.1:0-3012 GCF_035467215.1 Thiocapsa sp. | reverse complement strand
GATCCTCGACGAAGACTGGCTGCCGGATGTCTGACGAGGTCGGTCTGTTTTGCTCCGGCCCGGTTCGCCGTCGGGCAGGCTTTCGTTTCCGGAAAGCACCTTAAACCGCGCCGACTCCAACGGTCGTCAAGTCTGCCGGGGCCGATCCCATCCAAAAACATTGCATACGGCGCTGGGCGCGGTTTAATCCGAGACGACACCGAAAAGGTCCGGGATGGCGGCACGCTCGACGACGGTCCGCGGCGGTTTGAGCCCGAGGTGAAGATAAGCCGCTTGCGTAGCGACACGCCCGCGCGGTGTCCGCATCAGATAGCCTTGTTGAATCAGGAAGGGTTCCAGCACATCCTCGATGGTGCCGCGCTCCTCGCCGATCGCTGCGGCCAGGCTTTCGACGCCCACCGGTCCTCCGTCGAACTTGTTGATGACGGCATCGAGCAACCGCCGGTCCATGTGGTCGAAGCCCAAGGCGTCGACCTTGAGCATCCCGAGCGCCTGGTCTGCAACCTCTGCGGTGATGCGCCCATCGGCACGGACCTGGGCGAAATCACGCACCCGGCGCAGCAGCCGGTTGGCGATGCGCGGCGTGCCGCGCGAGCGCCGGGCAATCTCGGCGGCGCCTTCCGCCTCGGTCTCGATGGCGAGGATGCGCGCCGAGCGGCGAACAATCCAGGCCAGATCCTCCGCGGTGTAAAACTCCAAGCGTTGCACGATGCCGAAGCGGTCGCGCAACGGCGAGGTCAGGAGCCCGGCCCGCGTGGTCGCGCCGACCAGGGTAAAGAACGGCAGATCCAGCTTGATCGAGCGCGCGGCCGGGCCGTCGCCGATCATGATGTCGAGCTGATAGTCCTCCATCGCCGGATAGAGCACCTCCTCGACCACCGGGCTGAGACGATGGATCTCGTCGACGAAGAGCACGTCTCCGGCATCGAGATTGGTCAGGATGGCCGCGAGGTCGCCCGGCTTTTCCAGCACGGGCCCGGAGGTCTGGCGCAGATTGACCTGCATCTCGTGCGCGATGATGTGCGCGAGCGTGGTCTTGCCGAGTCCCGGCGGGCCGAAGATGAGCACATGGTCCAGCGCCTCGCGCCGCCCGCGCGCCGCCCCGATGAAGATCTCCATCTGCTCGCGCACGGCCGGCTGCCCGACGTAGTCTTCGAGCTTGCGCGGGCGGATGGCGGTATCGAGCGCCAGCTCGTCGCTGGACGGGTCGGCGTTGATCAGGCGTTCGGGCGTCGCCATCAGTGCGGGTGCCGATGCGCGTGATCCGGAAGCTGCCGGTACTCCGAGCAGCGCCGCGGCGTCGGTACGCCCTTGCCCGGATTCAGCAACCCCTTCGGATCGAACGCCGCCTTCACCGCATGGAACTGCCCCAGCTCCTCCGGACTGAACTGGACGCACATCTGATTGATCTTCTCGATCCCGACACCGTGCTCGCCCGTGATGGTCCCGCCGACCTCCACACACAGCTCCAAGATGCGTCCGCCCAACTCCTCGGTCCGCTCAAGCTCGCCCGGCTTATTGGCATCGAAAAGGATCAAGGGGTGCATGTTGCCGTCCCCGGCATGAAAGACATTGGCGACCCGCAGCCCGTATTCGCGCGACATCTCTGCGGTGCGCCGCAGTACCTCCGGCAGGGCGCGTCGCGGGATGGTGCCGTCCATGCAGTAATAGTCCGGCGAGATCCGGCCAACCGCCGGGAAGGCGGCCTTGCGCCCCTTCCAAAACATCAGACGCTCGGCATCGTCGCGCGAGGTCCGGACCTCGGTCGCGCCGCTGGCCAAGAGCAGATCGCGCACCCGCATGACCTCCTCGGAGACCTCCTGACTGGTCCCGTCGATCTCGCAGATGAGGATGGCTGCGGCGTCCGTCGGATAACCGGCATGCACGAAGTCCTCCGCCGCCTGGATCGCCGGCCCGTCCATCATCTCCAGACCCGCCGGGATGATCCCGGCCGCGATGATGTCGCCGACGGCTTGACCGGCCTTCTCCACGTCGTCGTAGGCCGCGAGGATGGCCTGGGCCCGCTCCGGCACGGGCAGCAGCTTGACCGTTACCTCGACCGTCACGCCGAGCATCCCTTCGGAGCCGATGAAGAGCGCCAAGAGGTCATAGCCCGCCGCGTCGAGCCCGTCCGATCCCAGCTCGATCAGCTCGCCCTCGATCGTCACCAGCTTGACCGCAAGGACGTTGTGCACCGTCAACCCGTACTTGAGGCAGTGCACCCCGCCCGAATTCTCCGCGACATTGCCCCCGATGGTGCAGGCGATCTGGCTCGACGGATCGGGTGCGTAATAAAGCCCATGCGGCGCCGCAGCCTCGCTGATCGCCAGATTGCGCACGCCGGGCTCGACCCGCGCCGTGCGCGCGACCGGGTCCAGATCGAGGATCCGGGTGAAGCGCGCCAGGCTCAGCAGGACCCCGTCGCCGCGCGGCAAGGCGCCGCCCGAGAGTCCGGTCCCGGCCCCGCGCGCCACCACCGGCACGTCCTTTTCGTGACACAGCCGCATGATGCGCTGCACCTCCTCGACCGTGCGCGGCAACACCACCAGCAAGGGCAACTGCCGATAGGCCGAGAGGCCGTCGCATTCGTAGGGTTGCACCTGCTCCTGTCGCTCGAGAACCCCGTCCGGCGGCAAAAAGCTACGCAGCTCGCGGACAAGCTCCGCCCGCGTCGCGGTCAGCTCCGGATCATCGAAGTCGATCCGGGTCGGTTGAATCAGGCTCATGACGTTGACCTTGGTCGTTGTGTCATCATCGGAATAGGCGGAGCCTAGGGCCAGACGGGTCCCGAGTAAACACCGGGAGCGTCTCGACCGAAGCGCCTTCAAAGCAGGTCTTGCCAGGCCGGTCGCCAGTCGCGCGCTCCTGCACGGTGTTGTTTCCCATCCTGATCCGCAAACCACCGGCCATTTTTGCAGGGAATTTTCCACCGGTGATGTCGTTTTCCGGTGAAGCAATGCGGTAAGCGCGGAGCGCGGATGTCCCGCACGCTTCACCGGCGTGCATCCTCGC
>NZ_DATITZ010000123.1:0-11039 GCF_035467215.1 Thiocapsa sp. | reverse complement strand
GCGAGGATGCACGCCGGTGACGCGCTCGAGAAATCCGCGGTCGAGCGGCCCCGCATTCACTCACCGGAAAACGACATCACCGGTGGAATACTTCCTGCGAAAACTGCCGGTGGTTTGCGGATCAGGATGGGGAACAACAGGAGGTTTGGAGGATGGGTTTCGCTGCGCTCTACCTATCCTACGGGTCAGCGGGCGAGCTGGCCGGCGCGACGCGCGGCGAGCGCGACGAACAGATAGGCCCAGCCGTTGAAGATCAGCTCGATGGCGACAAAAAGACCGATGACCCACATGCCGGACATCGGCCACTTGGCGATGATCATGGCGCCGAGCGCGATCGAGATCAGGCCCGACAGCACCAGCCAGCCCCAACCGTTCTGTCCCCGATGTTGGAGGGCCATGATGGCACGCGACACGCCGACGGCGATGAGGACGCCGGCCAGCGCCAACGTGAGGGTTTCGGAGGCAAGAACCGGATCGACGACGATCAGCAGTCCGCCCGCGATGTAGAGCAGGGCGATCAAGATGTGCCAGAGTGCACCCCTCCAACCTTGGCACTTGAAGGCATCGACGAGCTGAAAGGTTCCGCCGACGATCAGCAGTGCCCCGAAAAACACGACGCTGACGAGCGTGAGGCCGAACGTCATCCCCATTCCGACCGTACCGAGGATGATGGAGAGGATACCGAATGCGAGAAGCCATCCCCAATTGCGGCTCAGATCGCCGAACACGGGATGCTGCAAGACGGGCGTATTCTGGTCGTTCGCCATGCGTGATCTCCTATAATGGCACTTGGCTCGGTAGGCTGTGTCGAAGCCGGTGAAAGGCTCGGATCCCGGTAACGGCGGGTCCGGAGCCGCCGCGAAATCATACGCCGGTCTACCCTGTCGGCCTATTCCGATTTCAGTGACGCCTGTCCGATCCGGACGTTGCAGTCAGCTCGATTCTCAAGTGCAAAGGAGGTTCCACACGCATGGTTTCACACTACAACATCATCATCGTTCCGGTGGATGGTTCGGAGGGCGCCGCACGCGCTGCCGTGTTCGCCGCCGATCTGGCGCGCGCCACGGGCTCACCGATCCAGCTTCTGCACGTGTTCTCCCCGACCAGCAACGAGCTGTTGGGCATGGCGCATCGCCCGCGCACGGAGATCGACGCCATCAGTCACGACGCGGCCAACCTCGCCTTCGGCAAGGCACGGGAGGCGATCGGCAAAGCGGACGACTTGACGATCGAAGAGAAGAGTGTCTGGGGCGAGCCGCGCGAGGAGATCGTCGCCGCAGCGGAGGCCACCGACGCCTTGATCGTGATGGGCCGCAGAGGTCTGGGTAAGGTACAGAAGCTGATCATCGGCAGCGTGTCGGATGCGGTGATCCGCACGGCGCATCGGCCGGTCACGGTGGTGAGCTGAGCCGTCAGCCGCCAGCCGTCAGCCGCCAGCCGCCAGCCACCAGCCATCAGCCACCAGCTTCGATCAGGCTGAGCTGGAGGCAGGAGGCAGGAGGCAGGAGGCAGGAGGCAGCGGACCGGCGCCCTTAAACGGCGTAACGCAGGATTGCCGCCAGCGCCTTGCCTTCCGGAATGTCCTGCGCGCGCACGCTCAACACCTCGCCCCCTGACAGAAGGACCCGGCGGGCGATATCGTCGATGACCCCGTAGGTGTCGGCGCTCGCGTCAGCCGCGAAGGTGACGGTGCCGTCCGACTCAGCGACTGTGCCGTTCACGATTTGATCCATGTCGACCAGCAGGCTTTGGACCGCGCCGAAGGTGGCCGCACGCGCGGTGCGGGCGATGTCGGTGGTGGAGCGGTCCTCGTTGACGCGTTGTTGAAAGAGCGCGTTCCAGTCGGTGATTTGCTTGGCGTAGAGCGCGTCCAGGATGGGGCGCGCGGCCGCGGCCAGCTCGGTTCCCGACATCCGCTCCGGATTGCCTTCGATCCCTTCGGCGACCAGGTGTGGATAGCTGTTGACCGAGCGATAGATGGCGCCGAGGCTCTCGACCGAGGCCAGGATCAAGGGGGCCGAGCTACCGGCCAAGAGTCCGCGCAGGGCACCGTCGACCTTGCGCGCATATTGCCGCAGCCGGACCTTCTTGCCCTCGGATCCGCCGATGCGTCCGCTGTAGGAGCGGGTGGCGATGCTCGCCACGCCGACCGACGAGGCGGCGTCCGTCGGCATCCCCGCGATCTTCACCTCGCTTGCGGGCAGATCCGCCGAGACCTCGATCAGGCGCACGCCTCCGTCGGCCAAGGCCAGGACGTAGCCGCTGTTGCAGAAATTGACCGAGCGCAGCAGGGGTTTCAGATGAAAGCGGTCGGAGACCTTGACCAAGGGCTCCACTGCATTGGGGACGCGGAAGGTGCGCAGATTGTCAGGCGTGGCGAAGACCACCAAGCCGTGGGCTTGGAAACGCCAGAATTCGTCGTCCTCGACGAGATCGTCCAGCTCCTCGATCAGGTCGTTGACGCGCCGCTTGTCGGCCCCCGCAGCCTCCAGTTGAGCGAGTGCTTCCTTGGTCAGATTCTTCAGTAGGATGCGATCGGCGTCCGTTTCGGTGCTGATCGGGGTGGTAGGCAGGATGATGGACACCGCGATGTCGTTGCGCTGGGTGGCCAGGTCGGCCAGCTCGTCGGCGGTCGGAAGATCGAGATAAAGCATGCGTGGTCTCTCCGGTGGTGGTGATGGACGGCGGCGGTGTCGACGCCGGTCCGGTGTATGGACGGGTCGGGAAGAAAAGAGGGGTCGCTTTGTCCGGCCGCGCGGTCAGGCATCGTCGACCAGGTGCTCGGGACGCGGCAGGTCGACATGCGTTGCGGGCTCGGCACCGGAGCGACGGTTCAGCGCAAAGTCCCGCATGGCCGCCGCGCCCGAGAGATTGTAGACCTCCGCAAAACCATGCTGCGCCAGGATGCGCACCGCCGCGTACGCGCGCTGCCCGCCACGGCAGGAGACCACCGTGGGCAAGGCAGGATCGAGCTCGCCGAGCCGGTCGCGCAGATCGTCGAGTCGGATGTGCTTGGCGTGGGGCGCATCGCACAGCGGAAGCTCCTCGAGCTCCGCCGCCTCGCGGACATCCACGACCTGAAAGGCGGAGAGATCCGCGTCCGGCTGGATCAGCGGCGCGAGCCCGTCGAGGTCGTTCTGTGCGACGAAGGCGGCCATGTGCAGCGGATCCTTGGCCGAGCCGAAGGGCGGTGCGTAGGCGAGATCCAGCGACCCGAGATCCTCGATTGTCCCCTTGAAGTGGATCAGGGTCGCGACGATGTCGAGACGCTTGTCCACGCCCGCGGCGCCGACCACCTGCGCGCCGAGCACGCGGCCCGTACCCGTCTCGTAGACCAGCTTGATGCCGATCGGCGCCGCACCCGGATAGTAGCTCGCGTGGTGGTAGGAGACGATATGCACCGCGCGCGCATCGAATCCGGCCTGCCGCGCCGCGTGCAGCGACAGACCCGCGATCCCGGCGGCGTAGCCGAAGACGCGCACCACGGAGGTGCTCCATGCCGCCGGGGCCGGGCGCGAGGTCCCCGTCGCGGCGTGCTCGCCGGCCAGCCGACCGGTGCGATTGGCGATGCCGGCGAGCGGGACCCGCATGCGCTCCCCGGTCGGACCGAAGGCGTATTCGGCGGCATCCCCGACCGCATAGATGTCCGGGTCCGAGGTGCGCATGTAGGCGTCGGTGGCGACGCCGCCGCTGGCCCCGATGGTCAGCCCGGCCTCCACCGCGAGCGCCACGTTCGGGCGCACGCCGATACTCATCAGCACCAGGTCCGCCGGCAGGCGGGTTCCGTCGGCGAGGGTCACGCCGGACACGGCCCCGTCGGTCTGCTCGATCGCGGCGACACCGCGGCCGAGCTCGAGTCGCACCCCGTTGCGCTCGCTCTCGCGGTGGAGCGGCTCGGCGATCTCGCGATCGAAGAAGGGCATGACCTGGTTCTGCAGCTCCACGACCGTGACCTTCAGACCCCGACGGATGAACTGCTCCGCGACCTCCAGACCGATGTAGCCTGCACCGACCACGACGGCCTCTTTCGCGTGCGCCATTCCGGCGATGATCCGGTCCATGTCCCCCAGATTGCGCAGGCTGAAGACACCTTGTGCCGTCGCACCCGGGATCGGCGGCACGATCGGCGCGGCACCGGGCGAGAGGATGAGCTTGTCGTAGCCCTCCCCGTAGTGCTCGCCCGTGTCGAGATTCTTGACCAGGACCCGCTTGGTCTCTCGGTGGATCGCGATCACCTCGTGGCGGATGCGTGCGTCGATCAGAAACCGATCGCGAAACAGCTCCGGCGTCGCGACCAGGAGCTGGGCGCGATCGGCGATCTCGCCGCCGATGAAATAGGGTAGGCCGCAGTTGGCGAAGGACACATAGGGGTCGCGCTCGAACATGATGATCCGGGCATGCTCGTTGACACGGCGGGCCCGCGCGGCCGCCGATGCGCCGCCCGCCACGCCGCCGACGATCAGGATTGTCGGGGAGTCGTGCGCCTTTGTTCTGGTTGTCACCGCTGCGTTCTCCTGTCGTGGTTCAGGCAAAAAGCCCATTTATTCAAGGGGACATCATGTCGATGTCGATGGCTGGATATTACCGGAAACACGGATCGAGCGCCGGTCGCTCGTGAGCGATGGCTTGCGTCGGCCGAAGGGCAGTCCGGGCGTCCCCGAGGGCAGCATGACCTTGTCGGTCGTCCGCCCGGTCGCTACCATCGGCGCGGCAACCGAACCGAACCATGCGGCCTCGAGGAGCGAATATGAGAGTAGTGATCATCGGCGGCGTGGCCGCGGGCATGAGCGCGGCGAGTCAGGCCAGACGGGCACGTCCGGACGCCGAGATCCTGGTTCTGGAGAAGACGCAGGACGTCTCCTACGGTGCCTGCGGACTGCCGTACAAGCTGCCTCCGGACACGGACATGGACGATCTTCTCGTCGTCTCGGCGCAGCGTTTTCGAGAGGAGCGCAACATCGACGTGCGTCTCGGCCACGAGGTGCTGAGGATCGACCCGAGCCGGCGCGAGGTCGGCGGTCGCAATGCCGAGGGCGATTTCGTCCTCGGCTACGACAAGCTGATCATCTGCACCGGCGCGCGGGTCTGGGCGCCGCCGATCAAGGGGCTCGACGCCCTTTGGGGGCAGGGCGCCTATCCGCTCAAGACTATCGGCGACGGACGGACCATCAAGGCCGCCATGGCGGCGCATCCGCCCAAGCGCGTGGTGGTCATCGGCGCCGGCTATATCGGGCTTGAAGCGACCGAGAACTTCCGAGAGATGGGCGCCGAGGTCACCGTGGTGGAGGCCCTGCCGGAGATCCTGCCCTGGCTTCCCGAGACGCTGCGCGCGCGCGTGCTCGAGGAGGCGAAGGCGCACGGGGTCGAGATGCTGCTGGGCACGCGGGTCGAGACGATCGAGCGAGGCGGCTCGGGCATCGCCGTCGAGACCTTCGACGCGAGCCTCGAGGCCGATCTGGTGCTCGTCGCGACCGGCGTTCGGCCCGAGTCCGAGCTGGCCGCTGCGGCCGGGTTGGCGCTCGGGGCCGCCGGGGCGATCGCCGTGGACGCGTACCTGAGAACCTCCGAGGAGCACATCTACGCGGCCGGCGACTGCGCCGACGCGATCCACGCCATCACCGGGGAGTCGGTCTGGTTTCCGCTGGCGCTGCGTGCGAATCGAGCGGGTAAGCTCGCCGGCGACAACGTCTTCGGTCATCAACGTCCGGCGCCTCCGGTGCTCGGCACGGCCGTGTTCAAGTTCTTCGGGCTTGAGATCGCGCGCACCGGACTGTCGAGCGAGGAGGCCGATGCGGCCGGATACGACACCGCAACCGCTGAGATCGTCGGCTCGACCCGGGCCGGCTACTACCCCGGCGGCGGCAAGCTCTCGGTCTGGCTGATCGGGGAGCGCAAGACGCGCAAGCTGCTCGGCTGCTGCATGGTCGGCCCCGAGGCCGCCGCGCACAAGATCGACACCGCGGCGGCGGCGATCCACGCCGGCATGACCGCCGAGCAGATCTACGACATGGACCTGGCTTACGCGCCGCCGTTCGGTCCCTCTTGGTCGCCCTTGCTGATTGCCGCTTCGCAGTTGAGCAAGGCGCTCGACTGAGATGAACACCGTCACGCACACCAATTTCCAGCGTCTGATCTTCGCTGTCGAAACCATTCCGCCGGCACCGACCGCGGTCGTCCATCCCTGCAACGCCGCAGCGCTGGGCGGGGCCGTCGATGCCGCGAAGGCCGGCATCATCACGCCGTGCAGAACGCGATCGATCTCGCGCGGGCCTTGGGAATCGAGACCCCCAAGGTCGCCATTCTGTCCGCGATGGAGAAGGTCAACCCCAAGCTCCAGTCGACCGTGGAGGCGGCCGCCCTCTGCAAGATGGCCGACCGCGGTCAGATCACCGGCGGGATCCTCGACGGACCGCTCGCGCTCGACAACGCCATCAGCCCGGAGGCGGCGCGGATCAAAGGGATCGGAGGGCTGGTCGCCGGGTACGCCGACATCCTGGTCGTGCCCGATCTGGAAGCCGGCAATCTGCTCGCCAAGAGCCTCGCCTTCCTGATGAACGCCGACTCCGCCGGCATCGTGCTGGGCGCGCGCGTCCCGATCACGCTCACCAGCCGCGCCGACTCGGTCCAGAGCCGCCTTGCGTCTTGTGCCGTCGCCGCGTTGGTGACCCACCGGCGCAAGGAGGCCGCGGCGATCGAGGGGTGACCTGAAAGACCCCTTTAACAGAAAGCCTTTGACAGAAAGCCTTTGACAGAAAGAAGGCACAGCCCTAAATTCAGGTCTTAATTCAAGACGGAATAAAGGCTATGCAACCCATCTCGGTGTCCGAGAGTATCGTGCCTGTCGGCGAGTTCAAGACTCAGATCTCGCGTCATCTCAAGCGACTTGCCGACGGCGCCGGTCCACTCGTGGTGACGCAGAACGGCCGGGCCGCGGGCGTCGTCCTGTCGCCGGTCGAATACGATCGCATGTGTGATAGGGAGCGGTTTTTCGAATCTCTGCTGGCCGGGGCCGAAGACGCCGATGCCGGGCGGGTCATGGAGACCGCGACCCTTCGCGAGCGTCTCGCGGAACGACGTGCAGGACGCTCCGTTGCATGAAGGTCCTCTGGACCGATCAGGCCTTTGAGCGGCTCGCAGAGATCGAGGAGTACATCGCCAGGGATGATCCGGCCACTGCTGAGCGGTTTATCGACCGATTGATCGAACGGTCACAACGTCTTGCGGACCATCCCGGCTTGGGGCGCACGCTGCCCGAGCTTCCCGGCAGTGGGTTCAGGGAACTGGTCGAGGGGAATTACAGAATCGTCTATCGCGTGCAAGGTGACACGGTTGTTGTGCTTTCGGTGTTCGAGGGCCATCGACGACTGCCGCTCGACGACCTGGGCTCAGATGACAGGCCACTTCCGAACTCCGACTGAGGAACAGACGGGGTCGGGCGCGGCTCATATTAAAACGGAAACGGCCAAGGCACCAATGCCACCGACACGGCCATCACGACGACGACGAGCGGCAGGCCGACGCGCACGTAGTCGCCGAACCGGTCGTTGCCGGCGGTCGTGACCGTCGCATTGGGCGGGGCGATCGGGGTCATGAGATGGTCTTTGCATTCGTGGGGAGAACCTGGCTCCGGGCCCCCGGCGAGGGTTACGTGCCGGACCGTCATTCGACCGCCGACCCGAAGCTGGCCCCACGGGCATCAGGCGCGGGACGGCCCCTCGTTCTTCTTCGCCGCGTTGCCGGTGTGGTGGAGGAATCCACCGGTAAAGCGTTGGACATGGATCCGAGGATGATCCAGCTCCTTGAGCAGCGCGAAGGAGGCGAGCCAGACCAGGTACTGATCCGGCTTCATGGACAGGAGGATGCGCACGTCCACACCCCGGATCGCGGCGAGCTGCAGCGCCTGGAGGATGCCTTCGTCAGGCACGAAATAGGGACTGGCGATCCAGAGCCGGCGTTTTGCCATCGAGATGACATGCAGAAAGAAGTGCGTGCAGCGCTCGTGTTGGTCGGAAGGCCCGGAGGCGAGCACGAGAGACTGCTGGCCGGCGTCCGCGGGGGCGGGATCGTGCGGCTGCCAATTGGCGTCCAGGATCTCGCCGGTGGTGAAATACCAGTCGGCCGCGAAGACCATCTGGAGCTGCAGTGCGGTCGGACCCTCGACGCGCACATGGGTGTCGCGCCAACGGCCGTATTTCGGATTCTTCCCGAGATACTCGTCGCCGACATTGTGCCCGCCGATGAAGCCCACCCGTCCGTCCACGATCACGTTCTTGCGATGATTCCGAAAGTTGAGCCGCCAGCGGTCGCGCCAGCCGCTCAGGGCGCTGAAGGCGGTGATGCGCACCCCGCGGGCGCGCCAATGGCCCATGACCCGCGGGGTGATGGCCGCGCCCCCGAAGCTGTCGATCAGGAAGCAGCAATCCACACCTTCGGCCGCCTTCGCCGCGAGCGCTTCGAGCAGACGTCGCCCGAGCCCGTCGTTGCGCATGATACGTCGCCCGCGCGGCCGTTACGCATATGGCCGGATTTGGACCGCAATGCGTGCGCCGTCGTGCACCCGATCGCCCGGATGGGTGACGACGATCTCGCCCGGCTCAAGACCCATGGTGATCTGGGTCCAAAGACCGCTGCGCCGTCCGACCTCGACCGTGCGCAGGCGCGCCCGACCCTCGTCGGCGACGAAGACGGCCCAGCGGTCCAGGTGCCGAAAGAGTGCGCTGGTCGGGATCTGGACCACGTCCTCGCCCTCCCAGAGGATGAAGCGTGCCTCCACCCGATAGCCGTCCCCGAGATGACGCCATCGAGCCCGCGGCGTGACGATCTCGACCCAGACCGGCACCCGCTGCTCTTCCACGCCCAGGGCCGAGATCTTCTCGAACCCGGCGGGCTCCACGAGTCTGACCTTTCCCTCCAGCGCACCCTCGCCGCCCCAGCGCTCCAGTATCACCCGCATCCCCGGCCGCACACGCACGGCGTCGACCGACAGTAGATCGACCTTGACCTCCAGTGCGTCGAGATCGCCGATCTCCAGCACCGCCTCTCCGGACTGCACCGGCCCCTCGCAGCAGCGATGACGTTGGGTGACGACCCCGTCGATCGGGGCGCGGACACCCAGGACCGGGTGATCGCGCGGCGCGCGCTTGCCGTCGGCGATCTCCACGAGCGCGCGGGCCGATTCAAGCTCGAAACGGGCGACCTCCACCGAGTGTCGCGCGGCGCGTGCCGAGGCGTCGGCGGCGTCGCGCTGAGCGAGCCGCCGACCCCGCTCCTCGGATGAGATGAGCTGGCGCCGGTGCAGTGTCTCGCTGCGGTCGTATTCGGTGCGGGCCAGCTCGTATTCGGTTTGCCGGGCCGAGAGGTTTGCCTCCGCCTCCTCCAAATGGGCTTGTGCTGCGGCGAGCGCCTCGCGGGCCTGACCGCGCGAGCGTGGGTCGAGCGCCGGCGCCGGCAAGGGCTCCAGCTTGAACACCACCTGATCGGCAGCGACCGCGTCCCCGGGCTCAAACGTCACGCGCCGCAGATAGCCACTGATCGGCGCAGAGACGGTATAGATGTCGCGAAGGCGTGTACGACCCTCGTCCTCGACCGACTCGACGAAGACGTCCTGCCGGACCCGAATCGCGCTGACCGGCACGGGAGAGGGCATCAAGGCGAGCGCGAGCAAGCCGAGGATGGTTAGGCCGACGACGGTTGCAATCATTTGTTTTCGGAAGGACATACTCTCGATTATCCCCCTAAACTCGCGTCACCGTTCAGTGCCGGTCGGTACGTCGAATTCACGTGGCGTGGTCTGACGATCTGAACGACCCGAATGTTTTCTCCTGACCCACGTCACCGCCAGCGTCTTGAGCCGCGTCGAGGTCGACGACATCACGAACCGATATCGGTCACTCCGGACGCGGTTCATCCCTACTCGACGGTCTTCAACGCCGCAATCATGTCCAGCCGCCCCAGCAGTCGTGCAATCGCGAGCACCGACAGCACCGTTGCCAGCAACACACCGGCGGCGGAGAAGGCATAGGTCTGCGGGCTGATGACGAAGGGTACCCGGAACATGTCCATTGCCATGGCCGTGCTGAGCAGCGCGGCGAACCCGGTGCCCATCAGCCAGCCCAGCGGGATGGCCAAAAGGGTCAGGACGGCGATCTCGCCGATGAGGATCCAGCTCACCTCCGCGCGGCTGAAGCCGAGGACCCGGAGTGTCGCCAGCTCGCGCGAGCGCTCCGAGAAGGCGATACGCGCGTTGTTGTAGACCACGGCGAAGGTGATGGAGCCGGCCATCAGCAGCAGGATGCCCATTGTCACCAGCACGGTGTCGTCGATGTAGTCGCGAAATTGGCGCTCCGCATCCGCGATCAGGCCGATGCCGGCGACACGCGGCACCTCCCAAAGACGAGCGAAGAGCCGGTCGTGCTGCGCGGCGTCGGTCATCAGCCAGACACCGGAGAGGGCGGGGCCTTCGCCCATCAGTCGGTTCAGAGCGCGCCGCTCCATGTAGGCGCTCACGCCGATCGGCTCGTCGACGGTGCCTGCCAGAGGGACCCGGAGGGTCCGGCGATGCCCTTCCATGATCTCGACCTCGAGTGCATCGCCGGGTGCGAGCCCGAGGTCTTCCGCCAGAAAGCGGGTCAACAGGAGGCCCTCGGGCGGCAGGCGGATCGGACGATGGTCGGCGTCGAGCAAGCCGCGCAGACGCGGCTCGGGCTCCATGCCTTGAATGCTGGTGCGGTAGTCTCGGGTCCCGTTGATCAGGCGCACGGGCACGCTGCGATAGCCCTCCGCATAGGCCACGCCGGGCAGGGTGCGCAGCTCGGCCAGCGACCGCTCGGGTGTGGGGTCGGTGAAGCTGAGATGGACATCCATGTTCATGACCAGCCGGTATTGGATGTCGAGCAGGTGGTCGACCGCACCGAACTGATAGCTCCCGAGCAGCAGGAGTCCGCCGGACAGCCCGATTCCGACCATCGAGAGCAGGGCCTTGGTGCGATGGCGCAGGAGGTTGCGCAGGATGATCCGGCTCGGTTGATCCAATCGCCGAC
>NZ_DATITZ010000122.1:0-16211 GCF_035467215.1 Thiocapsa sp. | reverse complement strand
CAGAGTGCGCGGAGATAAAAGTTGAGCTTGCGCTGATTGTCCACAAACAGGGTCCCGCGCCGTTCCTTCTGCAGGACCGCGCGCGAGGACTCGGTCTGAAGCCCGAAATAGGCCATCTGGCCGTCGAGATCGCGCGCATGGGCCTGAGCGCCCCAGAGCGCCCAGCGGCGCAGACCGCCGAGCGTGAGCTTGGCGAGCAGCTCGTCCATGTTCTCCATCATCGGGCGCAGGCCGCGCGGCGACTTGCCCGAGAGCTGATGCAGCAGGTTGAGATAACCGCGCAGCACCTCCGCATCCCCCAGTCGGCTCGCGGCCAGCGGCATGCTGGACATGATCAGCGCCACCACCGTTCCTGAGGTGTGGGAGGCCAGTTTCATCAGCGCACTCACCACCTCGGGGGTGATGTCCTCGCCCACCTCCTTGGCGACCCGCGGCATCTCCTGCACATAGGTCAGGACCAGATCCGCGCCCTTGTTCAAGCCGCACATCGCCTTGATGCCGGTGAGGTAATGCTCCAGCCCGAGCGGCGACATCACGCGCGCGGCTTCGTGATAGCTCGCTTCGAGCGCTTGGGTGTGCGGGTGATCCGCGTCGGCCTTGAGGCAGGAGAGGTATTCGGTGAAGTCGATGCTCATGGCGCTATCCCGGATCGAAGGTTGTCATACCCGGTGACGGGCTATCACTGCTGGTACTAATTTGGTACTAATCGCTACTAAATTAGTAGTTCGTGCGAAGGATTCCTCGCTCCATGAAAATCCCGATGTCGCCACCCGATACGGACACCCTGTTGCGATCCATCGTCGAAACAGGCGGCAGCGCGCAACTTGCCAAACTGCTTCGCAACCCTTCGGGACCTGCCCCGAACGGGCGCTATTTGCACTGGGATGAGCTGCGGCGCCGCCAGCCGCCCACTGATCTCCGCACCGAGGACTGGTGGTTTTCGGTCAAAGCCGCGCGACGCCTGCTTTACAAAAACACGCCATTCACGGACAAGACGGGGAAGCCTTTCGTCTTCGCCCTCGTCGACCCGATCCTCGCACTGTTGCACCGCATCGACCGGGACGCCTCGGGACAGATCCGACTCGAGGCACCGATCGCGAACCCCGAGCAACGCGACAGCTATCTGACCCGCTCGCTGATCGAGGAGGCTATCAATTCCAGCCAACTGGAAGGCGCCTCGACTACCCGGCAAGTCGCAAAGGAGATGCTTCGCCACGGACGCCGTCCGAGGGACAAGAGCGAGACGATGATCTTCAACAACTTCCAGGCGATGCGCTCCATCTCCCAGCGCGTCGGGGAACCGCTGACGCCTGAAGCCATCCTTAAGCTCCACAGCGTTCTGACTCGCGACACGCTGGACGATCCCACCGCGGCCGGACGCCTGCGGCGAGCCGACGAGCACATCGATATTGTCGATCACCGAGACCGGCGCGTTCTTCATGTTCCGCCGCATGCCGACGAGCTTCCCGCGCGGTTGGAGCGCCTCTGCGATGTTGCGAACGCGCGCGACACTGACCCCTTCGTGCCGCCAATCATCCGCGCCATCCTGCTGCACTTCGCGCTTGCCTATGATCATCCCTTCGTCGACGGCAACGGCCGGGTCGCCCGCGCACTTTTTTACTGGTCTGCACTCTCGCAGGGATACGGGCTGCTCGAATTCGTCTCGATCTCCAGCATCCTGAAGAAGGCCCCGGCACAGTACGCCCGCGCCTACCTCTTCACCGAAACCGACGAGTCAGACGTCACCTATTTTCTGATCCATCAACTGGAAACCATCGTCGCAGCCATGGACGGACTGCATGCCTATCTGCGGCGCAAGGCCGGCGAGACGAAGGTCGTTGAAGCGATGCTTCAAGGCTCCGCGCGGCTGCGCGAACGCCTCAATCACCGCCAGCTGGAACTCATCCGTCACGCACTCCGCCACCCGAGCTCCGTTTATACCATCGAGGGGCACCGCCAAAACCACGCTGTCGTCTACCAAACCGCCCGTTCGGATCTGCTGCAACTGGTCGAGCTGGGTCTACTGTCCAAGCGGAAGGCCGGGCAGGCGTTCCTATTCGAAGCGCCTGCGGATCTCAATCATCGTTTGGAAGAAGCCGAATCCAACCTTCAGTGGTCATCCGCTCGTTTCGATCCGCCGACGGGCGCTGAACTCGAAAGCTAAACCGCGCCCAGTACGGCATGCGATTTTTTTCGATGGGACCGGCCCCGGTGGACTTCACGACCGCTGGAGCCGGCGCGGTTTAGGAGAATAAAAAAGACAGTATTTTAAACCGCGTCCCCGCCAAGGATCGTGGATGCACCAAACGTCGAGCTCAATCGAAAGCTAGCATCTCGCTCTGGACGCGGTTTAACAGCTCAGAAATAGGTATTCACCGCCGCATCCAGCGTATCGCGCATATCGGGATCATCGGTCAGCGGTCGGACCAACGCCATACGGCAGGCGGATTGCGGGTCGATACCCTTGCCGATGAGTTGGGCGGCATAGACCAGGAGGCGGGTGGACATGCCCTCGTCGAGTCCGTGGCCCTTGAGGTTACGGCTGCGTTGGGCGACCTGGACCAGCTTCTCGGCGGTCGCCTTGTCGACATGCCCCTCGTGCGCGACGATCTCGGTCTCGATGTCGGCGGACGGATAGTCGAAGTCCAAGGCACCGAAACGCTGTTTGGTCGACTGCTTCAGATCCTTCATCAGGCTCTGGTAGCCGGGGTTGTAGGAGATGACGATCTGGAAATCCGGGTGTGCCTGGACCAATTCGCCCTTCTTCTCGAGCGGGAGCTGGCGGCGATGGTCGGTCAGCGGATGGATCACGACCGTGGTGTCCTGACGGGCCTCGACGACCTCGTCCAGATAGCAGATGGCACCGATGCGTGCGGCCACCGTGAGCGGGCCGTCTTGCCATTTGGTACCGTTGATGTCGAGCAGAAAACGTCCGACGAGATCGGAGGCGGTCATGTCCTCGTTGCAGGCAACCGTGATGAGCGGGGCGCCGATCTTCCAGGCCATGTATTCGACGAAGCGCGACTTACCGCAGCCGGTCGGCCCCTTGAGCATCACCGGCATGCGTGCGTCGTAGGCCGCCTCGTACATGACGACCTCGTTTTGCACTGGGCGGTAATAGGGCTTGTCCTTGATCAGGTATTGGTCGCGGTCGATCTCGCTCATCTCATTGGTCTCTCGTTCACAAGCCGATGACAAAAAAGCCCCCGCCCTGCACGCCAGGACAGGGGCTTTTTCCGTCAATCCGTTGTTAGATCATCGGTTTTCGCCCAAGCGAAAACCGATCCTCAGACCGACTTGCCGCGGAAGACGACCATCTCGGCGCCCTTGGACTGGGCGTAATTGTCGTAGCCGACCAAGCGCACGTGGTTGTTCGGGTGCGCCTTGTGGCAGGCTTCCGCCTCGGCCAGGATGGTGTCGACATTGGTCTCGCCGAACAGCGGCAGCTTCCACATGTACCAGTAGTGGTCGAATGCGTTTTCCGGCTCGCTGTGCTCGATGGCCGGGTTCCAGCCCTTGGCGACGATGTACTCGACCTGCTTGCGAATGCGCGCCTGATCCATCTCGGGCAGATAGGAGAAGGTCTCGAACTTACGGCTGTTCGGATCGTCGAGGCTGGATTGATAGTCCTGCATGGTGCTCATGGGTGTGACTCCGAAACTGGTTTCGTGGTGAAAATCGCTTGGAAAGTCGATCGTCAGCTTTGCTGGCGTTGAGCTTTCAGCCGTCAGTTCTCAGCCGTCAGCTCTCACAAGGGGCCGGCGCTTCGCGCCGATCGCCCGCTGCTGACCGCTGATAGCTGACAGCTGACAGCTTACTTATGCGACACGTCGAGCTTGTCGACGGTATCGAACTCGAACTTGATCTCCTTCCAGGTTTCCATGGCGATCTTGAGCTCGGGGCTGTGCTTGGCTGCGTTGGTGAGGATCTCCTTGCCTTCCTTCTCGATCTGCACACCCTGGTTGCGGGCTTCCACACAGGCTTCGAGCGCGACACGGTTGGCCGCGGCGCCGGCTGCGTTGCCCCAAGGGTGACCCAGGGTGCCGCCGCCGAACTGCAGGACGGCGTCGTCGCCGAAGATGTTCACCAGCGCGGGCATGTGCCAGATGTGGATACCGCCGGAAGCGACCGCGAAGGCGCCGGGCATCGCGCCCCAGTCTTGATCGAAGAAGATGCCGCGCGAGCGGTCTTCCTTCACGTAGGACTCACGCAGCAGGTCGATCCAGCCGAGGGTCGACTCGCGGTCGCCTTCGAGCTTGCCGACGACGGTACCGGTGTGCAGATGATCGCCGCCGGACAGACGCAGGATCTTGGTCAACACACGGAAATGGATACCGTGGTTCGGGTTGCGGTCGAGCACCGCATGCATCGCGCGGTGGATATGCAGGAGCACGCCATTGTCGCGACACCACTGGGCCAGGCCGGTGTTGGCGCAGAAGCCGCCGGTGATGTAGTCGTGCATGATGATCGGCGCGCCGATCTCCTTGGCGTACTCGGCACGCTTGAACATCTCGTCCGGGGTCGGCGCGGTGACGTTCAGGTAGTGACCCTTACGCTCGCCGGTCTCGCGCTCGGACTTGTCGATCGCGTCCATGACGAAATCAAAGCGTTGACGCCAGCGCATGAAGGGCTGCGAGTTGACGTTCTCGTCGTCCTTGGTGAAGTCCAGGCCGCCGCGCAGACACTCGTAGACGGCACGGCCATAGTTCTTGGCGGACAGACCCAGCTTCGGCTTGATGGTGCAGCCGAGCATCGGGCGGCCGTACTTGTTCATGATGTCGCGCTCGACCTGGATGCCGTGCGGCGGGCCGTTGCAGGTCATGACATAGGCGATCGGGAAACGCACGTCCTCGAGGCGCAGCGCACGCACGGCCTTGAAGCCGAAAACGTTGCCGACGAGCGAGGTGAAGACGTTGACGACCGAACCCTCTTCGAAGAGGTCGATCGGATAGGCGATGAAGGCGTAGAAGGCCTCGTCGTTGCCCGGGACGTCCTCGATGGCGTAGGCACGGCCCTTGTAGTGGTCCATGTCGGTCAGCAGGTCGGTCCAGACCGTGGTCCAGGTGCCGGTGGACGATTCGGCGGCGACAGCGGCAGCAGCTTCTTCACGCGGAACGCCCGCCTGCGGGGTGATCTTGAAGCAGGCGAGGAGGTCGGTCTCCGACGGGGTGTAATCCGGCATCCAGTATGTTTCGCGATACTCTTTGACGCCCGCGCTGTAAGTCTTTGCCATGTTCGCTTGTCCTCGGAGATGGTGAAGAAATTCGCCGGTCCAGTGGTCCTGGTCCGCAGTCCCGCTTGATGCGCTTCGCGCTTGGAACGTGGGGCGGCAGTATATTCAAAAACCCTATAATAACTACTTAGTATTGCTTATAGTCGGGATAAGCATAGACTTATGTCTATAGGTTTTTCCTGAACCAACAAGGTGCTTCACGTCGTGCATGTTTCGATCCGGCAGCTAAAAGTATTCGATGCCGTCGCGCGTCACCTCAGCTACACGCGCGCCGCGGAGGAGCTACATCTGAGTCAGCCGGCCGTGTCGATGCAGATGCGTCAGCTTGAGGAAGAGGCCGGGCTGCCGCTGTTCGAGCGCCTGGGAAATCGCATGCTGTTGACCGCGGCCGGTCGAGAGGTTTTCGACTATGGCCGGACCGTCAATCGGGCCTTGCGGGAGATGGAAGAGGTCCTCGAATCCCTGAAGGGGGTCAGTCGCGGACGGCTTCACCTCGCCGTCGCGAGTACGGTGAACTACTTTGCGCCGCGCCTCTTGGCGATCTTCCAGCAGCGCTACCCGGGGATCGGACTGCAGCTCGACGTGACCAATCGCGAGCAGTTGGTACGCATGCTCTACGACAATGCGGTCGATCTGGTGCTCATGGGCGTGCCTCCGACGGACATGGAGGTCGAGTCCGAGGCATTTATGGAGAATCCGCTGGTGGTGATCGCGCCGCCCGATCATCCGCTTGTGAGCGAGCAGGCGATCAGTCCAGCGCGGCTGTCCGACGAGATCTTCGTGATGCGCGAGCCCGGCTCGGGTACGCGGCAGACGATGGAGCGGTTTTTCGGCGAGCGCGGTCTGACCATCCGCTACGGGATGCAGATGACCCGCAACGAGGCCGTCAAACAGGCGGTCCGCTCGGGGTTGGGTCTCAGCGTCGTGTCGATGCACACCATCGAGCTGGAGCTCGAGACGCGGCGGCTCATGACCTTGGATGTCGAGGGATTCCCCGACCGGCGTCAGTGGTATCTGGTCTATCGTCGGGGCAAGCGCCTCTCGCCGGCGGCCAACGCCTTTCGGGAGTTCGTTTTGACCGAAGCCGCGGTCATTGCCCCGCCGATTTATTTCGAGGCCGTGGCGAAGCCGTCGCATGAGTCGAACCGCGGTCGTTAGGGGGCGCAGGCCGGCAGGGATCGAGCCACCGCGAAGACCCGGCTCAACGCCGGCGATCTGATCAAGAATACGGAGTTGGAGTTGACGATGTCGTGGTCGAACGTCTTGCGGACCCTGATCCTCGCCTTGCTCTTGGTGTCCTCCGCCGTTGTTGTTGCCTCATCCGCCGAACCCCCGGCTGATTCCGGTCCCGATCAGGTGCCGGATTGGGTGGTGACGACGGTCGCGGGGTTGGTCGCGCTTTTGGTCGGCGGGCTGAATGTGAAGGACTATTTCTTCTTTCGTCGCGGACCCACCCTCTCGATCCCCGACCATGCGAAGCCCGGACTTTTCGCGCGGATGCGCCGTCTGCTCGCGGCCGACCGTCTCGGGGCCATGCTGATCGGAACGCTCGTCCTGGCGTTGGCGGCCAACAGCTACGAGCTGCTCTGCACTGCGGGTTTTCCGATGGTCTACACCCGTGTGTTGACGCTTCACGAACTCTCGGCGGCCGCCTACTACGGCTACCTGGCCCTCTACAACCTGGTCTACGTCCTGCCGCTTCTGGCCATCGTTCTGATCTTCACCTTCACGCTGGGCGCGAAGAAACTTACCGAACGTCAGGGGCGGATCCTGAAGCTCCTCTCGGGTCTCATGATGCTGGGCCTCGGCGGTGTGATGCTGTTCTCGCCCGAGCTGCTCGTCCATCCCGGGGTCGGTGTCCTTCTGCTGCTCGGTGCGCTCGGAGCGACGGCCGTCATCGCGGTCTTCGGCAAGGCCGTCGCCTGAGTGGGAGGCCGGAGGCGCTCGGGCAACTCCGAAGAGGAACGCGTCGCTTAGCAGCCGCGCGGCGATTCGTCTAAACTAGCCGACCGTCTCAGTTATGCGCGAATGCCGACCATGCCCGACCGCCCTTCGAGTGACTCAGGTATCACCCTGCACCGCTATCCGTTGCTGGCTTCGATCAACTCCCCGGCGGATCTGCGCGCCTTGCCGGAGCATCTGTTGCCTTCGGTCGTCAACGAGCTGCGGGGCTTTCTCGTCGACACCGTCTCCCAAACCGGCGGTCACCTTGCGGCCGGCCTCGGCGTCGTCGAGCTGACGGTCGGCCTACACTACGTCTTCGACACCCCCGGCGATCGGCTGGTTTGGGACGTCGGCCATCAGGCCTACCCGCACAAGATCCTGACCGGGCGGCGCGATCGCATGCCCAGCTTGCGCCAGAAAGACGGACTCTCCGGCTTCCCCAAGCGCTGCGAGAGCGACTACGACTGCTTCGGCGTCGGCCATTCCAGCACCTCGATCAGTGCCGCACTCGGCATGGCCCTGGCCGCGAAACAAAAAGGCGAGCATCGCGATGCCGTCGCCATCATCGGCGACGGGGCCTTGAGTGCCGGGATGGCGTTCGAGGCGCTCAACCACGCGGGCTCGATGGATATCGATCTGGTCGTCATCCTCAACGACAACGAGATGTCCATCTCGCCCCCCGTCGGCGCCATCACCAACCATCTCGCACGGCTGCTCTCGGGCAAGATCTACACGACCATGCGCGAGGGCAGCAAGACCGCCCTGCGCGGGATGCCGCAGCTGCGTCATCTGGTCGGACGCTGGGAAGAGCACATGAAGGGCATGTTGATGCCGAGCACCCTGTTCGAGGAGCTCGGGTTCAACTATATCGGCCCCATCGACGGGCACGACGTGCATTCCGTGGTCAAGACGCTGCGCAACATCAAGGAGATGCGCGGTCAGCGCTTCCTCCATGTGGTGACTCAAAAGGGTCACGGCTACGAGCCCGCCGAGGGCCAACCGGTCACCTATCACGGCGTCACGCCGTTCGATCGGCGCACCGGCGAGCTGCGCAAGGGCGCCTCCAAGGGCCCGACCTACACGCAGATCTTCGGCAGCTGGCTCTGCGACACGGCCGAGGCGGATCCGCGCTTGATCGGCATCACGCCGGCGATGTGCGAAGGCTCGGGCCTGACGGTCTTCTCCAAGCGCTTCCCGGAGCGCTTCTTCGATGTCGGGATCGCCGAGCAGCACGCGGTGACCTTGGCGGCGGGCATGGCCTGCGAAGGCGTCAAGCCCGTCGTTGCCATCTATTCGAGCTTCCTGCAGCGTGCCTACGACCAACTGATCCATGACGTCTGCCTTCAGGGGCTGGATGTGACCTTCGCGGTCGACCGCGGCGGTCTGGTCGGCGCGGACGGGGCGACCCATGCCGGCAGCTTCGATCTGAGCTTCAGCCGGCCGCTTCCCAAGCTCGTCATCATGGCGCCGGGGGACGAGAACGAGTGTCGAGCCATGCTTCGAACCGCCTACGAGTATCCGGGCCCGGCGATGGTTCGCTACCCGCGCGGCAACGGACCGGGGGTGGGGATCGACCCCGAGGCGCCTGCCCTGCCGATCGGTCGCGGCGAGATCGTCCGGGAGGGGAGCCGGGTGGCGCTGCTCGCCTTCGGCAGCATGGTCACCCCCGCATTGACGGCAGCGGAGACCTTGGATGCGACGGTGGCCAACATGCGCTTCGTCAAGCCGCTGGACGGCGCGCTGATCCGGGCGCTGGCCGAGGAGCATGATCTCCTGGTGAGCGTCGAGGAGAACAGCATCGCCGGAGGCGCCGGGAGCGGCGTGGCCGAGTGGTTGGCCGCCGAGGGCATCGAGATCTCCTGCGTGCATCTCGGGTTGCCGGATCGCTATATCGACCACGCCGAGCATGCCCAGCAGCTCGCCGCCTGTGGTCTGGACGCCGACGGTATCCTCGCCTCCGTGCGCGACGCCTACGGGCTTCGGTTCCCCGATCGCGACTTGTCGGCGGTCGCGGACGCCGGGCCCGGGGGCGGTGCCCGGGTCAGACAGCAAGGCGTCGACGCCGCATGAGGCGATTGCTCGGCGGGGCGATCCTGACGATCGCCATCGTCCTCGGACTGCTGCTCGGCGTCGGGCCGCTCGCACTCGGGTACCTAGCCAAGGCCGGTTACGAGGATCTCCTGGCCGATCTCGTCGAGGATATGCCGAACCGGGAGATCCTCCAGAATCGCTACAACCGAGGATGGTTCGCCTCCAGCGCCGCGTTCGAGGTGCTGATCCCGCCCGATCCTGCGGCGCAAGCGCCGCTGCATCCCATCCGGATTCGACTGGACAGTCGGATCGAGCAGGGGCCTTGGATCTGGCTCACGACGGGCTTTCCGCCGATCCTCGGTCGTGTTCACACCCGGCTTGAGACCGACGGTTTGCCGGTGGCCCTGCCGACGCTGCCGGTGAGCATCGATCTGCATGCAGACGGCTCGGGCCGGATGCAGCTGCGTGTGCCGCCGGGCGAGACGCTGCCGACGGCGCAGGCGATGGGACTGCGGCACGGACCGCTCGACGGCGATCTAGTCGTGTCCTCGGGGCAGGAGTCCGTCGAGGTGCGGCTGACGCTTCCCGAAGCTGCGCTGACGACACCCACGGGACCGCTCGTCCGCCTGACCGATCTGCAATTCGAGGCCGATCGGCCCGATGACTCCTCCGGCACGGGTCGCTTGCAGGCGGCCTTGGTCGAGCTCTACGGAGCAGCGGGCGAGGTTGGCGCGGGGAGAACCGTGTCGCACGTGCTGCGGATTGAGGGCCTCTCGGCGACCCTGTCGCGAGCGCTTCGCGAGGGTCTGCTGGATCTGCGTCTCGGACTCTCCGCGCAGCAGCTCGCGACGGCGTCCATGTCCTACGGTCGATCGGAGCTCGGCCTCTCGGGCGAGCGTCTGGACGCCGAGGCGCTCGCCGATCTGGCCGAGGGCATCCGCATGCTGGCTACCGACCAGGTCGCGCAGGAGATGCGGGGCCTGGTTACGGCCGGCCTGATCGCGGGTTTGGCCCCGCGTTTCGTCGAAAGCGCGACACGGATCGGCGTCGAGCCGATTCGGATCGAGACCCCCGACGGCCTTGCATTGGGGCGGCTCGATCTGCGGCTCGACCCGGGCACCGATTCACCGAACGCGCTGACCTCGGGTGTCGTGGATTGGGTGATCCTGCTGCGGGCAGACGGTGATCTGGAGCTTCCGGAGTCGGTTGCGCTGGACTGGATCGCGCGCTCGCTCGAACCCGGATTCGAGGACGAGTCTCTGCCGACCTCTGAGCCGGCAGCCGAGCAGGCCGCGCGGCAAGAGGCGGAGGCCTTGCTCGCCGGATGGATCCGCGATGGCTGGATCACACGGCGCGCCAACAGGGTCTCCTCGGCATTGCGTCTGGGCGACGGGCTCTTGACCATCAACGGCAAGACGGTGCCGCTTCGTAGATGATGGAGCCGCAGCACGCGGCTCGGGTCAAATAGTGGGGCTCTCGTCCGCGATCCGATAGCCCATCGCTTGCAGGAAACCTTGTCGCGCAGCCGGTTGTGCCGAGCCGTGCGAGGCACAACCGACCATCGGCGGACGTTGTGCTTCCTATCGTCAGCACAACGGGTGCTGCGAGAGGCACCGTTCGGGCAGGGTCTTTTCCGCTGCCCTGCCGCTGTTGTCGATCAGTGTATCCGAGAGCGCAGTTTCCACCCATCTGAACCCGACCCGCTCCTGCTCCAGACGCAAGCCTTTGCGGATGCGGTTGTCGCGCAGGTCGTCGAACAAGGCCCGTTCCGACTCCGTGAGCCGCGGCAGATCGTGCATCACCTGATCGGATTCCTCGCCCCAGAGGGTCTCGTGCGCCATCAGGGTGGCGCGATCCATCAGGAAGGAGACGACCCGGCCGAATCGGCCGCGGAGCTGGTCGAGGATGGCGAACCCGTGGGTGTCGATGTCGCCCCAGTAGTGCAGGGTGCAGGCACCGAGCCACTCGGCCCGGGCCAGTGCTTCCCACCCATACCCGGCGCCGAAGACGACCAGCGAGGCGGCCGCGTCCGGGAAGGCGAGAAAGTTGGTCTCGTTCTCCGTGATGAAGACGCGTCGAATCGGGATCGCAAGCCGGGCGAAGCTCTCCGCATCCAGCGTGACATCGGCTAGCTGCGGTCCGGGCAGCAAGGTAACGGCGTCGTCGAGCAGGCGAAACCGGACCCGGTTGGGCTTGTCGAGGAACCCGTAGCGTGCGGCGAAGCGACCGACGCCGACGCGATCCGCAGCGACCGCCTCCGCCGGCAGGACAAGATCAAAAAGCTCCGAGAGGACGCCGCGATGCGCCTCGATGAACTTGCTGTGGATACCCGGGATATCGACCTGCCGGATGTAGATCCCGGGGCGCGGGTGGCGGCGGAGCCAGTCCACCACCGCCAGCAGGCGCTCCCAGTCCTCGGCCAGTGCGATCGCCTGCAAGGGACGCCTGCCGAGCCACTCGAGCAGCGCCGGTTGCCTCGATCGGGTCATCTCCACGCAACGCGCGAACCGGGCCGCATCGCCCCGTCGGCCGATCAGGGCGAGCGCGTCCTCGAGTCGGTCGACCCAGAGGGTCTCGGGCAGACGTTGAGGGCCGAGCACGCGGTGATTGACCGCGCGCCATTCGATCCGCAGACGCGGGACGGCCGTCAGCTCGGCGATCCAAGCCCGCACCGCCTCGAACCGATCGGCCAGATCTGCGGAGCCCGGTCCCTTCAATCGCAGACGCAGCGGGAATCCGCTCGTGCCGGCCACGTCGTCCGAGACGAGGGGGCGCAGCAGCTCGCCACGCTCCCAGAGTCGGTTCAGTTGCGCCTTGAGATCCGCCGCCGTCGTCCAGCTCATGCCGGCATGCTTGCGCTCGGCTCGGCCTTGCGCGCTTTGGACTCCTCGCGATACTCCTCGATCGTCAAATTGCGCAGCTTGGACTCGCGACCGCCTTCGTTGTGCACGAAACCGACGGCCGAGACGAAGGGCTCGATGATATGGATCTTCTGCAGCGGCGTGACGATCAGCAGTTGCAGGTTGAGCTGCTGAAAGAGCCGTAGACCGTACTGGGCCGACTCGTCCGAGCCGCGCCCGAAGGCCTCGTCGATCACGACGAAGCGAAAGGATCGCGAGCGCACGGCACCCCATTCCAGCCCGAACTGGTAGGCGAGGCTGGCGGCCAGGATGGTGTAGGCGAGCTTCTCCTTCTGACCGCCGGATTTGCCGCCCGAGTCCGAGTAGTGCTCGTGCTCGGTCCCGTCCTCGCGCCAGCGCTCGCTTGCGGCGAACAGGAACCAGTTGCGCACGTCCGTGACCTTGGCGGTCCAACGTCTGTCCAGGTCGGTCTGGCCCTCGCGCCCGCGGAAGCGCTCGATGATGGTCTTCACCTGCAGGAACTTGGCCTCGGAATACTGCGCATCCTCCGAGCCGGTCAAGGCACCCTCGGTGCAGGCGCGCAGCTCGGACTGGAAGTCGCGGATCTCGGCGTCCGGGCTGATCTGGGATTCGAGCGCGAGATAGCGTCCCGGGGTGTAGTCGAGCTGGGTGAGCGACTCGTTGATGCGCCCGATGCGCTCCTTGATGGTCTCGCGCTCGCGGGCGAGCTGGGCATTGAAGTTGGCGATCTCGTTGATGGTGTTGACGTTCAGCAGCTCCTTGAAGCGTGCCTCGAAGCGCGGCAGGTCGTCGCGTCCCAACTGATCGAGCTGTTGTCGGTACTCGAAGGCCGCCTCGACGTTGGCGTCGAGCTCCTGGGTTTCGAGCTTGAAGGCGTCCTTGTAGGCCACCATCGCGGTGATGATGCGGTCGCGCAGGCCCTTGATCTTGCGTTCTTCGCTGTCGATCCGGCTCTGGAGCCAGGCGCGCATGTCCTGCTCGCGGTTGTCGCAGGACTCCACGGTCAATTGATGCTCGCCGAGCGCCTCGGCGCGCATGACCTCGAGCCGCTGGGTCAGCTCGGCCGATGGCGCGGGTTGGGCAGCGTCCCCGCTCGGCTCGAAGATCGCTCGGGTCTGCACTTGGAGCGCCTCGGCATCCTCCTGCTTTTGCTCGATCTTGGCGCGCCTCGCTTTGGCCTCTTCCAGCTCGCCCTCGATGAGCCCAAGCGCCTGGACGGCCTCGCCCAGGCGCTGATTGAGCTGTTTGAGCAGATCGGATGCCGATTCCAAGCGTTGCCGCTCGTCGATGAGTGCGGCGACCTCGGTCGCGACCGAGGCCCAATCCAGCTCGTTGAAGTCGACAAACTCTTCCAGTCGCGTCAGGGCGTTCAGGCGCTCACCGAGCGCTTTTCGCTCGGACAAGAGCTTGCCCGTGAGTGCGGCGATCTCGGCGAGATGTGCCTCGAGCCGGCGACGCTTGGCCTCCAGCGTCTCGATCTTGGCCGCGTTGGTCCAGCCCAGCACATAGCGACTGCGGTCGTCGATGCGGTGACGGTCGTCCTTCTCGTGACGTCCGGTCGGGTCCTTGATCTGGCCGGCGCGCGTGATGGCGCGGGTCTCGCGGCGGAATTGCTCCTGCGTGATACAACAGGCCACGTCGAAACGATGCGCCAGCTCGCGCTCAAGCCAGTCGTAGAAGGGCGAGTCGGGTTTGACGGCGATCTTGCGCACCAGCGAATCGCGGTGCAGCTCGGGCAGGTCGCCCCGGCCCCCTGTATGCAACTGGGCACGCACCCGGGCGCGCACATGGAAATAGACCAGACGACCGCGCAACTGGCTGCTGTCGACCCACTCGGCGACCGCCTTATAGGCCGTGTCCGGCACCAACAGGGACAGGCCGAAGCCGCGCATCAGTCGCTCGGCCGCACCTTCCCAGTCGCGTTCGTCGTCGCGCACCTGCAGCAGCTCGCCCGCGAAGGGCATCGACTCCTCCGCAAGGCCCAGCGCCTCGCAAAGTGCGGCACGGATTCGGATCTGCTGGTCGTCGATATTGCTGCGGCGACGCTTCAGGCTCTCGATCTCGGCCTGGAGGGCATCGTGCTCAAGCTGGCCTTGGCGCAGGGTGACGCTATGCTCGGTCACCTCGTTCTGTAGATCGATGTCGCGCGTCTGCAAACCCTCCCGGATCTCCGCGAGTCGACGCCGTTGCGCGAGGAAGGCCGTTTCGTCCGCGGCCGGGCTCTCGTCGAGACCGGCCGTCAGCTCGGCATAGCGTCGTGCCTTGGCCTGCCGGGTGTTGCGCAGCGCCTCCAGCTTCTTGATCTCCGCGGCCAGGCGTTCGAGTCGGTCCCCGCCGTTTTCGGCCACCGCGCGCTTGAGCTCGTAGACCTGGTTGCCTTGCTCCTCGCGGCGACCGTCCAGGCGCTTGACCAAGGCATCGACGCGCTCTCGCTCCTCCTGCAGGTGCGCGAGACGCTTCGCGAGCAGCGCCAGCTTCAAACCCGCGAAATGGGTACGCAAACCGTCGCGGCAGCCTCTGAGATCCTCGACCTCGCGCGTCAGGCCGGCGTGACGTGCGCAGTCCGCCACCAAGGGCGTGAGCATCTCGACCTGACGCTTGGCCTTGAGCACCGCCTCGTGCGCGCGGTTCAGGTCGTCGAAGTGTGCAATCAGCGCCTTGATGCGGGGCTCCACCGCGAAGGGCTCCAGCATATGTCCGCGCACGAAATCGGTGAGGTTGCCGACGGACTTCATCGAGACCGTCTGATGAAAGAGCTCGAGCGCCTGCTCGCCGTCGATGCCCAGCCGGCGCCGAAACCAGGCGCCGTATTTGGGGAAGCCGTCCTCGATCTCGGCACCGAGTCCGCGCAGCTTCTTGCGCAGTTGGGCGATGTCGGTCCCGAACCGGGAGAAATCGGTCGCGATCGCGAGATCACGCTCGGCGCAGACGAAGAAGCGCGCCGGCTGGCCCTGCGCCTCCTTCATCCAGAACACCTGCGCGAGTGTCACGGTCTGATCGTAGCCGGCGTTGTGGAAGACGCCGAGGATGACGGAGAAGTTGTTGTGATCGCGCAGACTCACTGGCTTGGCCGCCCCGGTCACCTCGTTGCGCTCCGATTTGTAATGCCCCAGCACGTAGGAGCGCAGCGTGCGCTCCTTGCTGTCCGCACCCGCAGCCTTGTTGTAGGCGATGCGCTGGGCGGGGACCAAAAGGGTCGTCACGGCATCCACCAGGGTCGACTTGCCCGAGCCGATATCCCCGGTCAGCAGCCCGTTCTTGCCGTCGAGCGACAGGGTCCAGACGCGACCGTCGAAGGTGCCCCAGTTGAAGACCTCAAGGCGCGACAGACGAAAGCCCGACAGGCGGTCGTCGGCAACGAAGTCCAGGTCGAGCGATTCAAGCGGCTGCATCGGGCCAGTGATCATCCAGTATCTGTTCGACGGTGAAAGGGCAAGTTTGGGGAAACAGCGTCTCCTCGGCTCGGATTTCACGTGCGGCTTGGAGTTCCGAAAAATCCTGCTCGTAGAGCGGTGTCATCGCTTGCCTCGCACCCTTCGCGTTGAACGATCGCCGCATCGTTACGCGATTGCCGAATGGTTTCAACCCCTTGCGTTCCTCGTCCGTTGGGGCTCAACTGCCGTCGTCGGGGCCGACCTGCGCCCGATAGACCGCCAGCCGTGCGTCGAAGTCCGCCAACCATTGGGCATCGACGAAGGCCTTCAGGATCCGCCGCACCTCGTAGCTGTCCGGGCCGCGGGCGGAGCCGCTTGCGGACTTCAGACGGCGCAGGAAGCCCAGCTCGACGACCTTGTTGATGTGGGTCTCGATCTGGTCGATGAGTCTCGCCTCGTTGCTGCTCTGGGGCAGGAAGACCCGCACCAGCTCGACGATCTCGTCGCGCGAGAGCACGAGGCGCGTCTCGGCTCCGCCGGCATCGAACTCGGCGAGCTTCTTGCGCAGCAAGGCCAGCAAGAGGCTGACCGGAAACGACAGCGGCCGACGCGCGACCAGACGCGGCAGCTTGGGCGCGGCCTCGTCCTCGGCGGTCTCGGCGCGGCTCTTGAGGAAGGCGTACCCTTCCGCCTCGTCGAGCACCAGCTCCAGTCCGAGCACCGACACATAGTCCCGCACCCGCGCCT
>NZ_DATITZ010000121.1:0-21118 GCF_035467215.1 Thiocapsa sp. | reverse complement strand
AGGTCATTGCGGCCGCTCATCGGTGCCGGCGCAGCGTCCGAAGATGGTCCTCCAGATTCACTCACAGTGTTGACTGCGACAGTCCGCTACGCGCGTTGACCGGACGCTCAGGTCAGATGTGCCGGTGACCGAAAATGGGGCGGAAGAGTCATTTGGCTGGCTCGGCTCGGTGGCCGGTCTGGGTCGTGTCTTGTCATGCGTTTAACCGCGAGTGCCTTTCCGGTATCAGGAGCAAGCGGCTTGTGGTGATCATCGCCGAAAGGAAGGCGTTGCGGTTGGCGTCGAAGCCGCGCGAATCGCGGCAACGGATCACACGGCTTTGACAGCGACGAGCCGGTTGGAAGAACGTGGCACCTGTCGCAGCGCTCCAGCCCACGCGGATCCTGCAGTCCGGACCTCGGTGCCCGAACTTGGCACCTTCGAGACTGCCCCCGGCATCGACGATCACGAAAGGTCGAGGATCTGGGGGCTGGATCCGGACCGGAACCTCATCCCTCGAACGGTGGAGTTTTTGGGGCGTCCGGCCGGAGTCGAAGCGTGATCAGCGTTAACCCGCGAAACGGATTGTCATGCCAACGTCATCCCATGCGACCGAACCTTACCCATCAGAACTGCTGACCCGGCTTCGTACCTGCCGTCATCTGCTGGTGCTCACCGGCGCCGGGGTCTCGCAGGAGAGCGGCATCCCCACCTTTCGCGATGCCTTGAACGGCCTGTGGGGTCGCTTCGACCCGGCGCAGTTGGCCACGCCGGAGGCCTTCGATGCGGATCCCCCATTGGTCTGGGGCTGGTACGCCTGGCGCCGATCGCAGGTGCTGCTCTGCGAGCCCAATCCGGCACACCGGGCCATCGCGGTTTTAGCCGATCGAGTCCCTCGCCTGACCCTGGTTACTCAGAACGTCGACGGTCTGCATCAGCGGGCCGGCAGTCCGGCCGTTCTGGAGCTCCACGGCAGTCTGCATCGTCCGTATTGCCGGGCCTGCGGCCATCCTCATATTCCGTCCGACCCGCAGTGTGAAGTTTCGCTCGAAGGCGCCCCGCTCCCGCCACCGCGCTGCGAACGCTGCCGCGGACCGGTCCGCCCCGGGGTCGTGTGGTTCGGCGAGGCACTCCCCGCCGACGTCTGGGATGCCGCCGAGACCGCCGCCAACACCTGCGACCTGGTGCTGGTCGTCGGGACCTCCGCGTTGGTCTATCCGGCCGCCGAGTTGCCTTTGACGGCGCTCACCCGCGGTGCCGCCGTGGTGCAGATCAATCCGGACAGGACGGATCTCGACGACTTCGCGACGTTTCGGCTCGGGGGTACCGCCGCGCAGGTTCTGCCCGAGCTGGTACGGCAGGGTTGGCCGGATGCGGGCTTTGGGTGAACCCGTCTACGAAAGGTCGAGGATTTGGGGAATGGCTTCTGACTTTTGCTCTCGACATCGCAGACTTAATCGAAGTTATCCAGCAGTCAGCTCCGTGTCGCTGGTGCGCTCACGCACCGCCTAAGTCATCTTGGCCCTGCGGAGTGCGCTTTCATTTCTCCGACTTATCACGCTCCCTCATGAGGCGCACCCGTACATCGTCCCAGGTCTCTCCCGGACGAGCCGCACGCTCGATCTCGCTTCGCGTCAGTCCGCGCTCCCCGGTATGGCCGGCCGGAGCCGGGATCGCCGGCTGGTTGGCCTTGAGGCCGAACTGGAACTGGAAGGCCACAACGACGCGTCCGACCTTCCGTTGCGACCAACGCACCCAGAGGTTGCTGTGGGCGTTGATCTGCTCCACCGCAGGCTCGACCACACGCCGCTTCAAGTCATAGATCCGCGAGTACTGCTCCGGGACGACGAAGCGCTCCCTGAGCCAGTCGACCGCGACCTCCCGCTCGCCCTGCATCTGCCACTGGATCAACAATTCGTAGAGCCTAACGGCATAGATGGATGTCATCGCCGAGACATGCTTGAGTTTGTAGCGCGCGAACTCTCCGGCCAACTGGGTGAGATACGGCATGATCTTCGGAGCGAGATACAAACGGATTCGCCCCTCGCTCGGCAGATAGTCGATCGCCGAGATCCAACGAGTGCGGGTGTAGGCTAACGCCGGGATGTCCGGATCGGGATGCTGGATCACAACCCACCGCTCGGCGATGCGCTCGGCTGCATCGCGCATCAGCTCGTAGGATTGCTTCAGGGGAATCTCGTACAGATCGGTGATTTGGCTTGCAGAGACTTCGAAGTCCTCGCCGTGCACGCTATCGCCGGTCGGTCTGCTATCGATTTGCGCAAGCACGGCCAGCAGCAGCCGTTGCTCGGCCATCGTCAAGCGGTAAGCCGCCTCGATCAGCTTATTCGCCTTTACGATCAGATAGCTATGATGAGGCTTCTCCATGAGCATAGAGTGTATCCCATAAAACGACGTCGGGGAATCATGTCGTTGTATGCCAGGGCATGGAGGGCGGCACCCGGAATTTGTCGTTATATCCAGACCCTCCGGTGCATCCTGCTCATCATTCAACGACAAATTCCGGGTGTGATCTCGGCATGCACCCGTCTGGCTGTCATGCGCGCCGTGAGCAAACCCGGAATTTGTCGTTGAATGCAGATGAACCGCATCCCTCGCCTCCGGCAGTTATGACGCCATCCGGGGGTGATGTCTGGAAATACCCGGAATTTGTCGTCTTAAAACCCGGAATTTGTCGTCACTTCGCCCGGAATTTGTCGTCGCAAAACCGGAATTTGTCGTTTTATAGACGAAAAAAATAAATATTTTCAATAGGTTACATTTCTTAAAACAAGAAAAAATATAAAAATAGAAAAGAGGGTCGTTTCAAGAGAAGAGTTACAACCATCCCCGCCAACATCGTTCCTCGATCACCTGTCAACGGGGAAATTGGCGGACAACCCGGAATTTGTCGTCTTATCTGCATCACCTGATTCCGGATATTAGCCTATACAACGACAAATTCCGGGTAGGCCACATCACAGGACTGCCACCGGGCACGGGAGTCTCGTCCATGGAATTCTTTGCTACGGCCCGCCTCTTCACATCCCCTGATGTACTTCGTGCATTGCACCATCAACCGGACCGGCACGATCCGGACTTCATCGAGTCGATCGAGATGTTCGTCGAGGACTGGCGGGTAGGGCTGGAGCGTCCGCGCCTCCCAGGGCGACGTGTGGTATGAGAGCGCTAGGCCCAAGGGTTTGGCGACCGGCGACCTGCTGCTGACGCCGGAAGCGTTCAGGCTGCTCGGGACTAGCCGGCACGGGGGGCCAGATGTTGATCCGGGTGCATACGCTTGTGGAGGACGCGGACGATCTCGATGCGGGCAGCGAGAACACGGTAGTAAACACAGTGATGCCGGACCTGAAGACGTCTGTAACCTTCACGGATATGGCTGCAATCGGCTCCGAGCTCGGCGTTGTCTGCAAGTCTCGCGATGCCGTCGTTTAAGGCGTCGAGATAGAAATCAGCCTGATCGGCCCCCCAGGTCTCGAAGGAGTATTGCCAGATCGCGACGAGGTCGTCTTCGGCGGCGGTTTGCTGATGGATTTCATACATGATCCGGGCTCAATCCGGCCTTTTGTCTGGCCCGGCGCTTGATGGCTTCCATGTCGAGTGGCCCGGCGGAACCGCTGTTTTCTCCCTCGATCAGGGCTTGTCGCAAGGCTTCCAGCTTGGACGCTGCCTCCTGCTCTTGCAGCAGCCGCAGGGAATCGCGAATCACTTCGCTGGCCGAGGCATAGCGCCCGCTTTCTACGAGGGTAACGACAAAATCGTTCCAGTGGTCGCCGAGGGTGATGGTTTGGGTTCTGGCCATGATGCGTTCCTCCTGTGTGCACCTTCACATTATAAGACTATGTCTTACTACCCCAGTAAATCGTTCCCTGACGACGTCTTGTCAAACCGCAAAGCCGTCAACCAAAGGCGGATAAGTCTGATTCTGCGGATCCAGATCTTGGAGCGTGACTGTGAATCAGGGGAGATAGCGGTCATCTGAAATTTCGCGTGACCTTGCCCACGAACAACTCGACCCCCGCATAGCGTGCAAATTCGAAAGGGCCTTGCAGCTCCACGTCTTGGACAGGCCTGTCGGCGTGACCCGTCAGTCGAGACAAGAACATTCGGAGATCGGATGCGTTTCGCGCGTGTTTCTCGTCGGATGTCGCGGACGTGATGAACTCGTGCACGAGCATGATTGCTCGCGCCGACTGGCGTCGATGTGCCTCGGCCAGCGCACCTGCACAAGCCGTGAACAACTGGTATCGCAGATCCCTGGCCTTGGGTTGACCGCCACTCCGTGGCTTCAGGAGCAGCGTCGCCAACCCTTCGATCCTGGCGATGCCGTTGGACCTGGGATTCTGGATGCGCCGCTCCAAAGCGGCGGCGAGCACGTCGGCGAGAGTGTGGCCGTAGGTCTCGTCGGCCTTCGCTTCGATCGCGAGCAGAAAGGGACCAAGCGCATCGTTTGCGATGACGAGGAGGTCGGTGTTCCGAGGTTCCTGGAAAGGTATCGAAGCGTAGTTTTGCTTCCGGTTCCACGTCCCATGACAGCACGTCGTTGAAACGCGGATGGCCGGCCAGCACCGCCAGAACCTCGTGCGGCATGGTTGTCCTACCGCCCTCAAGCCAAGCCCGAGCGACCTCTTTGGCGCTCCGGCCATCGACCCAGTGGTGAGGTGACTTCGGCGGTGCGTATTGCTCCCAGTCCGCGAGCGATGCAATACGCCGGCCGGCTTTCGCGATGGACATGGAGGTCACCCTTGTTACCTGTTGCCTACGAAGGCTCGGACCTTAAAGGGATGATGTTTGAGGTGCCGGAGCATGTCGAAGCCATACAAATCGGCAATCCGATTCTCAATTCGTATAAATTCTGGGCGCGTCGGTTCCGGCCAAGCATGGGATCGGCCGTCAACTCACTACTCGCTTTCAGACGGCATGACCCTGTACTTCAACGACGGCGGACCCGGCGGCATCTCCACGAAGCTGTCGCCGTGTGCGGTGATCACGAATTGACGCTCGACGTCGGCGCCGGAGGTCTGCGGGTCGGGATCGAGGTAGATGATGCCGATCCAGCCCGACTCCGGGAGGTCCGGGATCTTGGGTCCGACAAAGCCACTGTCCAGGACCTTCCCGGCGAAAAATCAGAGAACACGCACTTTTACATCGGTAGGGTTCCCTAGACCTACATCCCCTCCGCACGGAGCGCACGTCCCACCCCCGCCAAACTCTCCCTCGCGACCACCGTCTTCGGGTGCTCCGGGCCCAAGACCTGCTCGCGGATCACCACGGCCCGTCGCAGTAGTGACTCCGCTTCGCGGTACCGACCGGACGCGACATAGAGCGTCGCAAGAGTATGCAGGGACGTCGCGGTCTGCTCGACCTCCCCGAGCGCGCCCTCAAAGATCGCAACCGCCCGCACGAGAAGACGCTCCGCGTCATCGAACCGCCGGAGCAGGAGGAAGACCTGAGCGAGGTTGTTGAGGTTCTTCGCAACCTCAGGATGCTCCGGCCCCAGGAGGCCCTCGTGGATCTCAAGCGCCTGCGTGAAGTTCCCTTCCGCGTCGTCGTATCGACCCTGCGCGAAATAGACCGCCCCGAGGTTGTTGAGCGTGGTCGCGACATCCGCCGGTCGTCCGTGCCTCTCGGCGTGCACGCGTGCGAGGCCCCCTACGCCTGCGGCCCGCTCGTAGTCGCCGGCCTCGAACAGAGCTTGCTGTTCCTCATTGAGAAGAACCCACTCGATGTCGGGCTCCTCCTGAGGATCTGTGGTCGTCGGCACCTCCGCAGACACCGCACCGCAGACCAGCGCCCAGACGAGGAACCTCCACGCAACGTGAAACAACATACCAAACATCCTACTGCGCCGACGGTGCTGGGTTAGAACCAGTCATCGAGCGCCAGATCCGGGATACGCGAAAACTCCCGCGTGTTGTGCGTAACCAAGATGGCGCGGTTGGCGATGGCCGTAGCGGCGATGAGGGTATCCAGCGTGCCGATCGGTGTGCCCGCCTCTTCCAGATCCCGTCGGATCAAGGCCGCGGCACGGGCTTCCGCTTTTGCGAACGGGAAGAATACGGCCGTGTTGACCAGCGCTTCGAGTTGCCGGCGGCGCTTGTCCGGATGCGTCGATTTGGCGATCCCGGTCTCCAACTCATGCAGGACGATCGCGGAGATTCCCAGATCCGTGGGTGGGACGGACAACAGGCGTGCGGCGACCTGTCCCTGGCCTTTGAAGAAGTAGATCAGCGTGTTGGTGTCGAGCAGGTACATCAGAACGGTTCGCGTGCGACGTCTTGGCCCTGGGCACGTCGCAGCGTTTCCGCATCCGGAAAGTCCGGCCAAGCCCCGGCCAGTTGGCGGACGGCTTCCGGCCATTCGGTTGCGGTCTTCTCCCGGACCAACTCGGCAACCCAGCGGCTGACGGCGACGCCACTGGCCTTGGCGGCCTCTTTCATCCGCGTTTCGGTCTCGTCATCGAGGTAGATCGTCACTTGGCCCATGGGGGTGCCCCGCCATATCAATCATATGTCCAATTATAAGCGATCAACGACGGTTCGTTGCCGTCTCCGGTGCGATGAGTTGTGCCGGATACGGAGTCACTGAAAGGTGCTCTCGATCAACTGCCCGATCTCCTGAGCGATCCGCTCGTTGATCTCCTCCGGTAGCGCGAGCCGGTCATACATCGCGTTCTGGCCGCAGAACAGGCGTGCGAGCACGCGCTTGATGTCGTCGAAATCCTCGAACCGCCAGCCGACCAGACCCGGCCGCGGGCGCTCGTAGCGGCCCCTGCAGAGCAGGCGCAGCACGTGCGGGATGGTGTCCCCGACCTTCTCGACCTTCTCGGCGAAGTGCAGCCAATGGGGCCATGCCTCGGTGAGCGCCGCGAAATAGGTGCGGATCTCGGGAATCTCGGCGGTTTCGCGCGTGTCGTTGTCTCAACCCTCGAAGACGAAGGTCAGCGTTCCCTCCCACTCCAACGCTGCCTTGCGGGTCGACGAGAGGGCGGTCAGCTTCTCCAGCATCGGCTTGATGTCGCCGGTCACCACCGACTCGCGCCTGATGGCGATGATGAGGATGTCGTCCTTGGCGGGCGAGAGGCGGGCCAGGGGATATTTCGGTGAGCGTGTGGACATGGCGTCAGGGTTCCGTTCGGTGCACGCACGGTGCTACGGGCGCGGTCTGGATCGGGGTGGCTTGGGCGTTGGTCCAGTGCCAGACGGCGCGGGTCGCCATGCAATCCTGAATGGCGCGATGGGCATTGCCGGGCCAGACGTAGCCGACATGGTGCGCGGCGAAGACAAGCTTCTTGCGGCGCCATGTGCCGTGCGTATCACTCCATTCCCCGAAGGCTTGAGCGAAGGCTTGCATGGCGCAAGTCACTTCACCTGCTCCTGCCAACTCCCGGACCAGGAAGCCGGAGTCGAACGGAGCGTTGTAGATGACCACCCTTGCACCGGTGACGGCCGCGCTGATCTGCGAGCGCAGGTCGACGATTGACGGCGCGTCGGCGACTGTCGATGGGTCGATTCCGTTGACCATTTGGGCGCTTGGCCAGGCATTCCGGCATTGAGGCCGCACGAGGGTATCGAGCAGGATTTCGCCCTCGTCGTCGAGGATTCCGATCTCCAGGATCTCGTCGCGGATGGGGTCAAGCCCCGTGGTCTCCAGGTCGAGAAAGACGGTGCGCATGTTCAGCTCCTTGCGTTGCCGTGATCGTGTCGTAGCTCGTCCAGCAGGGTTCGCAGCTCGTCGGCGTGTGCTGTCCGCTCGGCGAGTGTAGCCACCTCCACACGCAGGTCCGCGAGTTTCCGCTCCCCCTCCGTTCGTGCCGTCCGCTCTTCCTCCAGGCTCTCTTCCAGCTTACGGATCTTCGCAGCACCGGCGTCGATCGCGGCCTTGGCCTGGCGGGCGGTCTCCTGCTCGCGCTTGAGGTCGTTCGCGATCCGGTCTTTATCGGCCAAGGCCCGGTCGCGCTCGACCATGAGCGCCTGCGCCCGTCCCGCCTGAGCCGACGCTTCGGCGGCTTGGCGCTGGGCCTCCTGAAGCTCCACGGCCTGCTGCTCGATGCGTGCCTTGCGCTCGCTGGCGATGGCGCGTGCCTCCTTCACCTCGGCGCGCGTGCCTTCATGGCCTTGTCGTTCGGCTGCGAGCTCGGCCTTGAGCGCATCGATCTCGGTCTTGGCAGCATCGAGCTCGCCGTCGAGTCGATTGATCTCGGCGAGCATTTCGGCGCGCTCTCGCTCGATCTCTTTGCGGAGATTGGCGAAGGCCTCGCGCTCGGCCTCGACCTGGGTCTGGGTTTCCTTCCAGGCCGCCCCCCAGACCTGACGCATCGCCCCTTCGACCGAACTCGGCATCGGCGGCTGGGCATCGGCGCGCTTGATCTCCTGCTCGGCTTTCCACTCCCCCAGCCACTTGGTGATGTTGCTCAGGGATCCTCCGCCGAGGCGGGTCCGGATCCCGACGACGGTCGGCGTTTGGCCTTCCAGCATCAAGGACTCGGCCGCCTCGTTGACTTGATCGCGTGTCAGGCCGGAACGCGCCATGGTGATCTCCAAGTGTGAGGTAACGAGAAATTACGTAATTTCGTTATTATGGTATCTTACGTTATGCTTTACGGCAAGCGGTTGCGGGTTGATCAACCACCTCCCGGCGCGCGGATGCGCGAGAATGCGCGGACTGTCGAAACCGCAGGAGGCCAACGCGATGAATCCCTATCTCAAGCCGGTCCGGTGCCAATGGCTGCGCGAGGGCCACCACGGCGGCGCTCGTGCGCTGCAGGATCTGGCCTTCAACCTCTACAACGGGCGTGCGTGGGCGGTGGACACGAGGCGGATCTGCCGGCTGTCGGAGGAGCACTCGGATGCAGCGCTCTCGATGTGCATGGACGACCGGATCCAGGGGGAACAGAGCGAGGCATCCACGGCACTCTGTCGAGAGATCGCGACGGAGCGACTCGGGCAGCCGCAAGCCGACGGGGATTGATGTGGGCGAACAGTCGGAGCTTTCGGACGGAGGTCCCGCGCACGCCGCGGGATCCTCCGATCACGCGCGTTTCATGCGGCGCGCCATCGCATTGGCCCGTCGGGGTGCGACAGCGGGCGACGGCGGGCCATTCGGTGCCGTCATCGTGCTGGGCGGGGAAATCATCGGGGAAGGCTGGAATCGGGTCATCGCGACCCGGGACCCAACCGCGCATGGCGAGATGGTCGCGATCCGCGACGCGTGCCGGCGGATCGGGAACATCAGCCTGCAGGGGTGCGTGCTCTACACCAGCGGCCAGCCCTGTCCGATGTGCCTCGGTGCGATCTACTGGGCGCGGATCGAGCGTGTGTTCTACGGGTTCGGTATTCGGGATGCTGCGCGCATCGGTTTCGATGACCATTTCATCTACGAGCAGCTGGCAAGGCCGCCGGAGCAACGTGCGATCCCCGAGATTCCGTTGCTGCGGGCGGAGGCACTCGCGGTCCTCGAAGCCTTCGCCGCCGATCCGGGGCGGGTGCGTTACTGAGGTTGTCGTTTTGTGCGGACCGTCGGTTGATCGGGCGGACGGAGATGGTCGCGGGGCCGCGAGAGACGCGTCGGGTGATCCCGTACGGTGACGACGGCACCCGAACTTGGCACCTTTCGGTTTGAGACGAGGACACGACCATGACCGACCGGCCCGATGCGCGGCAGCTGGAACTGGTGGGTCACGCCATACTGGCGCCCTCAAGTCACAACACACAATGTTGGCTTTTCGGGTTGGGTCCGGAGCGCATCGAGATCCTGCCGGATCGGGGGCGGCGCTGTCCGGTCGTGGATCCGGACGATCACCACCTCTTCGTCAGCCTGGGCTGCGCCGCGGAGAATCTGCTGCAGGCCGCGCCGGCGTTGGGTTGGCGGGGCGAGGCAAGGTTCCAGAGCGAGGCGGGCGGATCGGTGTCGGTGGCATTGGACGCGGGGCCGGTGGAGCGCTCTGCGTTGTTTGAGGCCATCGCGACCCGCCAGTCGACCCGCTGCAACTACGATGGCCAGCCACTCTCGAACGCGGAGCTGAGCTCGCTGGAGACGGCCGGGACCGGCGTGGGCGTGCGGGTGGTGCTGCTCACCGAGCGGGCGCCGATTGAGCGCCTACTGGAGCTGGTGGTCGAGGGCAACCGTGCTCAATTGCATGATCCGGCCTTCCTCCGCGAGCTGAAGCACTGGGTCCGGTTCAATACCCGGCAGGCGAAGGCCACGGGGGACGGACTCTGCGCGGCCTGCACCGGCAACCCGAGCCTGCCGGCGTGGCTCGGACGCGCGCTGTTCGAGCGCCTGGTGTCGGCCAAGGCCGAGAACGCGAAGGCGGTGCGCCAAGTGCGCAGCTCCGCGGGGCTCGCGGTGTTCGTCTCGGAGATCGACGAACCGGCGCATTGGATCGAGGCGGGCCGAGCCTTCGAGCGCTTTGCCTTGCAGGCGACGGTTTTGGGGGTGCGCACGGCCCATCTGAACCAGCCGCTCGAGGTGGCCGCGCTGCGGTCCGAATTGGTCGCCGCGATCGGGCTCGACCGAGGGCGGCCGGATCTCCTGGTGCGCTTCGGTCGCGGGCCGTTGATGCCGCGCTCCTTCCGGAGGCCGGCGAGTCATGTGGTCGTGACGGAGTGACGAGGCGGGCCTTTGACCGGCGGATGCCGTTTGAACGGCGAGCAGATCGAGCACGCCTACCGGTTGGTACGCGATGCCGTCCTCTTCACCAACGGCTGGCTGATCCTGATCGACAAGCAGGGGCTGACCGGCAGGAAGGTCGAGTATCTGTCGATCCACTACAAGAGCGTGGTGCGCTTCTCGGTGGAGTCGGCGGGGCATTTCGATCTGGAGGCCGAGCTCAAGCTCTGGACCTCGGGGATGTCCACCCCGATCCAGAAGACCTTCAGCACGGCGGTCAACATCTACGAGGTGCAGGCGTTGCTGGCGGCGTACATAGGCCTCTGAGGGTGGCGAAGGTTGTCTGCGGCATCGGTGGGTATCGCGTCCCGAGGGGCTTGTGCGCCGGGGATCCCGATGACGACGGCGCCCTCACTTGGCACCTTTCGGCTCGATACGAGGACTCGACCGCTCCGATGCGCGGCAGCGTCAGTCTGGGCTGTGCCGCTGAGGCCGCGCGAGATCCTCGACCGCGCGCTACGCTTCCCCGCGGATCCTCATGAGGCATCCGGAGGCAGGAGAAAGTTGGCCGCCTCGCCGGCGTCGACCAAGCGCGGCACCTCGTCGGCACCTTCCTTCAGCGAGACACCCGAGAGTGCTCGACGGCGCGACTCCTCCAACAGATAGCGCAGCTTGTGAGCCGCCGTCGCATGACTCAGCCCGGCCACGCGGACATTGGACAGACAGTTGCGATCCGCATCCGTTCTCCCGACCCGCGGACCATGGGTCAGATAAATCCCCAGGCTATCCGGTGCGCTGAGGCCCGGTCTCTCCCCGATCAGCATGACCAGGATCTCGGGCTTCAGTATCTCCCCGATCGCGTCGCCGATCGCTACCCGGCCCTGCTCGACGATCGGAATGGGGCCAATCCGCCAGCCCGCGCTCGAGAGCTCGGGGAGGATACAATCCAGCAAGGAAACGGCATTCTCGTGGATCGCGCGCGCCGAGAGGCCATCGGCGATCACGAAGACGACATCCAGCCCTGCCCCGAGCGCCATCGCCCGCTCCGCCATTAAGGCGTGCGAGCTGTCGTTCAGCCGACGTCCAAGGTCCGGGCGCTTCAGATAGATTAGGCGATCCGGGGCCGCACTGTGAAGACGCACGCTTTCCAGCCCACGCGCGTGGAGCTGCGCGGAGATTGCATCGCCATCCAACGGCAGGTGAACGGCATCCCGAGCCTGCGCATGCGCCAACTGGAAGGCGAGGTGCGCCTCTGTCGGCAGGCTGCTGCCGACGCGGCCGAGCGCGATCCGCGCATCGGTGAACCGACGCAGCGACGACCAGGGGTTCGGTACGACGGGGTTGGGGCGGTCTGTCATGGGTGGGCCTATGCCAATCGCGCCAACGCGTGACGGAAGGGTGCCGGCAGCGTGTCGGAAACGACCAACCGATTCGCAGCGTCGAAGATCCCCATCTCTCCGAGCCAGGACTCGAACTCGGGTGCGGGCCGCAACCCAAGCACCTCGCGGACATAGAGCGCATCGTGAAACGACGTGGTCTGGTAGTTGAGCATGATGTCGTCCGAGCCCGGGATACCCATGATGTAGTTGCAGCCGGCCACACCGAGCAAGGTCAGCAGGACATCCATGTCGTCCTGGTCGGCCTCGGCATGGTTGGTGTAGCAGACGTCGCAGCCCATCGGCACGCCCAGCAACTTTCCGCAGAAATGATCCTCCAAGCCGGCGCGCATGATCTGCTTGCCGTTGAAGAGATACTCGGGACCGATGAAACCGACGACCGTGTTGACCAGCAGTGGGTCGAGCTTTCGCGCCAGCCCGTAGGCACGGGCCTCCAGGGTCTGTTGATCGACCCCGTGGTGCGCATTGGCGGACAGGGCGCTGCCCTGCCCGGTCTCGAAATACATCACATGATCGCCGACCGTACCGCGCTTGAGCGACAGGGCCGCCTCGCGCGCCTCGACCAAAAGATCCAGCGTGACGCCAAAGCTCGCGTTCGCCCCCTGCGTGCCTGCGATGGACTGGAACACCAGATCCAGCGGGGCGCCCTGCTCGATCACCTGTAGCTGGGTCGTGACGTGTGTCAGGACACAGGACTGAGTGGGAATCCGATAGTGACCGATGATGTCGTCGAGCATCCGCAACAGGGTCGTCACGGCACCCGGATTGTCGCTCGCCGGATTGATCCCGATGACCGCATCCCCGTTCCCGTAAAGCAGCCCGTCGAGGATCGCCGCGGCAATCCCGGTCGGGTCGTCGGTGGGGTGATTCGGCTGCAGGCGCGTGGCCATCCGCCCCGGCAGTCCGAGCGTATTGCGAAAGGCCGTTACCACCCGACACTTGCGGGCGACCAGGACCAGGTCCTGAACCCGCATGATCTTGCTGACCGCAGCCACCATCTCCGGGGTCAGACCGGGAGCCAACGCGCACAAGGCCGCCTTGTCGGCCTGCTCGGACAGCAGCCAATTGCGAAAATCGCCGACGGTCAGATGCTCGACCGGGGCGAAGGCGGCGGCATCATGATCGTCGATGATGAGCCGCGTGACCTCGTCCTCCTCGTAAGGGACCACGGCCTCGGTCAGGAAGACCCGCAACGGCAGATCGGCCAAGGCCGATTGCGCTGCAACGCGCTCGGCGTCGGTGGCCGCGATGACCCCGGCCAAGGCATCGCCCGAACGTGCCGGGGATGCCTTGGCCATCAGGTCACGCAGATCCTCGAAGCGGTAGGTCGTGCCGCCGATGCTGTGTCGATAGGTCGACATCGGATGTCGGCGGCCCGTCAGGCCATGCCGCCCAACTCGGCTTCGGCCCGCTTGATCACCTCGAACTCTTCTTCCGGGGCCTGTGCCACCAAATGGTGGCGACTGTAGAAGAAGAAGTAGGCGGCCATGAGGGCATAGAAGATCGCCGCATAGAGCACCACCATCGGATCGACCAGAAAACCGGCGACGAAGGCGACACAGGCAAGCACCAGGGCGATGCCGGAGGTCACCACGCCGCCGGGCGTGCGATACGGCCGCTCCAGATCGGGCTCGCGCCGACGCAGGACGATGTGCGAGGCCGTCATCAGGATGTAGGAGATGGTGGCGCCGAATACGGCCATCAGGATCAGCAGATCGCCTTCGCCGGTCAAAGACAGCACGAAACCGAGGGTGCCCGGCACGACAAGCGCGATCCAGGGAGTCTTGCGCGATCCGGTGAGCGAGAGGAAACGAGGGAGATAGCCGGCGCGTGACAAGGCGAATACCTGCCGCGAGTAGGCGAAGATGATCGAGAAAAAGCTCGCCACCAGCCCGGCGAGACCGACCAGGTTCACGAATCCGCTGACCCAGGTCCGTCCGCCGTAAGCGGCCTCGGACTCCAACGCCGCGATCAAAGGATCCCCGGACGCCATGATGGTCGCCGAGCCCGCACCGCCCGGCCCGACGACCAGGATGAGAGCGGCAAAGAGCAGCAGGATCAGCATCCCGACAATCAGCCCCTTGGGCAGATTTTTCTTGGGATCCTGCGCCTCTTCCGCCGCCAACGGCACCCCTTCGATAGCGAGGAAGAACCAGATCGCAAAGGGGATCGCCGCCCAGATGCCCAGATAGCCGAACGGGAGGAAGGCACTCGCGCCGGCGGCATCGGTCGGCGGAATGTCGAAGAGGTTCGCGACGCTGAAGTGCGGGATCATCGCGATCACGAAGACCAGCAGCGCGGTCGCGGCCACGGCCGTGATCACGAACATGAGCTTGAGCGCTTCGCCCACCCCATAGAGGTGGATGCCGACGAAGACGATATAGAAGGCCAGATAGACCGGCCAGCCGCCGAACCCGATCAGGGACTGCGTATAGGCCCCGATGAAGACGGCAATCGCTGCGGGCGCGACCGCATACTCCAGCAGGATCGCCGTCCCGGTGAGAAACCCGCCGATCGGACCGAAGGCCCGACGCGCGAAGCCGTAGCCGCCGCCGGCGGTCGGAATCATCGACGACAGCTCGGCGAGCGAGAAGACCATGGCGGTATACATGGTCGCCATCAGAATCGTCGCAATCAGCAGGCCACCCCAGCCGCCCTGCCCGAGTCCGAAGTTCCAGCCGGCGAAATCACCCGAGATGACATAGGCCACGCCGAGCCCCGCGAGCAGGACCCACCCCGCCGCGCCCTGTTTCAACTGACGATGCTCGAAATAGGACGAATCGACCTTCTCGTAGTCGGCCCCATGGACGTGAATAACGGCTTCTTCAGACACGTGCGATACCCCGCAAAGCGACTACAGCGTGGAGGAAAAGATCGGTACGGTCTCGGGCTTGAACAGGGGCGGTCTGAGGCGTGGCGTCCCGGCCTGCGCGTCTCTGGAACCCTCGACAGCTGCAACCTGAAGATGCAGAGGACGATTGAACTCGGGCAATACGCGCCAAATCGGTGCCCGACATCCAGAGCCGGCGCAAACGCTCCTGGCCCAACCCCGGTTATCGCCGCTCGGATTTCCGAGTCCGTAGGAGCCGCTGAGCAGGATTGGGGCCAAAAATCGGTCGGGCAGGCAAAGCAAGAAGGTCGAGTATCCTCGATCCCCTATAAGAGCCTGGTGCGCTTCTCGGTGGAGCCGGCCGGCCACTTCGATCTGGAGGCCGAGCTCAAGGTCTGGACCTCGGGGATGTCCACCCCGATCCAGAAGACTTTCAGCATGGCGGTCGACATCTACGAGGTGCAGGGGTTGCTGGCGGAATATGTCGGTCGCTGAGGATGACGGCGGTTGTCTGTGACCGGCGCGGACGCCACCTCGGCATCGATCATGTCCACGGCGTTCGCTGCCGCCGTCGTGTGCGCCCGTTCTTCGCAAGCGGACCCCAGAAAAACCCTCAATCCTTTGGAGCAACCCGATGAGTTATGCGTTCGGCGTGGAGATCGACCTTCCGTTTGATGCGACGGTAGAGCGCGTTGTGGCCGCCTTGGCGGCGGAACGTCTCGGGATCGTCAGCGACGTCGATGTCGCCGCGATCCTGAGAAACAAGCTGAACGAGGACATCGGCGGCTATCGCATCCTGGGCGCCTGTGCGCCGGGGTTGGCCAGCCGCGTGATCGGCTCTCGGCCCTCGGCGGGGGCGCTGCTGCCCTGCAACGTCGTGGTTCGGGAGGTGTCGCCGTCACGCACGGCTGTGGATTTCATGGATCCGGTTCCCGTGCTTGCCTTGGTCGAGGATGCGGTGACTAATCAGGTCGCCGCCGAGGCGCATGCCATTTTGGAGCGGGTCGCTACGGCGCTGAAGGCGTAACGCGCACGACCGCGCGCCGTTCCCGCCCGACGGTCATGATGCCCGTTCCGTAGGGGCTCAGCGCTGCGATAAAGCGATTGCTACCGTGATCGCCTCGGCGAGCCGCGTGCGACGGACGCGGGGCGGCTCTTGGTTGCTTCGGGGGTGGGTGCCCGCGACCTTCACGAGCAGGCCGGACGACTCGGTCAAGGCTGACAACGGCGGCGGCGCCGGATCGGGTCGGATATCCAGGGCTGCGTGCAGAATGTGGCAGAGCGGTTGGATGTGGCGAGGTACGGTGATCTGGCGCATGGGCGACTGGAGGGCCTCGGTTCTGGAATGCGGCAACGGGACACGAACGCCCGATGCGCGGTGCGACAGCGAAGCCGGGAAGGAGCTGTCACGGAACAGACAAGATACCGTACACAGGCGCACAGGCGAAGATTTTCCAGCGACATCGACCTGGATCGGCGTCGGGCCCAGAGAAAGACCTCCCGAAGATCGTCGCGCGCCTGCGGTGAGAAGACGATCTTCATGCGTCACGCGTGCGGGATGTCTGCTCGATCAGCGCATCCATCTCCTCCATCACCGCCTCGAACGCGATGCCTTCCCCGCGATCAAGCGAGGCTTGCGCCTGTTTGAGGCCCTCGATCTGCCAGGACTGAGCTTGGATGTACTGCTTGAGCGCCTCCTCGATCACCCAGTTTCGGGACCGATCCATTGCCTCCGCGAGGAAGGCGATTTGCGCGGCGACTTCCGGGTCGGTGCGCACGGTGATGGTGCTTCCGGCCATGCGGGAACCTCATGTGTTTGCATTGCAGTTGTTTGCAATCTTGGACGCCGTCGCGGGTCGAATCACCAATCGTCAAGGTCACCTGCATCGCGACCCCTGAAGCCCGGCCGTCTCGGCTTGGTCCGACCGCCCTCGCATGCGCTATCATGACTGGACATTTATACAGGTTCGGTCATCCGTCATGTCTCGATTCGACGTTGCCGCCCACGCCGCAAGCACAGCGCAGGTTCATCCGGTGCGCCCGGCACACCGATGATCGCGTACGCCTGCACGCTCGCCCCGCTCCCCTGCCCGCTCCCGCTTTTCGGCTCGCGTATCCCGGCCGGCTTCCCCTCGCCGGCCGACGACGATCTGGAAGGCGTCATCGATCTGAACGAGCAATTGATCCGACATCCGGCCGCGACCTTCTTCCTGCGGGTGCAGGGCGATTCCATGACCGGTGCGGGGATCCGCGACGGCGATCTGCTGGTGGTGGACCGCTCGCGCGAGGCCAAATCCGGGTCGATCGTGGTGGCGGCCGTCGACGGGGAGCTGACCCTGAAGCGCCTGAAGATCGAGGGTGAGCGGGTCTGGCTAGTGCCGGAGCACCCGGACTATGCGCCGCTGGAGATTCAGGGCGAGATGGGGTTGGTGGTCTGGGGCGTGGTCGCGCATGTCGTGCATTCATTCTGAGCTTGGATCCGCGCGGAAACACCCGCCATGTTCGCCCTGGTCGACTGCAACAACTTCTACGCCTCCTGCGAGCGGCTGTTCCGGCCAAGCCTGGAGGGGCGCCCGGTGGTGGTGCTCTCCAACAACGACGGCTGTGTGGTGGCGCGCAGCAACGAGGCGAAGGCGCTCGGCATCCCGATGGGGGCGCCCTACTTCAAGTATGCCGAGGTCTTGCGCCGGACCGACGCCGCGGTCTTCTCCTCGAACTATGCGCTCTACGGGGATCTGTCGCGGCGGGTGATGCAGGTGCTGGCGGGGTTTTCCCCGCGCATTGAGGTCTATTCGATCGACGAGTGCTTTCTGGATCTGGCCGGGGTCCGGGATCCGACCGCGCTGGGGCTGGAGATCGCCCGCACCGTTCGGCGCTGGACCGGCATCCCGGTGGCGGTGGGCATCGCCCCGACCAAGACCCTCGCCAAGCTCGCCAATCGGCTGGCCAAGAAGGGCCAGGGACTGTCCGGTCCGGTGCTCGATTGGTCTGAGCTGCCGGACCCCGACGCCGTGCTGGCCGCGGTTCCGGTGGAAGACATCTGGGGCATTGCGGGTCGCTCGGGGGCACGCCTGCGCGCGATTGGCATCGCCGATGCGCTGGCGTTGCGCGAGGCGCACCCGCAGCGCTTGCGCGCCTCCTTCGGCGTGGTGGTCGAGCGCATCGCCCGGGAGCTGCGCGGGAAAGTCTGTCTGGCGCTGGAGGAGGTGGCGCCGCCGCGCCGGCAGGTCATGGTGTCGCGCAGCTTCGGTGCTGCGGTGACCGAACCAGCCGAGCTGAGGGCCGCGGTCACGGCCTTCGCGAGCCGGGCCGGGGAGAAGCTGCGGGCGCAGGGGCTCGCCGCCCCGGCGCTGACGGTGTTCGTGCAGACCAATCCCTTCGATACGGGCCGGGCGTTCTACGCCAACGCCGTGACCATGGGTTTCCCGGTGCCGACGCAGGACAGCACGGCGCTGGTGCGGGCCGCGACCCGCGGGGTCGACCGGTTGTTTCGTGCCGGTGACGGCTACCGCAAGGCCGGGGTGCTGTTGCCGGATGTGGTCCCGGCCGGGCAGGCGCCGGCGGATCTGTTCGTCGAGGTCGGGGAGGATGAGCGTGCACGGCGCCGCATGGCGGTGCTGGATGCGGTCAACCGCAAGTACGGGCGCGAGACCCTGCGGTTCGCGGGTCAGCTGTCCGGGTCCAGCTGGCGGCGACGCTCGGAACGCGGCTCCGGGGTCTCGACGACGCGCTGGGCGGGGTTGGCGACGGTACGCGCGGGGTAAGTCCGACGCGACGTTCGGCAAACGGATCACATGTTGTTCGAGGGACGATCATGCGTGTCATCTACCTGGCAGGACCGCTCTTCACCGAAGCCGAACGCGACTGGCACCGCAAGACCAAACGCCTCCTGCTCGAGCGGGCGTCGCGACGGGGCGAGACCGTCGACATCATTTGGCCGTATGAGCTGATCACGCCCGATGAGATCGCCGCCTTGGGGGTCGAGGCACGCGCGGAGATCTTCCGGCGCTGCAAGGCCGGGCTCGACCGTGCGGATCTTCTGATCGCTCTTCTCGACGGCACTCAGGTCGACGACGGGACCGCGTGGGAGATCGGGTACTTCTTCGCGACCAAGGCAGTCGACGCGAGGATCGTCGGGATCCGCACCGACTTTCGGCGCGCGGGCGAATCCGAGCAGGCGATCGTCAATGCCATGGTCGAGATGGCGTGCGACGCCATCGTGAACACGCAAGCAGGGCTTCAAGAGGCGGCGTTCGGACCCGACCGCGCCCTGGATTTCGATCGTGAGATACCGGATTCAGCAGGTATCGGGCGCACATGAGCGCGGATCTGCGGCTAAACTCCCCAAACAGATCATCACCTCCAGGAGATCGACATGGACGACATGATGCAACCGATTCGTAGACAGCTGCGTCCCACCTGGCACCCCGAGTTGGAGCCGCTCGACCCGAGCGAGGAGCTCACCGTCGAGTTGCCGCTGCTCGGTCTGGTCAGTGCCGGTCAGCCGGTGCTCGCGGTCGAGGAGCGCGAGACCCTGATGGTCCCGGCCCGTCTGGTGAAGCGGCATGCGGGCGATCGTAGCTTTGCGCTCTACGTGCGCGGCGACTCCATGACCGACGACGGTATCGACACTGGTGATCTGGTGGTCGTGGAGCAACGCCCGACGGCCGAGAACGGCGAGACGGTGGTGGCGCGGATCGATGGCTACGGGGTCACGCTCAAGCGCTTCTATCGGGAGCTCGACGGGATCCGCCTGCAGCCGGCGAACGACGCCATGGCCCCGTTGGTGTTCGTCGAGGACGAGGTGGAAATCCTGGGGGTGGTGTCGGGGGTGGTGCGGTGCGGGTAAGGGTGGCCGCGATGTTCGGCTTGAACGTTTGCGGCACCTGGAGTAGCTTCGGAATTGTGAGCGCCGTCGCACTCGAACACAAAACACCAACTTTTCGGAAACGCGAAAATTCCGCAACCCCCCTTTCAGGTGGTTGTTTCGGATAAGGTTTTTCGGAAGTGCGGTTCGAATCAGAGACCCGTTCTAAAGGGGATTAAGACTGACAGCAAAACGCTATTAGCTTCACGCAATTCCGAGTTCGAATCAGAGACCCGTTCTAAAGGGGATTAAGACTCGCTCGCGAGACTCGCGCATAGATGTCTGTAGTTCGTTCGAATCAGAGACCCGTTCTAAAGGGGATTAAGACCTTGGCGAGCGCGTCAAGGATCATCGCGCGGCTTGGTTCGAATCAGAGACCCGTTCTAAAGGGGATTAAGACCCGCGGAGTGGGCTGTGGCTTTCGAGCCGTCTAGCTGTTCGAATCAGAGACCCGTTCTAAAGGGGATTAAGACGGCACGCTTCGTGTTCGGCCTATCTTCTCTTGAAGTGTTCGAATCAGAGACCCGTTCTAAAGGGGATTAAGACACCTTGGCAATCGTCAAACCTTCAGACTTGGCGAGTTCGAATCAGAGACCCGTTCTAAAGGGGATTAAGACTTTTCTCAATCACGCCGGAAGCGATCGCGTCTAGCGAGTTCGAATCAGAGACCCGTTCTAAAGGGGATTAAGACCTAGTTACTCCGATGTTGTGCGGCCGCGCGGTATGGTTCGAATCAGAGACCCGTTCTAAAGGGGATTAAGACCAGCTGCACCGAGCCAGCTGCACCGAGCCAGCTGCGTTCGAATCAGAGACCCGTTCTAAAGGGGATTAAGACCCATCACCACTAGCAAGGTTAGGGAACGTCACGGAAGTTCGAATCAGAGACCCGTTCTAAAGGGGATTAAGACCTAAACACGTCGTGAGCCTTCGGTGCCGGGCCGGTGTTCGAATCAGAGACCCGTTCTAAAGGGGATTAAGACCCGGCGCGACGAAGAGCGGTGAGTGTCTTCATTCCGTTCGAATCAGAGACCCGTTCTAAAGGGGATTAAGACATCGGTCTAAGTGTGCGGTTGTCACCTTACCCTTGGTTCGAATCAGAGACCCGTTCTAAAGGGGATTAAGACGCCAAGGATCGAGTTGGAGGGACGGGAATACCCGGTTCGAATCAGAGACCCGTTCTAAAGGGGATTAAGACTCGGTCACAAGTTTCCACTCGACAAGGATGTGCCCGTTCGAATCAGAGACCCGTTCTAAAGGGGATTAAGACCTTGCTCGTCGCGCTCTTTCTGTTCGCGTGCCGACGTTCGAATCAGAGACCCGTTCTAAAGGGGATTAAGACGCGGATAACCCAATGATCCAATCCCCGGACACGAGTTCGAATCAGAGACCCGTTCTAAAGGGGATTAAGACATCGGG
>NZ_DATITZ010000120.1:0-1503 GCF_035467215.1 Thiocapsa sp. | reverse complement strand
CGGAGACGCGGACACCACGGGTGCCATCCTCGGGATGATCGCCGGCGCGCTCTACGGTCCGGATGCCATTCCGCGACGGTGGCTCGGCGTCCTCGAAAAGGCCACGGCCACCGCATGCCTGGATCAGGCGGCTGCGCTCTTGACGGCGTCAAGCCGGTCCAACGACAAAGGCTCCGCTCGGGGCGAATCGCACATCTAAGCTGAGCGAAGGGAAAAATCGAAGCATCTCGTGATCTTATCCGATGCGTCTGCGGATTGCGGCTGAATTCCTGACCAATATACTTGGTTTTACATTCCGGACTTTCCCGCGTACCCGAGCAGGCACCGCACATGATCCCCTTCGAGTTGCACGATATGGAGACCGCCCCCCACTCCTCGCGCGCCATCATGGCGGACATGCAGCGTCACGGCGGCGCCTTACCCGCATCCGGACAGGTTTGAGCCGGGAAAACCTTGGGTCGTTCGGCTTTGCGGCTTAAACCCCTCGCCCCAGTGAATACCACCGCTGTTTGACTCGATCGACGACAAAGGGCCAGAGTCGACCCTTCTCCCAGAGGACGCGGGCGAAGAGCCTGCCGCGGTCGCGCGGCGGGATGGCAGGATCGGGACGAGGAACCAAGCTGATGGCCCGGTGCTCGCAGGCATCGATGCAGGCGCCGCACCCGAGACAGATCCCGGAATCGACCGCCGCAAACCGTTCGTCCTTCTTGCGCCCGCGTGCCGTGGCGGCAATCCCGATGCCCTTGGCGTTGCATGCCTTGATGCAGTCGGCGCAATAGTCGCAGCGCTGCGGGTCGATCACGGCCAGAAAGGGCGTCTTGGCGATGCCGTCGTGAAAGCCAAGCTGCACGCCCGCCATCAGTTCGCAGCAGCAGCGACAACAGTTGCAGATGAAGGAAGGCCGCTCGCGGACATTGTCGGTGACGTGGGTGAGACCGAGCGTGCGTGCTTGCTCGATGGTGGCGAGCATGGTCGGCTTGTCGGTTTCTTTGGCGAAGCCGGTTCGGCGAGCTGCGCTTCGAGGTCCGCAGCCCCTCGCTCGACGACCTCTTCATGAAGCTTTCGGAGCAGGCATGAGCCGCCGCGACCTGACCCTCTCCCGATATCTCGCGGTCTTCCAGTGGCAGAGCCGGGCGGTCTTGGGCCGGCATCTCAGCGTCTATCTGCGCAACTGGCACACCGCAGCCCTGCCGCCCTTGCTCGAGCCGATCATCCTGCTCCTGGCGTTCGGGTTCGGGCTGGGTGCCTTCATCCCGAATTTCGCCTGGCGCGGCCAGTCGATCTCTTATCTCGCCTATCTCGCACCCGGCATGCTCGCCTACACGGCCTTCATGACCGCCTTCTTCCAAGCGCTCTTTGCGGCCTGTTGTTCCCCATCCTGATCCGCAAACCACCGGCAGTTTTCGCAGGAAGTATTCCACCGGTGATGTCGTTTTCCGGTGAGTGAATGCGGGGCCGCTCGACCGCGGATTTCTCGAGCGCGTCACCGGCGTGCATCCTCGC
>NZ_DATITZ010000119.1:0-34656 GCF_035467215.1 Thiocapsa sp. | reverse complement strand
ATACACTGCGAGATCTCCTCAACATGCAGTCCCCGATCTCCCAACGCTGGTCTTGGTTGATTCCATTCATGTCGTGGCTGCCCGGGGTCGGGCGCACGGAGATGAAGGCGGATGCGCTCGCGGCCTTCATCGGTGCTCTGGTCGTGCTGCCGCAGGCCGTTGCATTCGCGACCATCGCCGGCATGCCGCCCCAATACGGTCTCTATGCCGGGATGGTGCCCGCGATCATCGCGGCGCTGTTTGGATCGTCGCGACATCTGGTCTCGGGGCCGACGACGGCGGCCTCGGTTGTCCTCTTCTCGGCCTTGTCGGTGATGGCGATGCCCGGCTCGCCGGACTATGTGACGCTCGCCTTGACCTTGACCTTCATGGTCGGGCTCATGGAGCTTGCGCTTGGTCTGGCGCGCATGGGAACCCTGGTCAACTTTATCTCGCATTCGGTGGTGGTCGGTTTTACCGCCGGTGCGGCGCTCTTGATTGCGGCCAAGCAGCTCAAGCACTTCTTCGGCATCGAGATGGACAGCGGGGGCCACCTGCACGACATCCTGATTCAGTTCGGTCGTCACGTGCTCGAGATCAGCCCGGCGACTACGTTGGTCGCGGTCTCGACCCTTCTGATCGGTATCGCCTTCAAGCGTTGGTTGCCGAAGATCCCCTATATGATCGCCGCCATGCTCGGCGGTAGCCTGGTCGCCGTCGGACTCGACGCCTGGCTCGGCAACGAGGTGACCGGGATCGCGACCGTCGGGGCCTTGCCGGCGGGCTTTCCCCCGCTGTCGGCCCCGGATCTGACATTCGATCACATCAAGGAGTTGGCCCCCACTGCCTTGGCGGTGACCCTGTTTGCACTCACCGAGGCGGTGTCGATCGGCCGCTCGCTCGCGGCGCGCGGCGGTTACCGCATCGACGGCAACCAGGAGTTCATCGGCCAAGGCTTATCGAACATCGCCGGCTCCTTCTTCTCGGCCTACGTGGCGACCGGCTCCTTCAACCGCAGCGGCGTGAACTATGCCGCCGGCGCGCGCACGCCCTTGGCGGCCATCTTCGCCGGCGTGCTGCTGATCGGGATCGTGCCCGTGGTCGCGCCCTACGCGAGTTATCTGCCGACGGCCGCGATGGCGGGATTGCTCTTCCTGGTCGCTTGGGGGTTGGTCGATTTCAAGGAGATCGGTCACATCCTCAAAGCGTCCAAACGCGAGACATCGGTCTTGGCGGTGACCTTCTTCTCGGCGCTCTTCCTGGAGCTTGAGTTCGCTATTTTCGCCGGGGTTCTGCTCTCGCTCGTACTCTATCTGGATCGCACCTCCAAGCCACGTATCGTTCACTTGGCGCCGGATCCGCGCCTGCCCAATCGGGCCTTCTCCTGCGAGCCGGACGTCGCCCAATGCCCGCAGCTACACATCATGCGGATCGACGGCTCGCTGTTCTTCGGCTCGGTGGCGCATGTGGAGAGCGCTTTCGATCGGCTGCGCGCGACGCATCCGGCGCAGAAGCACTTGGCGATCCTTGCCGAGGGCATCAACTTCGTGGACCTGCAGGGCGGGGAGACGCTGGTGCGCGAGGCCAAGCGGCGCCAAGCTGAGGGTGGCGGGCTTTATCTCATCAACGTCAAGGCCGGGCTCTGGGATGCCCTTGAACGTTGCGGTTGCATCGACGCGACCGGCGGGCGTAATGTCTTCCAGGCCAAGAACGCTGCTATCCGCGCGATCTACCAGAAGCTGGACAAGTCCATCTGCGCGACCTGTCCGCAGCCTATCTTCATCGAGTGCGGAGCCGGTCAGCCCAAGCTTCCGGCGAGCCCCTGACGGATGTCGAATCCATTGATCCAAGTCTTTGCCAGGCGCCGAGCGTCTTGTTAGCGTCTATCGCTTGACCACCATTGCGAGGCTACACAGATGGCACGAATCCTTATCCTCGGGGCGGGCATTTCCGGGCATACGGTTGCTCGATATCTCGGAAAATGGCTCGGAAAGTCGCATTCGATCACGGTTGTTTCGCCCAAGCCGAAGTGGAACTGGATCCCGTCGAACATCTGGGTCGGCGTCGGCGAGATGACCGAGAAGCAGGTGTCCTTCGAGTTGGCGCCGATCTACAAGAAGCTCGGTGTGGATTTTCGCCAGGCCGGTGCTGTTTCGATCCATCCCGAGGGCGGTGCAGAGCACACTGCGCCTTATGTCACGATCGAATACACGGATCCTGCCCGACTCGGCCAGACCGATGCGATCGAGTACGACTATCTGGTCAATGCGACGGGCCCGAAGCTAAACTTCGGCGCAACCCCGGGTCTTGGGCCGGACGGCGGCTATAGCCTCTCGGTCTGCACCCCGGACCATGCCAAGGAGGCCAACGAACATCTGCAGAAGATGATCGCGGAGATGAAGGCCGGCGCGACCAAGACCTTTGTCGTCGGCACCGGTCACGGTATGTGCACCTGCCAGGGCGCGGCCTTCGAATACATCTACAACGTCGACCACGCCTTGCGCGAGGGCGGCGTGCGCGAGAAGGGGCGGCTGATCTGGATCAGCAACGAGTACGAGCTCGGCGACTTCGGCATGGGCGGCGTGCATATCCACCGCGGCGGCTACGTCACGAACGGCAAGGTCTTCGCCGAATCGCTCATGGTCGAGCGTGGTATGGAATGGATCACGCGCGCGGCGGTTTCGAAGGTCGAGCCGGGTAAGGTCCACTACGAAATGCTCGACGGCAGCTTCCACGAGATCGACTTCGATTTCGCCATGCTGATCCCGCCGTTTGCCGGACAGCCCCTGAAGGCGTACGACAAGTCCGGCGAGGACATCACGAGCAAGATCTTCGCGCCGAACGGTTTCATGAAGGTGGACGCCGATTACGAGCCGAAACCCTACGAGGATTGGGGTCCGCAGGACTGGCCGAAGACCTATCAGACCCCGCTCTACAAGAACATGTTCGCCGTCGGGATTGCCTTTGCGCCCCCGCATCTGATCAGCAAGCCCATGAAGAGCCCCAGCGGGACCCCGATCAACCCGACACCGCCACGCACGGGCATGCCGTCCGCGGCGATCGGCAAAGCCGTGGCTACAAGTATTCGGGACATGATCAACGGCGCCGCTGCTCCCACGCAGACGGCGTCCATGGCAGAGATCGGTGCAGCCTGCGTGGCCTCGACCGGATCGGATATCTTCAAGGGGACTGCAGCCACTATGACCGTGTTCCCGGTTGTGCCTGATTACGACAAGTACCCGGAATATGGTCGCGACATGGATCTAACCTTCGGCGAGATCGGCCTGGCGGGGCATTGGATGAAATACATTCTTCACCATGTTTTCATCTATCAGGCGAAGCTCAGGCCCGGTTGGTCGATTCTGCCGGATTGATGCAACTTCGGATCACTGAGGAACAACGTCCATGACCGCCAAGAACCGAGAGCCCTATCAACAAGCCTATTATCCGCCGGTCCCCACGCGCCTGACGCGATACATGCGGACATCGCTCCTGTGGCAGCTCTATCGCTTCATCGTCATCAATCTGAAGATTCTCAAGCTGATGATGAAGGCGCATACGCATTAGCGTGACCCTGCGCCGGGCATGACCTGCCCGGTGCGGATTAGGTTGGAGGATGCCTCCTTCGCTACGGCCGACCGTTCACGGGCGTCCGCCTGCGCATGTTTGCCGACCGGATCGAGCTGTATTCGCACGGGGCGATTCCGAATACCATGTCCGTGGATAACCTTCCGTTCCGGCGGTTTTCTTGTAACGAGACGATAACCAGTCTCCCGGCTCGCTGTCCGGTGCCCGGCGGCGTGGGTGCCGGGCGCAGCCGCATCATGGAAGAGCGCGGCGAAGGAGCGCCGCTGATTATTATCGGGAGCGCCGCGCTAAGTGCCGAGAGTCGGTTTACCGCCGCCTCGATGATAGCGAGCTGTTGCCGACGATCGCCGCGGCCAAACAGCACGAGCCGGTATGACCGTGGTTCCGTGGCTTGTGGCTGGGATGGAACCGGGTGCAGCCTTCAAATGAACATCAGAGTCCCGGGCCGTTGAGCAAACGCAATCCCGCGGCTCGGGTCTATGCGAGACCCGGTCGCCGCAACCATCTCCCGGCGCTCCCTATTTTCCCCCACTCTTTGGCTAGCCTGGACGGCACCTCGTCGGCTGCTCGAAGCAGCCGACTCGATCCCTTCGGACTGCTTGAGCCATGACCCGAGAACCCGCCGTCCCCGCCGAACCGATCGACCTTCCAAGCGAGCAGGATCGAGCCGCCCAGCCTCGCCGACGCCTGCATCCGGTCGTGCTGATGGCCTTGGTGCTGCTCGGTCTCGCAGCCGGGACGAGCGTTTGGCTGACGAGTCGTCCGGAGAACGGAGTCACCTTCGAGACGGCCGAGGTCGAGCGGGGCGATCTGAGGATCAAGGTCACCGCGACCGGGTCGCTGCAGCCGGTCAATCAGGTGGATGTCGGCACGGAGGTGTCCGGCACAATCGTCCGGGTGGCGGTCGATTTCAACGACCGCGTGGAGACCGGCCAGATCCTGGCCGAGCTGGACCCGGATCAGTCCAGGGCGAAGACGCGCCAGTCGGAGGCGGCTCTGGCGCTGGCGGAGGCGAGCGTGCTGGAGGCGCAGGCGACGGTGACCGAGACCGCGAACAAGCTGCGGCGCACGCGGGACATGATCGAGAAGCGTCTGGCCTCACCGGAGGAGTTGGACAGTGCCGTGGCGAACGCCGAGCGTGCGCTCGCGTCTCTTGCCGTCGCGCGGGCGAAGGTCGCCCAGGCACAGGCGGAGCTCGACGCGAATCGCCGCACCCTCGAGAAGACCCTGATTCGCTCGCCCATCGACGGCATCGTCCTGCTGCGTCAGGTCGAGCCCGGACAGACGGTCGCCGCGTCGCTCCAGACCCCGGTGCTCTTCAACCTGGCCGAGAACCTGGCGCAGATGGAGCTCAAGGTGGCCATCGACGAGGCGGACGTGGGCCAGGTGGCTGTCGGTCAGTCCGCCGAGTTCGTCGTCGATGCCTATCCGGACCGCCGGTTCCCGGCGACCATCGCCCAGGTGCGTTTTGCCCCCGAGACCGTGAGCGGCGTGGTGACCTATGCCGCGCTCCTGGACCTGGACAACTCGGACCTCGCCCTGCGTCCCGGCATGACGGCCACGGCCGAGATCCTGGTTCAGGCAGCGGACGACGTGGTCCTGGTCCCGAATGCGGCCTTGCGTTTCAATCCACCGCAGGACGCCGTCACCAAACGGGGCGCATCCAATCTGCTCGGCATGCTCATGCCGCGCCCGCCCGCGACCGCGAAGCGTCCCCGCGCGCCCGAGAAGCGCTCGGGGAAGGAGGCGCAGGTCTGGATCTCGACCGACGGCGAGCCGACGCATGTCCCGGTCAAGGTCGGGCCGAGCGACGGGATCATGACGCAGGTCCTGGACGACAGCCTGGCTCCCGGGACCCGGGTGCTGGTCGACGTCGAGCGCAAGCAGCCCTGACCATGGCCGACCTGACCGACGATAAATCGAGCCCTTTGATCGAGCTCCGCCGTGTGACCAAGATCTACGGGCGCGGCGACGCCGCCGTCCATGCCCTGGCCGGGGTCGACCTGCGCATCGAGCAGGGTGAGTTCGTCGCCGTGATGGGGCCGAGCGGATCGGGCAAGTCGACCGCGATGAACATCCTGGGCTGCTTGGACACACCCAGTTCGGGGTCCTACCGATTTCGGGGCGTCCCCGTCGAGACACTCGGTCGGGATCAACGGGCACTCCTGCGTCGTCGTGACCTGGGCTTCGTCTTCCAGGGCTTCAATCTGCTCAACCGGACCTCGGCCCTGGAGAATGTCGAGCTGCCTTTAATTTATCGACGCACCCCGCGCGCGCAGCGCCATGCCTTGGCGCAGCGCGCTTTGACGCTGGTCGGCCTGAACGGTCGGGAGGGGCACACGCCGGGCGAGTTCTCCGGCGGTCAGCAGCAACGCGACGCCATCGCGCGCGCCATCGACACGGACCCGCATCTGCTCCTCGCCGACGAGCCGACCGGGAATCTGGATTCGGTCCGCAGTCACGAGATCATGACCCTTTTGGACGGACTCAACCGCGATCGCGGCATCACGATCCTGATGGTCACACACGAACCCGAGATGGCGGCCTACGCGCATCGCGTCATCCATTTTCGCGACGGCCGCGTGGTCGACGAGAACGCACCGGAGCACAGCTCCTGATGCTCTGGAACACCCTCCTGTTGGCCCTGCGCGAGATCCGCCGAAACGTGCTGCGCTCGGTCCTGACCATGCTGGGCATCGTCATCGGCGTGGCGGCGGTCATCGTCATGGTGACCCTCGGCGACGGTGCGACCCGCCAGGTCACGGCGCAGATCGAAAGTCTCGGGACCAACCTGCTGATGATCACCATGGGTCAACGCATGGGGCCGGGATCCAGCTCCAACGCACCGCCCTTCACCTTGGACGACGTGGTCGCGGTGCAGCGCGAGATCGGCGCCGCGAGTGCCGTCGCCGGCTCGGCGAGCCAGGTCATGACGGCCGTCGTGGGCAACAGCAATTGGTCGACCACGGTGACCGGCAGCGACAACCGCTTCTTCGTGGTGCGCAACTGGACCTTGGACGACGGGCGGCTCTTCACCGAGCCCGAGCAGCGTGCCGGGCGGGCGGTGTGCGTGATCGGGGCGACGGTGCGCCGGGAGTTGTTCGGGTATCCGGATCCCGTCGGTCAGAAGATCCGACTCAAGCAGATCGCCTGCGAGGTGATCGGGCTCCTCGCCAGCAAGGGTCAGAGCGCCATGGGCTCGGATCAAGACGATCTGGTGGTGATGCCGCTGCGGACCTTCCAGCGGCGTGTCGCGGGCAATCAGGACGTCAACCTGATCCAGCTTTCGGTCCGGGACGGCGACTCCACCGAGCAGGTCAAAGCGGACATCGAGCGCATGATGCGCGAGCGTCGCCATGTCCACCCGGCCGATCAGGACAACTTCTCGGTGCGCGACATGAAGGAGATCGCGACCATGCTGACCGGGACCACGCGGGTGCTGACGGCTCTGCTCAGCGCCGTGGCCGCGGTCAGCCTCTTGGTCGGGGGCATCGGCATCATGAACATCATGCTGGTCTCGGTCACCGAGCGCACCCGCGAGATCGGCATCCGTCTGGCGATCGGGGCGCTCGAGCGCGAGGTCTTGATGCAGTTTCTGGTGGAGGCCGTGGTCCTGTCGTCCCTGGGCGGGCTGCTGGGTATCCTGCTTGCTTTAGTCGCCTCGATTGGACTGGCGAGCCTGCTGCAGGTGCCTTTCGTGCTCAACGGCCCCATCATCCTGGTCGCCTTCCTGTTCTCGGCCGCGGTGGGGGTCGTCTTCGGTTATTTTCCCGCGCGCCGAGCGGCCCGGCTGGATCCGATCGAGGCGCTGCGGCATGAGTGACCGGCCGAGCGTGCCGTGGCGTTCCCGTCTCGGCGCGGCGGCGAATGAACAGATCCAACGGCGGGAATGAGCGAAACTGATGGTTGTTGAAATCGAGCAGGTCATCGAGCGCACCAAAAAATGGATCTCCGAGGTCGTGATCGGATGTCGTATGTGTCCCTTCGCGGCAAAAGAGTTCAATCGCGGATCAATACACTATCGCGTCGAAATCGACTCCGACATGGAAGCCTGTCTTCGGGCATTTCTCGAGGAGTGCCGTCGCCTCGATGAAAAACCGTCGATCGAGACAACGCTGCTGATCCTGCCAGGTGCCTTCCCGGATTTCGACGATTATCTCGACCTGGTTGAAATGGCGGAGGCGCTTCTGGAGGCGGAAGGCTACGAAGGTTGCTATCAAGTCGCCGGTTTTCACCCCGAGTATCGGTTTGCAGATGCGCCCGAAGATGATCCTGCAAACTATACGAACCGATCGCTCTATCCGATGTTGCACCTGCTCCGCGAAGAGAGCATCGAACATGTGTTGGAGCGATACCCGGATGCGGATGCGATCCCTGAAAGAAACATCGCATTCGCCCGCGAGAAGGGGCTTGAGTCGATGAAGGCGCTGAGGGACGCCTGTTTATAGTTCGTTCACGGCATGACCCGAGGGGAGATCCGAATGAAAAACAACGAGCAAGACAGCCTTCGCCAAGCGGTGCGCGATCGCTACGGCGCAACGGCACGAGCGGCGACGGCGGGAGAGGGGTCCGATTGCTGCGCCCCGGCCTCTGCGGGCGGCTGTTGCGCGCCCGTGCCGATCCAATCGATCCTGCTCGGGTACAGCGAGGCCGAGACCGCTGCCGTGCCCGAGGGTGCGAATCTCGGCCTGGGTTGCGGCAATCCCCAAGCAATCGCCGCGCTGAAGCCGGGCGAGACGGTGTTGGACATGGGCAGCGGCGCCGGATTCGATTGTTTTCTCGCCTCCCGCCAAGTCGGCGAGACGGGTCGCGTCATCGGCGTCGACATGACACCGGAGATGCTGACCAAGGCGCGCAGGAACGCCGAGGCGCACGCCGAGGCGCTCGGGCATCGCAACGTCGAATTTCGACTCGGCGAGATCGAGAATCTGCCGCTGGCGGATGGTTCGGTCGACGTCATCATCTCGAACTGCGTCATCAACCTGTCCCCGGACAAAGCCCGTGTCTTCGCGGAGGCATTTCGGGTCCTGACTCCGGGCGGGCGACTGGCCATCTCGGACGTTGTCGCGACCGCCGAGCTGCCGGACGACCTCCGGTCGGACCTGTCGCTCTACACCGGGTGCATGGCGGGGGCGGCCCGGATCGATGTGCTCGAGCAGATGCTCGAGGGTGCGGGATTCGAGCAGGTGAGCGTGTCGCCGAAGGACGAGAGCCGGGACTTTATTCGGGACTGGGCGCCGGGAACGCCGGTCACGGATTATCTGGTCTCGGCGAGCATCGAGGCGGTCAAACCGAGTTGATCGCGATCCGCACGGGCGCGGCGATCTCGTGCGTTCAAAGGAGCTTGACCAAGGCCGCAAGCGCGGCGACCTGGCCCAGCATCAGCGGGACCATCCACTTGAGTAGATCGACCTTGGTGCGCTCGATGGCGGCATGGAGGTTGGCGATGTCCTTCTGGACCTCGTTTCGCAGCTCGGCGATGTCTTTCTGAACCTCGGCTCGAAGCTCGGCAATATCCTTTTGGACCTCGCCCCGTAGCTTGGCGATCTCTTTATGCATGTCTGCGCGCAGCTCGGCGATGTCTTTCTTGAGCTCGCTTCTGACCTGCTCGATCTCTTTTTGGAGACGCAGCTCGGATTCGCGGACATCCGACCGAAGGGCGACATCGCCGCCACGCGGCCACTGTTGCTCCAAGGCATCGATGGTATCGACGATGAGCCGAAAGCGCGTCGTATCGTCCGGCGCCTCGGTCAGGCTTTCATAGAGTCTCAGGGCGAGTCCCATGCGGTGCTCCTGATGTCGAGTGCCTCGGCCGGCGTGGTTTAGCCGCCGTCCTTTGCGGAGAGCCTAGCCGCAGGGCGGAGATTCTCGACGATGTCGAGGTTCTCGAGCTCCGCTGCACGCTCCTGCGAATAGCCCAAGGCACGATAATCCAGGATGCCGTTCGGCGAGTGGCATTCGACGCAATCGCGGCCCACGGGTTGAATGCCGTGGTTGACCATGAGCGAGCCCATCTGTCGCATCCATTTAGGCTCGACGTTTTCAAGCTCGCCGTCGACCAGCGGGTACTGGGTCTTCCATCCGCCGCTGACGCCGAAATAGGCCATGAACTCATCCATCATATAGAGCTTGAACGGCTCCTGGTACATACGCTGCACGATGGGATCGCGGATCGCCTGCTTGACGGACGCGGCCGTGTCGCCTGTCTCGTAGTAGGTCGCGTAATCGAACGGCAGGATCATGGCGCCGAACGGGCCTTGATTCCCCATGTCCTCGTACATCATGGCGTTGAACAGCTTGAAGGGATAGATGCGGCTTTCCCCGTCGTTCATGTGCGCACGCAGGTTTTGATCCAGCATCCGGCGCCGCTCCTCCAATTGCTCGGGCGTGAGCTGGGAGAGCGGATCGGTCGCGGCTTCGACATAGGCGTCCACGTCGATGTCGGGATAGGTCTTCTTCAGCTCGATCGCCTTCTCGCGCACGGCGGCGACGATCTCGGGATCATCGATCCGGGCCAGTTGCGCCATGAGCGGGTCGTACTCGGTCGAGCCGTTCGGATTGTTGCCCAGGGCGTTCGCAAGGAAGGTTCCGTTGCCGTTGAACCAGAGGAAGGTGAAGCCCTTGTTGACCTCGCCGGAGCGATAGATGTCGGTGGGCGCGAAGATGCCTTCCTCCGCATCCCAGGTCGGGTGAACCCAATCGCGGAGCACGACGTTGTTGTCCTGAAGCTCTCTGATGTGACAGGTCTCGCAGGCGATCCGATCCAGATGCCCGTTGAGCAACGCCTTGTGCTCCGAGCGGTTGTGCGGTGCTGCACTATGACAGGTGACGCACGAGACCTCGACATCCGGAAGGTCGTTGGCGACCAGATCGACGCCCATCCGACCGCGCGGGATCTTGTGTCCTTCGGGGACATGACAATCGGTGCATTGCAGACCGGCCGCGGCATGAACGTCGTCCTGCGGGCTGAAGGGGTTGCCGCGCTTGGCGCCTGTATGAAGCAGGCGCTGGTTCTGCTCGCCGAGCGCCTGTGCTGCCTCGTTGTGCAGATAGGCGTCGCCGCCCATATTGTGTTGATGACAGTTCAGGCAGTTTTTGGTCGTCGAGCGCCCGACGGTGAGGGCGGCGCGCATCGTGCGATCCTGATTCCAGCGCAGTCCGACGTCATCGCGGATGACATACCGATGGTTCATGTCGTATTCGGTCGAATGACAGATCAAACAATCTATCCCTTCCTTGGCGACATCGGGCACATCGCCGATCGGCATCATCTTTTCGGTCGCCGGCTGATAGTTGCCGCCGATATGGCATTGGCCGCAGCCTTCGCTGCGTAATTCAACCTCGCCGTGCTTCGATTCGGGTCGACTCTCCACGAGTGCTGCCCAGCCCGTCCAGGAGAAGCTTCCGGGGATGCCGCAGGCCCGGTTGATCTTGCCGACCGGGATCGGGCGGCTACCTTCGGCGTTCACTTGGCGTCCGTCGTATCCGTAGGTCGAGAAGCCGCCGCCTCCGTCGCTCTGGAACTTGAAATGGACCGAGTTGACGATGTCGTCGAGTGTGTCGACCTCGGAGGTCCGCCCGTCGTGATGTCGGACCTTGATGGTGGCGTGACACTGCAGGCAGGTCTTGGGTCCTTCGTATTGCAGGATCTTCGCATCGCGAAAATACTTGATATGCGTCGGTTCATGCTCGCGCATGAAGGACTGCGTGTTCATGAGCATCTCGACCTTGATCCGGCGGGCGAAGGCATTGTCGTCTTGACCGACGATCGCCTCGGCGGCCGCGCGGCGCGCGCTCAGCGAGAGCTCGGTTGCCATCGCTTCGAGCTCGTTCTCGGTGATCGGCTGACTGTTGGCGTAGGTCAAAGGGGCGTTTGATTTGCCCACGTAGGCGTCGAATACGATCGGGTACACCATTTTGTAGAGTGCGAACAGGACAAGCAGTCCGACCGCAACCGTGATGAGGAGCCGACGTGCGTTCTTGGGTGTCAGCAGGGTTTTGGCGAATGCGTTCATGATGTCTCACGCGGGGCCGGAGCCGTGGTCTCGGTGCGAGGCGGGTCGGTTTCGCGATGCCAACCGGTGATCATGGCGCGGAGATTCGAAAAGACCGTCTCGCCGGTGGTGATGATGTAGATGTGCACCAGGAGGAAGAGGGCCAACAGATAGCTGACGATGACATGGGTCATGGCGACCACCCAAACGCTGCCGAGGCCGAACAGGGTCTCCGGCAGATAGACCGAATAGAGGAAGGCCCAGCCGCTGAGGATGAGGATCGGCATCAGGCCGTACATGACGCCCAGATAGCTGAGTTGCTGAAGGGTGTTGAACTTCATGGCTTCGGTGACGTGGAACGGATGCGGTTCCAGCCGAAAGATTCCGATCATGTAGTAGCGTGTCTGGGCGATCAAATCCCCGATGAGGGTGCGAAACCGGACACGATAGTGGCGCGCATTCTCGCTCCTGGCATTGGCGACGACGAAGCCGATCCAACCGATGGTCAGTAGAATCCCGGCAGTATTGTGCACCACTCGCGCGGTTGCGAAGGGCATCAGCCAATCGGCTCCGGCGTAATGCATGCTGACCCCGGAGGCGATCAAGGTCAGGAACAAGAGCGCATTGATCCAGTGCCAAAGTCGCAGCCAAGCCGGATAGAGATAAAGCGATGTCATCATCCTCTCCTGTTTGCCCGACGCACGAGATAGCGACCGACGCCGTGCGCCGCGAGCAGCAGAACCACCAGACCCATGATCGCCAGACTGAGTCGGTCGAGCGCCGGGCTCTTGCTCATGCCGACCACATAGGCCTCGTTGAAGACGGCCTTGGCGAGCAAGCCGCTGCGGGCAATGTCTTCTTCCGATCGGAAACGATAGAGGCGCGCGAGGAGCTGCGGGTCGGCGGAGTGACAGCTGACGCAATTCCTCTCGCTTTTCTCGGCCGGCAGGATTTCATGATTCGCAAAGTCCGCGACGGGCGTGTGACAGTCGACGCAGCGCACCGATGTCCAGTGGGCGTCGCGGTTCGGCAGCCAGTCATGGCTTGTGCTGGAGGGCGAGACCAGCCTCTCATGGCAGGACAGGCAGACCTCGTTGTGGTTCCGTACGATCTGCGCGATCGGCTCCCCGACCGCGGCCGGGCGGAAGCGATGCGGGTCGTGACAGGAGTGACAACTGAATCCCGCCGCCTTCGGCGAGTCCGAGACCGCGTGGACGCTACGCTTGAACTCGGCATCGATGTCGACCCGGCCCCGGCTCAGGTTTTGGTCGTCGTCCTCGTGACAGCCGATACAGTCGAGATCCCCCGGAACAGGCCGGTCCGGATGCGGGTAGCGTCGGTAACTGCGGCGATGACAGTCGATGCAGGCCAGCCCGCCGTGGACCGAGTGCGCGAGTCCGTCGCGATCGATCGACAGGTCGACGATCTCGCCGGTCTCGGGATCGCGGTAGGCCAGGGTCGACATGGCATGGCAGCGCAGGCAGGCGTGTCGGTCCGCAGCGGCTGCGGCGAGCTCCGTGTCGACGCCGTCGCCGGCCGGTTCGGCGCTCGCCCCGAACGCCAAGAGACAGAGCCAGAGCGCTAGCGACCAACCGAGGCGGACGACGTAAGTTTTCGTCGATCCGGGGCTACCTGTCGTGGGGGGCGGGCACGGGTCATCGGGGAAACGTTGGGCGCCCTGTCGGGCCGCCCGATTGCGTAAGGCGTTCATGGCGCATCCTGATTGCCGCGATCGCTCTCGATCTTACGCGTGCTGGTCACCGGGTTCCAGCATCCGCGCCGAGGATCGACCGATGTCGGAGAAGGGCCGCGGCCGAACCCGCGGGCGGGGGGCGCGGGGCACGGGAATCCGGTCGAGTCGTTGCCGAGCGCGGGAAGAAATCGTTCCTCCGCGCACGCGACGATGCGCGACGATCGCCACGAATGTATCCTCTCCCGATCGACACCCGTTCAGTACACCTTTCACCGATGAGGAGTCCGGCAATGACCACCAGGCACGACGGGGAGACCCGCACTCAGAACCGTCATCTGCTGGACTGGGTGACGGAATTGGCCGAGCTCTGCCAACCCGATCGCGTCTATTGGTGCGACGGCTCTCAGGAGGAGTACGACCGACTCTGCACCGAGATGGTCGATGCCGGTACCTTCGTCCGGCTCAATCCCGAGAAACATCCCAACAGCTTCCTTGCCCGCTCCCATCCGAGCGATGTCGCACGGGTCGAGGGCCGCACCTTCATCTGCTCGCTGCGCGAGGAAGATGCCGGCCCGACCAACAACTGGCTCGAGCCGCGCAAGGCGAAGGCCCTGCTCAAGGGGCTGTTCAAGGACTGCATGCGCGGGCGTACGCTCTATGTGATCCCCTTCAGCATGGGCCCGATCGGCTCGCCGATCGCGCATATCGGCGTGCAGATCACCGATTCGCCTTATGTGGTTGTCAACCAGCGGATCATGACCCGGATGGGCCAGCGGGTGTTGGATACCCTGGGCGATCACGGTGACTTCGTCCCCTGCGTGCATTCGGTCGGCGCGCCCCTGCAGCCCGGCGAGCAGGATGTCCCCTGGCCCTGTGCGAACAGCATCGAAGACAAGTACATCGCCCATTTTCCCGAGACCCGAGAGATCTGGTCGTTCGGCAGCGGTTACGGCGGCAATGCCCTGCTCGGCAAGAAGTGCTTCGCGCTGCGGATCGCCTCGGTGATGGCGCGCGACGAGGGCTGGTTGGCCGAGCACATGCTGGTGATGGGCGTGGAGTCGCCCGAGCACGAGAAACGCTACGTCGCCGCGGCCTTCCCGAGCGCCTGCGGTAAGACCAACTTCGCCATGCTGATCCCGCCCAAGGGATTCGAGGGCTGGAAGATCACCACGGTCGGCGACGACATCGCCTGGATCAAGCCCAATCCTGCCGACGGGCGCTTCTACGCGATCAACCCCGAGTACGGCCTGTTCGGCGTGGCCCCCGGGACGAACGATGACTCCAATCCCAACGCCATGGCGGCGCTGAGCGCGAATGCGATCTTCACCAATTGTGCGTTGACCGACGACGGCGCCGTCTGGTGGGAGGGCATGACCAAGGAGCCCCCGGATCATCTGATCGATTGGAAGGGCGAGGACTGGACGCCGGGTTGCGGTCGATCCGCGGCCCATCCGAATGCGCGTTTCACCGCCCCCGCTTCGGCCTGTCCCTCGATCGATCCGGAATGGGAGAACCCCAAGGGCGTGCCCATCAGTGCCTTCCTGTTCGGCGGGCGGGTCAGTCGGCATTTCCCGCTGGCTTTTCAGAGTTACAACTGGGAGCACGGGGTCTATCTGGCCGCCACCATGGGGTCGGAGGCGACTGCCGCGGCGATCGGGCAGGCGGCCGTGCGGCGCGATCCGATGGCGATGCTGCCCTTCTGCGGCTACAACATGGCGGACTATTGGCGGCATTGGCTGCGGATCGGCCGGCGCTGCGTCTCCACCCCGCCGCGGATCTTCCGCGTCAATTGGTTCCGCAAGGACGAGCACGGCCGCTTCATCTGGCCGGGATTCGGCGAGAACATGCGTGTGCTCGAGTGGATCGTCAAACGCTGCAACGACGACGGCTCGGCGGTCGAGAGTCCCATCGGCTGGATCCCGGACTACGAGGCATTCAACTGGGACGGGCTGGATTTCGATCGCGAGCGTTTCTACTCGATCATGAACATCGATCGCGAGGCGGCGCGCCTGGAGACGCACGATCAGGAGGAGCTCTTCACGCGCTTCGGCGACCACATGCCGCGCGAGCTAGAGAGCGAGCGCGAGCTTCAGCTTGCCCGGCTCTTTCACTCTCCGGCGCTCTGGGATTTGTCCAGCACCAAGAGGTCCTGATCGGGTGCCGAGCCGATCCCTCCGGGCCGGTCCGTCGAGACTGTTCGCGTCCCTGTCGCCCTTGCGGCTCAAGCGGTCGGTCTCGGCCGCAAGTGTCGGAACTGCGTCGGATTCGGCCGCACGTGTCGTCGCGGAATTACCCGCCTATCAGGTCGCACTCTGGCCCGACGGTTGGGTGCTCGGCGCGGGTGGGGAGGTGTCGGTGCGCGATACCCATGCGATGGCCGAGGCGCGGCGCTGGTATGCGCTTGCCGATCGTGCTGCAGGACGGCCGCGGATGGATCGGACCATGCGCCTCCATGGCACCTTTGTTCCGCGTCCGGTCGTTGCACTCGCCGGGCAGCGGTTTCCGTCCGAGTCTGTCGCTTCGGTGGCCGTGCAGCTTGTGGCGGGGGATTGGATCACGCAGCGCCGACAGCAGCTTTTGGCCGCCCCGGAAGAGGCGATCCGCGCGAGACGGCTCGGCTGGACCGGTTCCCGGCACGCCGCTGATCCGGGCACCGATGCGATAGCCACGTGCGTGACGGAGGCATTGGCCGACTGTCTGAGGGAAGGGCTCGTCGCGGCTACAGGTTACGACCTGAAGGTGCGCCCGGACGATGGCTTCGGGATTCGCGGCTATCGCTGTTTGATCACTGTGGGTCTGGACAGCGCGACGTGCGCACGTTACCGGGACGTGCTGCAGATGGCCTTGGTGCCTTGGAATCGCGCCGTAGTACGCGACGGCGTAGCCCATCCGCTGATCAAGGTCGAGGTGTGCGGTCGCAGGTGACCGCCTTGTTCATCGTGCGGGTCCTGCACGGACGCTGGTGAACGGCGCCGCACGTGTTCACCTTACCGCTACGGAGGCCGCGGGAATGCCGACGTTGCATGCCGGATGACGCTATCGCTCATCCGACCCGGTTTCCTGAACCGCGTCCCCTCGACGTAGCAAGAATCAACCGAGGCCCTATCGACCCCGGCGCCTGCACACGCGCTCCGCGACGCGGTTCAGCCTCAGAGCGTCTTCGCCTGCTCCGCCAGATAGATCCAGGTATCGATGACGGTATCCGGGTTGAGCGAGATGCTGGTGATCCCCTCTTTGAGCAGCCAGTCGGCGAAGTCCTTATGGTCCGACGGGCCCTGACCGCAGATGCCGACATACTTGCCCTGGGCGCGGCAGGCGGCGATCGACATCGACAGCATCTTCTTCACGGCAGGGTCGCGCTCGTCGAAGCTCTCGGCAACCAGACTCGAGTCCCGATCCAGACCTAAGGTGAGCTGAGTCATGTCGTTGGAGCCGATCGAGAAGCCGTCGAAATAGTCCAGGAACTCCTCGGCCAGCACGGCATTGGAGGGCAGCTCGCACATCATGATGAGGCGCAGCCCGTTCTTGCCGCGCTCCAGACCTTGTTCGGCGAGCGCCTCGACGACCGCCTTGGCCTGTTTGAGCGTCCGCACGAAGGGGATCATGATCTCGACATTGGTCAGGCCCATGTCGTTGCGCACGCGCTTGAGCGCCTCGCATTCCAGCTCGAAGCATTCCTTGAAGTTCGGCGCGACATAGCGACCGGCGCCCCGGAACCCGATCATGGGGTTCTCTTCCTCGGGCTCGTAGCGCGTCCCGCCGACCAGGTTGGCATATTCGTTGGACTTGAAGTCCGACATGCGCACGATGACGGTATTGGGCGCGAAAGCGGCGGCCAGGGTCGAGATGCCCTCGGCGAGCTTGGCGATATAGAACTCGCGCGGGCTGGCATAGGCAGCGATACGCGGTGCGATCCGGGCCTTGAGATCAGCCGGGAGCTGGTCGAATTCGAGCAGCGCCTTGGGGTGGATCCCGATCATGTTGTTGATGATGAATTCCAGACGCGCCAACCCGATACCGGCGTTGGGCGTGGCCGCGAAGGCGAAGGCGCGATCCGGGTTGCCGACGTTCATCATGATCTTCACCGGGATCTCGGGCATGGCCGAGAGCTCGACGGTCTTGTAGTCGAACGCCAGCTTGCCGTCGTAGATGAGTCCCGTGTCGCCCTCGGCGCAGCTCACGGTCACGAGCTGGCCGTCCTTCACCACCTCGGTCGCGTTGTTGCAGCCGACCACGGCCGGTACGCCCAACTCGCGGGCGATGATGGCGGCGTGACAGGTGCGGCCCCCGCGGTTTGTCACGATGGCCGCCGCGCGCTTCATGACCGGTTCCCAATCCGGATCGGTCATGTCGGTGATGAGGACGTCGCCGGCCTCGACACGGTGCATGTCGGCGATGCTCGAGACGATCTTGGCCGCGCCGGCGCCGATGCGGCTGCCGATACTGCGCCCGCTGGTGAGCACGGGACCCTTTTCGCGCAACACATAGCGCTCGATCACGTTGCCCGAGCGGCTCTGCACGGTCTCGGGACGCGCCTGCACGACATAGAGCTTGCCGTCGTTGCCGTCTTTGGCCCATTCGATGTCCATCGGGCGTCCGTAGTGCTGCTCGATCAGCACAGCCTGGCGTGCGAGCTGCTCGATCTCGGCATCCGTGATGCTGAACAGCAGACGATCGGCCTCCGGGACGTCTTCGGTGCGCACCGGGCTCTTGGTGCCTGCGGCAGCGTCGTAGACCATGCGGATCGCCTTGTCGCCGACGCTGCGGCGCAGGATGGCGGGACGGCCGGCGGCGAGTGTCGGCTTATGGACGTAGAACTCGTCGGGATTGACCGCGCCCTGCACGACCATCTCGCCGAGCCCGTAGCTCGAGGTGATGAAGACGGCGTCGCGGAAACCCGATTCGGTGTCCAGCGTGAACATGACGCCGGAGGCGGCCAGATCGCTGCGCACCATGCGCTGGATGCCGGCCGAGAGGGCGACATTGCGGTGCTCGAAGCCCTGATGGACGCGGTAGGAGATGGCCCGGTCGTTGAACAGGGAGGCGAAGACCTCCTTGATCCGGTGCTTGATGTTGTCCAGACCCTCGACGTTGAGGAAGGTCTCCTGCTGACCGGCGAAGGAGGCGTCGGGCAGATCCTCGGCGGTCGCCGAGGAGCGCACGGCCCAGGAGACCGCGCCGGTGCCGGCCTCGGCGGTCAGGCGGGTGAAGGCCTCGTCGATCGCCGCTTCCAGTGCCGCCGGAAAGGGCTGCTCCATGACCCAGCCGCGGATGCGCGGACCGGCTTGGGAGAGCGCCGTGACGTCGTCGACGTCCAACTCGTCGAGGACCGCTTGGATGCGCTCGTCCAGTCCGTCCTTGGCGAGAAACTCGCGGTAGGCGTCGGCGGTCGTCGCGAATCCGCCCGGGACCTGAACACCCACGTCGGTGAGGTTCTGGATCATCTCGCCGAGCGACGCGTTCTTGCCGCCGACGACGGGGACGTCGTCCATTCCGAGCTCGCTCAGCCAGCGGACATAGTCGGTCATCTTGATCGTTCTCCAATTGCGGGGGATGTCGGTCGGGACCGGGCGGACCCGCGGGCCAAACCGGGCGGAACCGGGCGGTACCGTTGTGCCGCGCGCGTGCGACGTTCGGGTCGGACGACGCATCGGATCGGACAGCGAAACCGACGCGCGCGAAGACCCTTGTAAGCGCTCCGACGTAACGCGGCAATATAACCTACTTCGAAAATGGTCGCCTTCTGGCTAGGTCAATCTTGAGCATTGAGTCATAGACCATTGCGATCAATCGCCGCTGCGTGGCCGGTAACTGTCAGGGATCAGGATGGTCGGGGTGCGTTGGGTCGCGTCCTTGTCCGGAAAATCCAGGGTGTAATGCAGCCCGCGACTCTCGCGCCGGCGCAGCGCCGATTGGATGATCAGGTCCGCGACCTCGAGCAGGTTGCGCAGCTCGATCAGATCGTTGCTCACCCGGAATCGGCTGTAGTACTCGATAACCTCCTGTTGCAGCAGGTCCGCACGGCGTTTGGCGCGGCGCAGACGTTTGTTGGTCCGCACGATGCCGACGTAGTCCCACATGAAGCGGCGCAGCTCGTCCCAGTTGTGCGTGACCACCACCTCTTCGTCCGGCTCGGTGACCCGGCTCTCGTCCCAGGGCTGCACCTCGGGCGGATGCGGGACCTCGTTCATCAGGCGTGCGATGTCGTTGGCTGCAAGCTCCGAATACACCAGGCACTCCAGAAGTGAGTTGCTGGCCATCCGGTTCGCCCCGTGCAGGCCGGTGTAAGCGGTCTCCCCGCTTGCGTAGAGGCCGGGCAGATCCGTGCGAGCCCGCCCGTCGACCATGACGCCGCCGCAGGTGTAATGCGCGGCCGGCACCACCGGGATCGGGTCCGTGGTGATGTCGATCCCCAGCTCCAGGCAACGCTGATAAATGGTGGGGAAATGCTCGATGACGAAATCGGCCGGCCGGTGCGAGATGTCCAGATAGACGCAGGCGGTACCGAGTCGCTTCATCTCGTGGTCGATGGCGCGTGCCACGATGTCGCGCGGGGCGAGCTCCGCACGGGAATCGAAGCGCGGCATGAAGCGCTCGCCGTCGGGCAGCAATAGACGCGCGCCTTCTCCGCGCAATGCCTCGGTAATCAGGTAGGAGCGCGCCTCCGGGTGATAGAGACAAGTCGGGTGAAACTGCATGAACTCCATGTTCGCGACCCGACAACCGGCACGCCAGGCCATTGCGATACCGTCGCCGGTGGAGACATCCGGGTTGCTGGTGTAGAGATAGACCTTGTTTGCCCCTCCGGTCGCCAAGACAACAAAGCGTGCAAGGTAGACTTCGACCTGTCCCGTGCCCAAATCCAGGATGTAGGCGCCCAGACAGCGGTGATCCTTCTTGCCGGGGCGATGTTTGGAGGTGATGAGGTCGACGGCGATGTGCTGCTCGAACAGGGTGACGTTCGGCTTGGTGCGCACCTGGGTCTCGAGCGTCGTCGCCACGGCACGGCCGGTCGCATCGGCGGCGTGGATGACCCGCCGATGGGTGTGGCCGCCTTCGCGGGTGAGGTGATAGCCGCCTGTCGATGCACTGGCTTCGTCGCGTGTAAACTCCACACCCTGACCGAGCAGCCAGCGGATGTTGTCCGGTCCGCGCTCCACGATCTGCTTGACCACGCGCCGGTCGCACAGCCCGGCACCGGCCTTGAGCGTGTCCTGCACGTGCGATTCGATCGAGTCGGTCGCATCCAACACGGCCGAGATGCCGCCTTGCGCGTAGAGCGTGCTGCCTTCCCTGAGCTCGCGCTTGGAGATCACGGCGACCGAAAGATCCTCGTGCAGGCGCAGTGCGAGGCTTAATCCGGCGGCGCCGCTGCCGAGGATCAGGACGTCGTAGCGATGGGGGTTGGCTGGCATGATCGGAACCTTCCTAATGGGGCGCACGGGCGTTGGGGACGGGTTGAGGTTCGGCGCCTTCGCGATGCGCTCTCCCGAGTTTGATTCGGTTGAGTTGGGCGACTGGGGCGGTTCGCCGTAAACTCACCCATTTCATGGGCGGGATCAAGGTTTGTCGCTTTATTTGGGTGACCTCGGCCGCACTTGAGGGGGCTCACGAACTTCCGAATCGGGGAATTGTCCATGCCAACGGAATTGCTGGTCAGCAGCGCCAAGGCTCGTGTCCATGTCTGAGCGCAACGCCGATCAGGTGCTCGTGTCGCGCGCCCAAAGCGGAGACAAGCGCGCCTTTGACCTTCTGGTGTTGAAGTACCAGCAAAAGGTGGCGAACCTGATCTCGCGTTACATCCGTGATCCGAGCGAGGTGATGGACATCAGCCAGGACGCCTTCCTCAAGGCATACCGCGCACTTCCGGCATTTCGCGGCGAGAGTGCCTTTTACACCTGGCTCTACCGCATCGCGGTGAATACGGTGAAGAATCACCTGGTGGCTCAGGGACGTCGCCCTCCCGGGGACGATGTCGAGGCCGAGGTCGCCGAGCAGATGGACATGGGCGTTCGCCTTCGCGATTCGGGCACACCCGAGCGGCTGGCCCTGACCGAGGAGATCGCGCAGACCGTGCAGCGCGCGCTCGACGACCTCCCCGAGGATCTGCGTACAGCCATCGTCCTGCGCGAGCTCGAGGGCATGAGCTACGAGGAGATCGCGACCGCGATGGCGTGCCCGATCGGTACCGTGCGCTCGCGGATCTTTCGTGCCAGGGATGCGATCGACAAGCGGTTGAGGCCGCTCCTCGAACCATGACGACTCTCAGGCGTCAAAACGGCAGCGAGCGGTCGACGGCATGGGAGACCGGGTCCGTTCGGCGGCGTAAACGTCCGGCCGCGGGTATCGAGATGACCCCGCGGCTCCGGCCATCCAACAGACGAATTCTCAGCCCAGGCATGCAGCAATGAGTGACGAGCTACGACAACGCATTTCCGAGCTTCAGGACGGCGTGCTCGATTCCGCCGGTACCGCACGCCTCGTCGACGCGATCGCACGCGATCCCGACCTGCGAGGTACGTGGGAGCGCTATCACGCGATCGGCTCGGCGATTCGCGGCGAGTCCGTTCAAAGACCCTATCGCGGGGTTGCCGAAGCGGTTCGCGAGCGGATCGCAGAGGAGCCCGTCGTCTTTGCTCCACGCGGACGCAGTGCCGAGCGGCCCCGACCGAAACGACCGATCGCCGGCATTGCCCTTGCGGCTGCGGCCGCCTTCCTTGCGGTTTTCGTGGCGCCGAGCCTCTTCGACAGCGTGAGCCCGCTTCCCAACGGCCCCGCCACGGCGCCGACCTTTGCCGCGCAGCCGGCTACCGTCGTCGTCCCCGCCAAGCGTTGGGATCTGGACCGCCCGGAGCTGGCCAACAAGCTAGATCTCTACCTCGTGACCCACCAAGAGACCGCCCCGACGACCGGGGCCAAGGGCATGCTGCCTTATGCGACCTTCGTCGGCTATGAAGCGGGCCGTTAACCCGCGGTTCCCGGCCCGGCTGGTCCTGTTTCTCGTGCTGTCGCTGGTGGTCCAGGCAAGCCTTGCCGACGAGGTGACCGAGCGTGCGAGCGACCTCCTTCAGCGCATGGCCGAGGCATTGAGGTCGCTCAATTACGAGGGGACGCTGGTCTACTCTCACGACAACCGACTCGAGGCACTGCACCTGGTGCACCGCTACGAAGAGGGGCAGATCCAGGAACGTTTGCTGTCCTTGAGCGGTCCCGTCAAGGCCGTGACCCGCGAGCGCGATCGGGTGATGTGCGTGCTGCCCGACGGGCATCCGATTTCGGTCAAACGCCCGTCCGGAGCGGGCGGACTCTTGAACACCGACGGAATCTCCCCGGAGCTGCTCGGCGATTACTATCGCATCGAGATCCAAGGGGTGGCGCGGGTCGCCGGGCGCGATACCGAGGTGGTCGGGATCATCCCGCGCGATGATTTGAGGTACGGGTACCGGTTCTATGTGGATCAGGAGACCTTCCTTCCGCTGAAGTCCGACCTGATCGACAGCAACGGCTCGTCGCTGGAGCAGTTGATGTTCACCGCCATCACGGTCGATACGGATGCCCCGACTGTGCCTGCGAGGGTGGAGGCCGCCGGTCTGCGGGGCGCTCCGGCGGCTCGGGTCGAGGGCCGCTGGCGTTTCGACGAGCGACCGCCCGGCTTTCAGTTGGTGAGCCACGGCGTGATGGATCACCCGAGCGGCGCGGTGGTGGAGCACTTCCTCTTTACCGATCGTCTTTCCGCCTATTCCGTCTATATCGAGGACGATACCCGCGACGGGCTGAGCGGAGCCACACATATCGGTGCCGTGCATGCGGCCGGTCGGCAAGTCGACGGTTACCAAATTACCGCTGTCGGGGAGGTTCCGTCCGCGACCGTCGAAGCGGCCGTACTCGGCGCTCGACCTGTCGAGAACCCGCCGGAGTAACCCGCCGATGATCGAAGAATCTGGTGTCGTCGTCTCGATTGACGGTCCCAATGCCCGGGTCCGGATCGAGCGGCGCACGGTCTGCGGGGGCTGCGCTGCGCACGGCGCCTGCGGGACATCGCTGATCGAGCGCTACTTCGGGCGCGGCTCGATTCATGTCGAAGCATTGAACGAGGCGCAGGCGGCGGTCGGCGAACGCGTCATGCTCGGGATCTCAGAGCAAGGTCTCCTTTCGGCGTCCTTTGCGGTTTACTTCGTCCCGTTGGCGGGCCTGCTCGGCGGCGCGCTTGCGGGAGAAGCCCTTGCCGGTCTCGCCGAAGGTGGTTTCGGCGATGCGGCGGTGCTTCTCGGTGCCGCACTCGGGTTCGCTCTGGCGTTGCTCTGGCTGCGCGGCTACAGTGCGCGCTCCCGGACTCGCCCGGGGCAGCAAGCAGTGGTCTGTCGCATCGAGCGGGGCGTGCCGGTCGGGATTCCGACGGCGCCCTGATTCGGGTCGCCGCCGATCCGAGCCATCGACGCGACCTTCCGGCGCATCAGCCCGGCGGGCCGAGCCTTTCATGCGGCCAAGGAGGCCTCGACAGCCCCCCTGACGCGATCACGCGACACCCGCGCCGCCGCGCTCGTCGCGGCCGCCCGATCGAACCCCTTCATCTCGGAGCATCCATGCGTCCCATCCCGATCTTCTCCTTCGCCCTCGCGGCATTGGTCTGCGGCGCGCTCATGCCCGGTCTTGCGGCCAGCCGGATGCTTCCCGACTTCGTGGATCTCGTCGCCGAGAACGGCCCCTCGGTGGTCAATATCAGCACCAAGCAGGCGCCGATCGCGGCCACGGATTTGCCTGAATTTTCCGTCCCCGATCTCCCGGAAGACAGTCCCCTGCAGGATTTCTTCCGGCATTTCTTCGGCGAAGACGGCGCCCTTCCGGACGATAGTCTGCAATCGCGCTCGCTCGGGTCCGGGTTCATCATCTCGGCAGACGGATCCGTTCTGACCAATGCCCATGTCGTGGAGGGTGCGGAGGAGATCATCGTGCGCACCAGTGATCGGCGCGAGTTCGTGGCGACCTTGGTCGGCACGGACAAACGCAGCGACATCGCGCTCCTGAAGATCGATGGGGAGGGGCTCCCGGCGGCCAAGATCGGCGCTGCGCAGGACCTCAAGGTCGGCGAGTGGGTGCTGGCAATCGGCTCGCCCTTCGGGTTCGAGTCCTCCGCCACCGCGGGGATCGTGAGCGCCAAGGGTCGCAGTCTCCCGAGCGAAAACTACATCCCCTTCATCCAGACCGACGTAGCGATCAATCCGGGCAACTCGGGCGGTCCCTTGTTCAACCTCGAAGGAGAGGTGGTCGGGGTCAACAGTCAGATCTACAGCCGCACGGGCGGTTTCATGGGGCTCTCGTTCGCGATCCCGATCGATGTCGTGATGGACGTGGTCGATCAGCTGCAGACCACGGGCCGAGTCAGCCGCGGTTGGCTGGGCGTGTTGATTCAGGACGTGACCCGGGAGCTTGCCGAATCCTTCGGGATGAAGCAGCCGCGCGGGGCATTGGTTGCACAGGTCTTGCCGGGGAGTCCGGCAGAGGCTGCGAAGGTCCGGCCGGGCGATATCATCGTGACCTTCAACGGACGGGATATCCCGACCTCGAGCGCCTTGCCGCCCATGGTGGGGATTTCGCCGGTCGGCGAGCGTGTGAAGTTGCAAGTGCTCAGAATCGGCGAGATGGTCGATCTCGATGTCGAGATCGGCGAGCTACCGGAAGAGGATCAGATCGCCGCTAACCGCAGTGCGCCGGAGAAGGTGTCCGCGAATCGGATCGGACTCTTCGTGGGGGAGATCACGCCCGAGCAGCGCGAGCAGTTGGCCGTCGTCGCCGGCGGTGTGCTGGTCGAAGGGGTCGAGCCGGGACCCGCTGAGCAGGCGGGGTTGGTCGCGGGCGATGTGATCCTGATGCTCGACAACCAGTCGGTTCAGGATCTGGCGGGTTTCAACCGGATCCTGGATGCGATCCAATCCGGTCGGTCCGTTGCGGTTCTGGTCCAGCGGGTCGACGGACGCATGTTTCACGCGATACGGGTGCCCTGAGGGCATCGGGACGTCGACCGGACAGGGTCGGCGATCCCTTCGGCGAAGGTGCTCGATCGACGCCCGGAGCCCGGCTCGGCGATGACCGCTTAGACAGAGAGCAACGTCAATCGCCGTTCGCCGCAAAAGTGTCGGCAGCCCATGTCCGAGGATCAGGTCGGGCTATTTTGTTCGGGCTCGGGCTCGGGCTCGATCGCAGGGCCGAGCAGGATCGCGATCGGGCGTGTATGCGGGCTCGCGTCCAACGCGATGATCAGGGCGGCGGTGAGCGGCACCGCCAGGAACATGCCGACCGTGCCGAACATCCATCCCCAGAACAGCAACGCAATGAAAACGGCCAGCGTCGAGATGCCCAGCCCTTTGCCCATGATCCGGGGCTCCAGGACATTGCCGATGACCGTATTGATGACGAGATAACCGACCGCCACCCAGAGGGCGGTGGACACATCCACCTGCACCAGGGCGAGCAGGACCGCCGGGATCATCATCACGATGTTGCCGACGACGGGGATGAAGTTCAGGAAGAACGCCAGCACCGCCCAGAGCACCGCGAAGTCGATGCCGAGAAACCACAGCCAGAGCCAAACGCACACGGCAGTACCGAGACTGGTCAGGCTCTTGATCAGCATGTAACGCTTGATCGAGTCCAACAGGCGTTTCAGGCGCGCGTTGCCTGCCTCGGTCATCCGGAAGGCGACCTTCAGCTTGGCGGGCAACGAGCTCGCCTCCAGCAGGATGAAGACGACGGCGAGCAGCACCAAGAGTCCGGTCGCGAAGAATCCGCTGGCGTTCGATAAGAGATACCGAACAGCGACCGCAACCTTGTTCGGATCCAGGAGATCCGGGATCGCCTCGCGCGATCCGCCGACGCCGACGCCTTCCATCCAGCCCCCGAGCTGATCGCTCAGCAGCGTGAAGCGTTCCTGATAGGTCGGCAGGCTATCCCTGAAGCCCTCGAGTGCGCCCGTGGTGACGAGGGCCAAGAGGCTGCCGACGTCGAGCAGCACGAAGATGATGACCGCCAGCGCACCCCACTTCGGCACGCCGCGTTGCCGCATCCACTTAAGCGCAGGAGTGGCGATGATCGCAATGAAAACCGCCAGCAGAAGCGGCACGAGGATCGGAGCCGCAATCTTCATGAGTCCGATCACGAGCGCGAAGGCGCCCGCGACGAGCAGGCCGCGCGCAGGTGGACTGAAACCGCTCAGTGGGTTCGTCATCGCGTGGGGTTCTCCGGTGTTTGGCTCGGGTCGAACTCTGCTTGAAGTGTCTTTTTGAGCGGGGCCAAGTCACGGGTTTCTCGTTGCCCGTTGCAGCCGCGGCAATCTTAACCCAGCTTCTCGCATGCAGCATCGTTGCCGAGCCATGACCGGGTGATGGCATCCGGTCTCGCAGGGTCCATAATCGACTGGCGAGGAGAAAACTTCATGACAACAGACGAGGAGCACATCGGAGCGCTATGAGCATCATCAAGACAGCACTGACGGCCGGGATTGCGACCCTGATCCTGAGCGGACCGACATTCGCAGTCGACATGGGGGACATGATGAATCCATCCAAATGGATGGGCGGCAACAAGGACCGCCGCGGTGAGGGCGATTATCCGCCCCCGCAGGGCTATCCCCAAGGCTATTACCCACAGGGCGCACCCGGTTACGGTGGCGCGCCGGGATACGGAGCGGGACCCGGCTACGGAGCCCCGCAGCCGGGGTATGGCGGCGCACCCGGCCAAGGCTACGGGCCTCCGCCCGGTTACACGGATCCGCAAATGGGCGGTGCTCCGATGCAGCAGATCCCCCCGCAGGGATACGGCGGTGTGCCGGGTTACGGACAAGCCCCCGGGTACGGAGGAGGCGCCGCGGAAGGCTATCCGTCCGCTCCCCCCTACGGCCAGGGTTACGCGCCCGGTTACGGCCAAGGCTATGACCAGGGCTATGCCCCGGCACCCGGCGTCGGGCAGGGTTACGGACCGGGCTATGGGCAGGGTTATGGTCCCGAATACGGGCCCGGCTACGGACCCGGCGAGGATGATCGCGGGGGAAGCGGCATGAACCCGATGAAGATGATGCCGAACCCGATGCAGATGTTTAACAGCAACAAGGACTGAGTCCGACCGGGCGGCACGTGCCGCCCGGGTTCGCCGCTCGGGCCCAAGGCGTTTATGCAACTGGCCCCGTGTTTCCGAACTCCTCACCCGGGTGTTCTTTGGGTCTCGTCACTGCTGAATTGACCGGCCCCCGCTCCGGGGCTAGCCTCAAGCCCTAACCGTTGCCGGTCGCGCTGGCGACCCCACTCTCATCTGCCGTGTTCGGCGATACCCGGAGGATGCCGGAGGTGTTCGACATCATTCATCTCTTTCGACTCGGCTTGGAGCGCGAGCCTCCGACAACCGTTTCCGACGTCATGCGTTTCGCCGGTGCTTGGGAGGACATGGAGGATCCGAAAGGATTCGAGGCCGAGCTGCGCGAGCGTCGGCACAAGGCATTCGCATCGAGGCGTCGCGATGAAACCAGCGCTGATTGATACCATTAAACGCAGCACGACCATCAAGACGGAGGAGACCATCGACGTCCACGACATCAAGGCGCGAGGCCAGCTCGACGACCTGCGAAACGCCGGCGAGATCTGCACCCTGCGTGCCGTCACCGAGTTCATGCTGGCCCGTGTCGATCCCAGTCTGGGCTCGAAAGAAACTGGGCGTGAGAACGTGCTCGATCCTGCCTGCAGAACTGGCGGCTCCCTGACCGCCACAATCGTCCATTTCGAGAAGCAGCTCGATACGCACCCCGGTCCGGGCGACCGGGGCTTGTTTAGCTTCGTCGACGCGACTATCTTAGCGCCAAATGGATTGGGAGTTCCCGATCGGCGTTGGGGCGCGGTGCAGACCGTGCCCCTTCTGCTTTCTAGGGAAAGGTCTTCAGCCCATAGCCCTCGATTCGGCCTGCGCCGTTGCGCCGAATCTTCCGCTCGACCACAGCATAGGCTCGGTTCGTCTGCTCCGGCTTGAGCAGATGGCGACCGATCGGATGACAGACCAGATCGGCCAGTTGCAGACCGGCCAGATTCTGTTTCTTGTCCACGAACACCACCTGGAACGGCAAGCGACAGCCGCAGGCATTGGTCCCGTCGCAGATGCGGCGAAAGGCCAGTTCCAGGTCGGCATCCTCCTTGGGACCGCGCGACTCCACCAGAACATGCGTCAGCCGGTCCGCTTCGCCTTGCTCCCGCAGGAACAGAAACGCGCGTTCCAGACAGAATTGCATGGCAATGGAATAGGGATTGTCCGGCGCCTTGTAGTGGTTCTTCAGCTTGAGTTTGTCGATGACACTGACGATCAGCGTGTACGGTAATCGTCCCATGAGGTCGGTCAGTTCCTCGAGAAAAGCCTGGCGGACTGATCGATCGAACAAAAAGGCGAAATCGCCTTTTTCCTTGCGGATTTCATGGGCGTGGAGAATGACCGCCTCATGTCCAAACCAGCGATGTTTGAAGCCGACGATCTCGGGGACGATGGCCGTCCGGTAGTCTTCCTTGGCCGTCAGGCAAAAGGCCAGCACGAACAGCGGATACTCGGGATTGATACTCTCGAGGCCGTGGTCGCCGCTTTCGTCCACGTAGATGGTGAAGCGACTGAACTCAGGCGTTCTCCCCTCTGATTGGACGAGTCGTGTCACCTGCGATCAGCCCGTGATGAGTCCATAGTAAATGGACACCTGTCTTTTGACCTCCCTGCAAATGCTGTGGGTGTCGGTGAGGCGAAGCTGTTTGAAATCGGCGAGATTGAATCCGAAATCCTTGCTGACATCTCCGATGCTGCCATTGTGCAGAAGTAGAAAGTTGTCGTGCGTTTTGAGGCACGCTTGATTCAAGCCCATCAAAAGCCCGATCTCGTGATAAACATTCTTGTTTCCCGCCGTCAGATCGGCGATCAGATAGCCCGATTCCTCGATCAACTGAAAAATCTCTCTGCTGATCGGATATGAGAAACCCTTGTCGAATTCATCGACGCGGATGGGCTTGAGCTTTAAATCGCACTGGTATTCCTGATTCAATTCCACGATAGCGGACTCGATTGCCTTCCAGTTCGGGTTATCGAGCAGTTGGCCATTCTGGCCCGGAATCTTGAACTGCATGGACACGAAGATCTGTCGCCGGCGCGACTCGGCCACCTTCTCGAAGATGCGGATCAGATCCGAGGCGTTGATGGTTTGCAGTTCATATTGGTGGTTCTTGAGAACCCAGTTTTCCAACAGCCGGTAGCGTGGCCCACCTTGGAGGGCGAAGAACAGGAACGCCGAGAACAGGCCCCTGGATGTGCTACGCGCCAGGCGCTCGTCCGCATAGCTGGCATGAACCGTCTGAATCGCTTGCAGAAACTGGACGCGACCGGGTAGAGGGGAGGCATCCTGCAACCGTTCCCGCTCCCGCTGCAAGTCGCGCAAAGACTCGACCAGCACCGAGCATCGCCCGTCCTCCTGTCCCGCGTGCTGACCAAACACGCCACGCAGGTGGGGCAGATAGTCAAAGTTGAGGATCTTGCGGATCTCTCGGCACAGCACAAACTCAGGACCGAAATCCTTGTCCAGCACATCGTCCGGAAAGCCCGCCTCGTCCTCGATGATGCCTTTGTAAACCTCTTCCGATGTCAAGGGCAGTGCCTTGCTGTTGATGTTATAGAACAGGGCCTTCTCGCTCTGCCGGGCCTGACCTTGGGGTAGCAGGACGATGCAGAACGAAACGGGGTTGCGGTCCAGGGGTTCCTTGTCGCTCATTGCCTCGAAGGCGCTGATACGGTGGTTGCCGTCGATGCGCTTGAGCACCGTACCGGCCTCGTCGGGAATAGTGAGGTTGACCCGCGTCAGGTCGATCGCGGTCCTGGTGCGGGTGGGCTTGAAGCTGACGCCATTGACGTTGGACTTGAAGCCCTGGCCTTGTAAGAGCAGCTTTACAGGATCATCGGTCGGTGCTCCGGACTGCTCGTAATCGGTCAAGAGTTCCAGCGACAACACCACCTCGGGAAAGAAGAGGTATTCGCCGCGCTCGAAGAACCGTTGGATCGCGGCCCGATGATCCGGCTTGATATCGCGTTGGTAGTCATCGGCGAAGGAATGCCTGGACAACTCGCTGAGCCGGGCAAAGCCGCGCACCACCAGAAAGCCGCCCAGTGATTCAGCAAGGACACCGCGAAAGGTCGTGCTCACGCCGTTTCTCCCAATAGCATGGCCTCGATCCGGCGCTTGGCGACTTCTATTTCGACTTCGGCTTGTTGACGGAAGCGTTTAGCTTCCGCTCGAAGTTCTCCCACGCGCCCAAGTATTTTCCGCTGAACATCTCTGGGGGGTAGCGGAACTTGAAGTGCTGAAATTGTTGGGTAGTCAAGCGCTATCCTCGTACCACCCGTCACAGGGCGGTTGCTCAAAATAGTCCCTAAAGAACAATTCAGATATAGAGACAAGTAGTCTGGATAACAGTCACTGACTCGCAATCGCAATCGAACTATATGCTGATTAATGTTGGCAGGGAGGATGTCTTGCGTTACGACAGCAGCGGTGCCCACACGGCCAGTGATCGTCATTAATATATCGTTCTCCGAAAGCTGAGAGCGAAAGAGATCCTTTTCATGCACGAATTTATTGATGTACTTAACGTCATTCAGAACCAACTCGTCCTTTCCAACATTCATTATGCGAATGAATTTCACGCCTTCTTGCGCGTATAGGGAATCATCGCCGCGTGTTGGAGTTGCGCCACCAACCGGTAGGTGGCATAAGTCTCGGATTCGTGGCTTTCTATAGTGGCATGAATTCAGAGCTTCATTTACCATTACAAACCAGGGTTTGTGAAATTGTGGATCAAATCGCCAACCCGCTAATGCATGCCGCTGGGCCAAAAAGGTGCGATTGGTGATGGTCTTTTCCGGCTCGGGCGGCAGGGTAATGCCGAGTTCGGCGAGGAGGTAGTCGTCGATGGAGGACAGCAGCCGCATGGCGTCAGCTAAAAATGTCTCGCTCCGACGCTCACCCTCACTCATTATCGCGATAATCTCACGTTGCTTATCGATGCTGAGTAAAGGAACGTGGATTCGCTTTACCTCTTGAGTATTCAATTCTGGACGCGTTGCCTTGTTTCCCCAGCGATACACTTGTCGCTGGCCTGGCGCTGATCTTAGGAAATAGGCAAGAAACTGCGGCAAGATTCTATCTTGACAACGAATTAGAACAGAGTGAGAAGTAATGTTGCCTTCAACAAGGCTATCCGGAAAAACCGCTGCATAACCCAGGATCGCGCCAGCTTTCGTTAGCACAACATCGTTTGGAAGCACCCTGCTGCGGCATAGTGCGTCCTGCTTCTCTGGGGTGATGTATACGAGACCATCTCGGGAGATCTTTCCTGTACGCACGTCTGACACACGAATCAACGGTATGCCGGAATCGACGTATTCATCAGCTTTTAACTGAGTGCCGAAAGGTCCATCAACCACTTTGATTGCTAGATTTCGGATCGGCTCAATGCCAGCCGGATGCGCATCAATGCGTTGTATGTATCGAACCAATGACGGCCGATGAAAGGGTACGTCGAGTCGCAAATCTGTTTCCCCCCGGTTGACGATGAAGACCTTGTCTTCATCCAAGCCGGGGGTCAGACAAAAGGGCGCGAATCTCCCTTATCAATGTGAGCCACAAACCGCGCTAACTCAATGGCAACGGTTTCCAGCTCATTGGTGGGAGTTGGACGCCCTGTGGCGTCATAGCCGATATCCTCGGCAATCGCCATGAAGATCGGGTAGTCGTCGAGTTGGGCCTTGACCTTCGCGAGAAAATCATCCTCAAGCGTTTCGCGCAGGTTTTCGATGCGCTCGTTGAAATCGTCGCCGGTGACTTGCAGCCACTCCTTGAAAGCGTCGGTGTCCTTATGGGCGGCGATGGCAGCCTTGGCCTCGGCCTTGAGTTCGCGCTTGATGGCCGCCGTCAAAGTCCCTTGCGCCGCCAGTGCATCGAGCCTGGCAACCAGTTCATTTTCGATGGTCTGGATGACTGCGTCGCCGCGCTTGATCGTGTTCCTCTTTTCCTCGATCAGTGCCTCCAGCGCGACGCCCAAGGCATCCTTGGCGAAGAGGTCGTCCTGGGCCTTGGTCTTGATGGACTGGATGGCCGCCGTGGTGGCGGCAGCGTATTTCTTCAGGAACAGCACTGAGCTTTTCACGCCCGCCCCATTGGCGGCGAAGGCGAACTGAGGCAGCGAGACCACGGCGACGAGGCGCCAATGCTCTTCGATCCAGTCGCGCACGTACTGCATGCTGCTGTTGGTGAGGATACTGTCGGGGATGACCATGGCCAGATAGCCGCCGGACTTGAGGAAGCGGTGGCATTGCTCGATAAACAGCACTTCGGTGGTCTGCTGTTCGCGGATGTTTTCACGTAGCAGGTTGACGTTGTTGATCTTGGCATCGATCCAGTCCACGCCCTTCTTGCCGAGCCGGTAGTTCTCCAGGTAGCGCTTTTCGGCGAATTTGATCTTGGAGCCGAAGGGGGGATTGGTGATGATGAAATCGAAACCATCCCGCTGGAATCCGCGCCGCTTGTTGGTCTTGGCCGGCATCTTGTCGATCGGTTCCAAGCCATCGAAGGCGATGACATTGGTATGCCCGTCGTCGTGGATGATCATGTTCATCTTGGCGGTGCGGGCGATGCCTTCGGAGATCTCGATGCCGAACAGGTTGCACTCGGCGAAGTCGTGCCAGTATTGCCAGTGTTCCCGCGAGTCCGGGTCGTGATAGTCGTTTGCCTGCTTGCGGACCTTGTCCAGGGCATGCAGGAGAAACCCGCCGCTGCCGCACGAGGTATCCAGCACCACGCTTTCATTGGTGATGGGCAGGGCATCGACGATGAACTGAACGATCTTGCGCGGGGTGAAATACTGGCCGAACTCGCCCCGGAAAAAGCCGGTCATGAAGGTTTCAAAGGCGCGGCCCTTGCTGTCCAGGTCGGTGTCATGCAGGTTGGTGCCGGCCAGGTAGCCGACCACGGTTTGCAACTCGGCGTTGGACAGGCGGATATCTTCCCTGAACACCTCCGGATCTTTGGCGCGACCGTTCTGGTACAGGGCATGAATACGCCGCTTGAGGGCATCGCCCTTGTCGTCGCTGAAGACCTGAAAGTCGTAGGGCTCGCCTTTCTTGCGCGGCATGCGCTCGTCCCAGATTTTGCAGAAGATTAGCTTGTCGAGTTCGTCGAAGGCTTCCGCCGGGTTGCGTTTGCCACCCGCCCAGAGGGCATCGTGGGCCTGTCTGAAGATGCGGGTGAGTTCGTTCTCTTCGACGGTGCGCAGCTCGAAACCATCGACCCCGCCCTTCGTAAATTTGGCGCGGGATACCTCGCGTTGTCCGGCCTTGGGCAGATCGGCTAGGCGGTTGGCGGTGCGTTCCCTTGGCGCGATGCGGTCGCGACGGAAATAGTCGTTGCGGATGCCGGAGGTCAACCAGACGAAATCTGCATCCATCGAATTGGCGTACCCGAAACCCTGCTCAATTCCTTGGTCCAGTTCGCCCTGACTGGCTTCCTCCCGCTTGCATTCGACGACGATCAGCGGTTTCTTCAGCGAAAGATCGGCATAGACAACGATGTCCGAAAAAATGTTGGGAACGCGGTGCTCGACCGCGACTTCAATATCGATCTGCTCGGGTGCGTAGCCGTAGTCAAAGACGAGCGATAGATAGGCATGCGCTCGAACCTTCTCCTCCGAGTCAGTGAAACGAAACCGCTTATTCTGAACGATGTAGGTGATGTTCTTTTGTTCTGCGTCAAAGGCGATTAGACCTTTTTCAACCCCTTTATCAATGAGCGTACTCATGCGAAATCCTTGGTGAATTCAGTGCCATCAGTCGTATCGAATCGTTGGATTTACTTCTCGCTCGTACCGTTTTCTCTCTTTCCGGCGCTCGCATTTTTTGTATCTGTGGTTCGGCTTCTTCTGAAATCGCAACGAGATTGCCCCGAGGTAACCGCGGACCAATAGCGTGACCATGTTGACATGGGCGATGGTTCCCGCTGTGCGGCTGCGGGTAGCGCTGCTTCAATGCGGGGTCGGTCCACTTGCCGGTCATGGCCCGACTCAGCGGCGGGGAGCTACGGCCGGACTGCAAGGTACAGCAAAAGCCAGTACCATCCAACGGATTGGCTTTCATATACGCAAAGCTGAAGTTTCCGGGTTCTGGCGCGGCCGGGCGTCTGCAGTGCTTGGGGAGGCTGGGATTTCGGCGGGGTTTGCGCGAATCTGGGCAAACCCCCTCAAAATATCCCCCACCCCTGTCGCCAACCCCGCCCGAAAGCCGGAAACTTCAGCGCAAAGTAGGAGGGTGTGGCACGCCACGTCTCGATCAAGAATTTCCGCCAGATGCCAA
>NZ_DATITZ010000118.1:0-17706 GCF_035467215.1 Thiocapsa sp. | reverse complement strand
GAGGACGGGAAGGCGCGCGAATTCCATCAGGGCACGAGGATCGGCAACGACCCTCATTCGATGCCGGATATATGGCTGCAACGTTTCCTTCTGCCAAAAACAGCGGTTTCCCTCTTGCATCGCGGGGCGGACCATATATGGGTGAGCGGCTTTCGATGCTGAGGTCCTCACCCTCGATGTAGCTCTCCGTGCCATCCTGGCGTCCGAGCGAGAAGCGGGGGAGTATCAGCTCCAGCGCGGCGCCCGGATCGCGGGCGCGGCCGTCGGTCTCGAGGCTCAGCCGGCCGTCGCCCCGTGCACGATAGTCCAGAAAGTCGACCTGGAGCGGGGTAGCGTCGATCCGCACCCGGCTGCCGGGCGCGAGCGTTTCGTGGCGAAGGATGAGGTCGGCATCGATCCGCCCTTCGCTGCGGACCCGCACGCCGTGCTCGCGCGGCAGGAAATTGTCCAGGAAACCGAGCTGGGTGACGCGTCCGTCGAGCGTGAGCCGACCCTGCATGGCCCGGTTGGGCTTGTTCGCGGCATCCAGCCAGTCGGTGAAGCGGGCTTTCTTGATGTTCAATAGTGTGCGCAGTCGCTCGTTGCGGGCATCCCCGGCGGCGTGCAGCTCGACGCGGGTGCCGGAGAGGTCGAGCGCGCTGCCGTCCAGGCGCAGGTTCCGCAGCTCAAGGTCGAGGCTCAGGCCGCCCTCGACCGAGGTCTCGAAGAGCTCGCCGCCGATATCCTCGCCCGTGAGGTGCAGCGTGCCGCTGGCCTGCTGCGCGTCGAGTCGGAGCAGGCCCTGGCTCATGGCGCTGCCGCCGCGGAATCGAAAAGGTGCCTGTTCCGGAAGATAGCGGTTGAGCACGCCGACATCCGGCATCCGAGCGCCGTCCCACCGCAAGGTCACGCGGGCGGCATCGGTCGAGAGATCGGCCAAGGTTTGGCCGGACGGCGCGGGGGTCTCGATCTCCAGTGCGATGCGGGCCGAGTCGAGCAGGGGGCGGGGCTCATCACGATGCCGGAGGCGGGCCTCGTTGAAACGGGTCTCCAGCCTCAGTGTCTCGCCCGCGTCGCCTTGCAGCCAACGGGCGTCGAGTGCGCCGGTGCCGCCGATCTCGAAGTCCAGGATGCGGGCGCCCAGCGTGCCTGCCTCGACGGTCAGACGGCTTCCACCGGCGGGTTTGCTGTCGACGATGTTCAGCTCGGTGAGCAGGGCGCCGCTGCCGTCGAGCCTGATGCCGCGGCCACCCAAGGTGTGGCCCAGAAAGGCGTCGAAGAATCCGAGGTGGTTGACCTCGCCCGAGAGTCGGAGCCGCCCGTCGACGGGGAGCGGATCCGGGAGGCGATCCATGGCCCGCAAGTCGGCGATGGGGCGCGTGAGCCTGAACTTGGCCTCGTCGAGGCTGAATCGGGTGACCAAGGGGGCCGACTGCTGCGGTTGCGGGTCGGCGATCGCCTCCAGGTGCAGTTGGGTGCCGGTGAGGTCCAGTGTCTGATCGGCCGGGTTCAGCGCGTTGATGCGCAGATCGAGGTTGAGCTTGCCCTCGACGTCGGTCTCGAGCAGGGTGAGTCGGATGTCGTCGCCATGCAGATCGAGCGCGCCATGCAGCCGGCTGTCCTCCCAGGTGAGGACGGCATCGAGCCCGGCCTGCCCGCCGCGCACGGTTACCGGGCTGCCCGGCGGGAGATAGCGCGAGAAGACGGCGATATCCGGGACGACGGCCGATGTCCACGTGAGCGAGGTCTGCTCGGGCAGGTCCGGGGGTTGGAGGAGGTCGGCCCCGGCGATGCGAGCCTCCAGGCGAAACGTTCGGCTGTCGAGGAAGCGCGTGTCCTCGCTTTGGTCGCGCATCTCCACGCCGGTGAGGTCGACGGCGAGGACCGTCTCGGTTTCGCCAGCCGCGTTGGAGACCACCCCAAGCTCGACGCGGCCGGCGCCGGCGAGTCGATAGAGGGTGTCGTCGCCGACCAGTCGCGGTGCGCCATTGGCATCCGCGCCCGGCTCTGCGCCGGGATGCAGCGTTACGCCGAGCGAGGGGGAGTCCAGCCGCAGCCGGCTGCCGGGCTTGAGCTGGCCCCGATCGATCGACAGCGCGGCCGTGAGGTCGCCATGTCCGGACAGGCCCAGCCAGGGGATCTCACGCAGATAATCGTTGAAGAGATCCCAGGCATCGGCCTTCGCCGAAAGGGTTAGATCGCCGGAGATGAAACGCAGGATCTGCGCGCCGGGGTTTTCGGCGAGTGTGAGCGGCGCGAGCTGCAGGCGCGCGGCAATCGCCAGATCGCGCGACAAGACCGCCTCTCCGCGCAGCACGCTGGCCTTATCCAGGTCGAAATGCAGGCTCTGGATGTCGATCTGATCACCGCGTAACGCGGCACCTTCGAGCGCCAGATCGCCGTCGCCCTCCAGTCGGTAATCCCCGAAACGCAGCGAGCGAATGCCCTCGGCATCGAGCCTCAGAACCCGCAGCTCTCGGCGCAGGAGCGCGGGCAGATCCAGTTGCGCGGACGCCTGATACAGGTTGAGGGCCACGGGCCAGTGCGGATCATCGCGCTCGATGCGCAAGGCGCGGAGCCGGAGCTGTCCGCTCGGGCGAAGACGCGCCGACTCCCAAGCGACCGTCGCGCACGAGGTCGGCGGTGTGCTCCAGCCATTGATAAAAGTCCTTTTCGTAGAGTGGCGTCGACATGGGCGGGTCATCGGCAGAACGGGACAAGACTCAAGCGTAAACCAGTCTCCGCGCTTGACGCCGCTCGATCACAGCGCCTAGCCTTGACCCAGCTCCAATGTCCGCCGATGGCCGAGGTCGAGACCTTGACGAAACCCGTGCCGCTTGTCCCCTGTACGCCGCAACACCTCCGTCACGAGGCCGGCCGATGAGCATCGTCGCCGTCGTCGGCAACAAAGGCGGCACGGGCAAGACCACCTTGTCCTTGAATCTCGCCGCTGGTCTGGCGCGGCGAGGATCGGTCGTCATCGTCGATGCCGATCCGCAGCAGTCCGCCTATCAATGGCGCCTCATCGGGGATGAAAACATGGCGCTGCCCGCCGTGGTGGCTGCGGCCTTCGGGCTCGAGAAAACGGTCCAGGCCCTTCGCGATGTCCATGACCACGTCGTCATTGATTGTCCCCCGTCCATCAAGGCACCGCAGACCGAGCACGCCCTGCGGATGGCCGACCATGCGCTGATCCCGCTCCAACCCTCGCCGATGGACCTCTGGGCAACCAGTCATCTCGCCCGCATCATCGAGGCGATTCGCCCCGTAAACCCGCGCCTGCGCGCCCTGATCGTGATGAGCCAGATAGAGCCGCGCACGACCCTCTCGCGCCTGATGCCCGATGCCGTCGCGGAGCTGGATCTGCCGGTCGCCCGAACCTCCCTGCAGCGCCGCTCCATCCATCGTCTCTGTGTGCTCGAGGGGCGCAGCGTCTTCCAAGCAGGCCGTCGCGGTGCCGCCGCGGCGGCCGAGATCAACGACCTGATCGCGGAGATCTTCGACCATGACGACCCCGACCAAAACCACGCGTAACACCGCCCGCACCGAACGCCGCTTGGTGGATTCCATCCGTAAGGCCAAGAGCGACACGGGCCAACCGGGTGATGCCGAGCCGGCAGGCGCGCAAGCCTCCGTGGCTGCGACGGCATCGGCCCCGGCGAGGCGCGCAAAGGCGACCGGGGCGGGTGCTGCCGCGCGGCCGGTTGCGCCCAAGCGTGCGGCTTCCGCGGCTGCCGCTGAATCATCGGTGGGGGGGTATCAGAGTCGGCGGAGGGTTTGGCCGGATTGAACGGCGGGTCTTTCTGGTCAAGGTGTCCGAGATAAATCGAGCACCGAATCCGATCGTCGTTGTTGTCGATTACGACAACGACTGACGTAGCAAGGGTATTCTCTCGCCGCGCTGTTTGACTTGTTGTTGAACCTTTTGCCCCCTTTCTTGGGGGCGGCACGGTCCCCGGGATTCTCGCTTTGGGGTCGACCCCCTCACCTGTCATGGCAGCCGAAGAAGACGACTTCAAGTCGTCGATCCCGGGGTGTCGCCGCTTCGCGACGATTGTCGGCGTGCGCCGAGCGGCTCGCGCAACGTAAAAAATGATCCTGAACCGCGTCTCTCCGTCGTGATCGAGTGAGCGCGAGGCTCGGCCCAACGCCAACCGACACATCAACCGCCGGACGCGGTTCAGTAGCGGACGCGATTCAGTGGACCGTGCAGACCATGCAGGGGTCGAAGGAACGCACGATGTGTTGCACGGCGATCGGTGTGGTCTCGCCCGGTCGGACCTCCGCCCCGACCAGTGCTTGCTCCAGGGCACCGGGGATGCCGGCGGCGTCGCGCGGGGAGAAATTCCAGGTGGTCGGGGCGATGATCTGATAGTTGAGGATTCGGCCGCGACGGATCGCGAGCCAGTGACCCAGGCTGCCGCGGGCCGCCTCGACCAGTCCCACGCCGCTCGCCTCGTCCGGGATTGCGGTCTGCACGCAGAACGGCTCGCCCGGCGCGATCGCCTTGATCCAGTCCTCCATCGCCATCAGGACCCGCGCGATCTCGAGCAGTCGCGCGATGACGCGGTTGCGCACATTTCCGCCGGATTCCGCCACCAGGTCGCGGAGCAGAGGATGGCCGTCGATGAGCTGACGGGCCAGTGCGCCGACCTCGATCACCTCGCCGGCGAGTCGCGGGGCCTTGCACCAGCTGTAGGCGTGCGCTTTCTCGGCATCCGGGATGGTGACGCCGTCGGCGGGATGCAGCGGACCTCCTCCGGCCATCCAACTGTGGCTCAAGTCTTCGGCGATCACTGCAAAATCCAAAGGCTGCGGACCCTTGTCGGCCCAGAGACCGGATCGGAAAAGGCGGGTGCCCCCGCTCGGGTAAGACCCGTAGCTCATGAAGCGGTCGGTCGCGCGCCCCAGACCTGCCAAGCCCAGGTCGTCGGAGATCTGCAGGAAGCGGCGCAGATCGCCTCGGCCCGGGTCGCGCGCAGCCCAAGCGTCGAGTGCGCGGGCGCTGTCCAGTGCGACGAGTGTCTCCAAGGTATCGCCGAAGGTCTCGCGCTCCAGAAAGCGTCTGAAGGCACCGAGGATGGCGAGCAGGCGGATGCGCTCCTGCGCCTGCACCGGCTTGGCGGTCCCGCCGGGTTGCAGACTTAGGCTGTGCGGCCATTTGCCGGCGAGCAGACCCATCAGATGCATGAAGTGCGCGCGCGCGGGCAGAACCACGCACGCCGCCGTGCCCCTCAGTGCCCGAAAGCGCGTCTCGCTGTCCGCATACCAGGGCCGGTCGGCATAGACGGGTCGAGCGAAGTCCGGCATGAAGAACAGATAAAAGTGGGTCAGATGGTCGGCCAGGTTCTCGCAGGCGAGGACCAGATTGGCGGCCAGCTCGCCGTTCGGCGGCATAGCCACCCCGGCCGCATCGGCCAGCGCATAGGCCGCGGCCATGGACTGAGAGACCGAGCAGATCCCGCAGATCCGCGGTGCGATCACGAGTGTGTCGCGCGGGTCCTTGCCCTGGAGGATCTGCTCGAATCCGCGATACAGGGGCGAGTTGACGCGGGCCTCGCGCACGCGCCCCTCAGCGACCTCGAGCTCGACCTCCAGGTCGCCCTCGACACGATTGAATGGCCCCAATGTGAGACTGGTCAAGGTCTCACCGGAACTTCGTCGGCCGGATGGTCGGCGGTACGGCGATATGGTCCGACACCGCGTTCTTGCGCAGTCGCTCCGGTGTCGCGGCCTTGGCCAGCGAGGAGAGTGCGACGAACCACGCCTTCGGCATGTCGGTCGGCAGGCCGATCGGGATGCCGGCGAGGCTGGGTGTCTCCTGAAAGGCGTGGCCCGGCTCCTCGAACTCGGGCGAGGTGCAGTTGATGCAGGCATAGCCGCCGCGCGTGCAGGAGCCGGAGCCGTTCCAGAGCCGGGTGTTGCAGTCGTCATGGGCCTGGGTGCCGAGACAGCCCAGATGCTCCATGAGACACCCGAGATCGGACGGTGCGCGGGCGCTTGCCTTGTACTCGTAGAACGCGTTGCGCGGGCATCCGTGGTGGACCAGTTGATCCGCGTACATCCGGGGGCGGGCGTAGGCATCCAGGTCCTGGGTCGTGAGTCCCTCCAAGGTGATCGCCATGAGTGTCTCTGTGACCCAGTCGGGATGGGTCGGACAGCCGGCGACATTGATCACCGGAAGACCGGCCCCGGAGCGAAAGTCGGTGCCGAGCAGACCGCCGGGGTAGGTGCCCTCGAACTGGAGTCCGCAGGCGTCCGTGGGGTTCGAGCCGCCGGCGGTGATGCCCCCGAAGGCGGCACAGGTGCCGATCGCGAGGCAGTAGTGTGCGCGGTTCGCCAGACGACGCACCCAGTCGATCATGGGTGTTCGGGTGCCGGCGAAGCGGTGAAAGGCGCCTGTGCCGTTCGGCCCGCGCAGGAGCGCGCCCTCGATGCAGAGCAGGTCGAGCGGTAGGTCGCCCGTCTCGACGCGGGCGAGCAGGTCGAGCACCTCGCCGCCGCTCGCCTCGCTCAGGGACGGATGCCAGAGGATGCGGATCCCGGCGCCGGCGAGTGTCTCGAACAGGTTCGGTGCCTCGGCGCCGAGCAGCGAGAGCGTGCAGCCGCCGCAGCCGCCGGACTGGAGCCACAGCAGGTTCATTGTGAACCGCGTCCGGTGTCGCGTATGAAGCCGTCGGGGATTGCGTCGCGCCATGGACTCGGGATGCCTCGGCGGTGACGCGGTTCAGTGATTTTAAGGGGCACCTTGGTTGGTGACGTGTCGGAAATAAGTTGAGCACCGAATCCAATCGTTGTCGTTGTCGCTTTCGTAATCGAAAACGACAACGATGACCGCAGCAAAGGTATTCCCCGGTCGAGTGCTTTACGTGTTGCTGAACCGTACATTGGGAACTTTTCCGGATCTAGGTCCAAGGCTCAGCGGCAGCTCCAGCCGGAATTCGGCGCCGCCATCCGGGTGATTCTCGGCGGTCAGGCTGCCCCCGTGATCGGCGACGATGCCGTAGCTGATGGAGAGTCCCAGGCCGGTCCCTTGGCCGACGGGTTTGGTCGTGAAAAAGGGGTCGAAGATGCGGCTGAGGTCCTGCTCGTCGATGCCGGGGACGTTGTCTCGGACACTCAGCCAGACGGTGGTCGCATCCTGCCCGGCGCTGATCGACAGTCGCGGTGGCTGCGCAGCGTCGCGCATCGCATCGAGTGCGTTTTGGACCAGGTTCATGAGCACCTGATGGATCTGTCCGGGATGTCCCTGAATTCTCAGCGTGTCCGGTAGGTCGAGCGTCGTTTCGATCTCCCCGCGCTCGCCCTTGGTGACCCAATGCACCGCCGTGCGGATCAGGTGGACCAGATCGAATCGGGTGGATTCGCCCTGCTGGCCGGAGGAGAAGCAGCGCAGATCCTGCGCCAAGTCGCGGACGCGCTCGGCGCCTTCGAGCGTGCCCTTGATGAGCGGATCGAGATCCGCCAGCAGCCGCTCGATGCGCAGCTCAGCCTTGAGCGCCAGCAGCTCGGCAGAGGGATCGGAGGCGTCGACCGCGGCGCAATAGCGCAGCAGCCGCTCGCGTTAGCGCGCGAGTGCATGCGCGTTGCCGTAGACGAAACTGATGGGGTTGTTCAACTCGTGCGCGACGCCGGCGACGAGCCGGCCGAGCGAGGCCATCTTCTCGGATTTGACCAGGCGGCCTTGGGCGCGCTTGAGATCATCGTGCTCTTGGGCGAGGTCGCGATAGGCGCGGCGCAGCTCGCCGACCGGCCGGCCGATCAAGACCATGCCGACCAGACGCCCGCGATGGTCGTAACGCGAGGTGCAGTTCACCGCGAGCGGGATCTCCTCGGCCACGCCCTTGATCGCGAGCTCGCAGTCGTGGATGGCCTCGGCGCGAATCTGTTGCGCGAAGGTGCTGGCCATGGGCAGACAGTGCTCGGCGAGCAGTGCCAGGAAGGGCCGCCCGCGCAGATCGGCCTCGCTCCAGCCCGTCAAGGTTTCCAGCGCGCGGTTGACCTGCTGGATGCGGCCCTGGACGTCGCAGACGATCAGGACATCCGTCATGGAGGCCAGCACGCTCGCGATGAAGCGTTGGGCATCCTCCAGTGCGCTGTTCTTCTCTTCGAGCTCGCTCTGATGCCGGACCAGATCCGCGTAGGTCTCGTCCATCTTGCGGATGAAGTGGATCCAGGTCGCCTCCGCCGTGGGCTCGGGGCAATCGTCGTTCTTGAGCATGCCGACGGGGCGAGGATCGGCTTGGATGGATGCGCGCGTCATGTCGGGTTGTCCGCTGCGAGGTCGCGGACAAGCATTGGCGATTTTGCGCGGCGGATGCCCTGAATCCCCTCCGGTTTGAAGGCATCGGGTTGCAGGGCGGTCATCCGGAACCGGTTGTCGGCGATCGATCGCGCATCGCGAGAGCGCTTACCGTCGCACGCCGGCTAATTCGCGCGGCGGATCCTCGCGTGCGGTTTTTCTTGCTTCGGGTCAGGCATAGGCCGGGGCAAACGCGGCGGCCGGATCCGACACGGGGCCTGTTTCGGACCAATAGGGCGAGAGGTTACGCAGCTTGGCGACGATCGGCGGCACGGCCTCGATCACGCGGTCGATCTCTTCCATGCGGTTGTAGCGCGAGAGCGAGAAGCGCGTGGTCCCGTGGGCTGCGGTAAAGGGGATCCCCATCGCACGCATGACGTGGGAGGGTTCGAGCGAGCCGGAGGTGCAGGCGGAGCCGCTCGAGGCCGCGATGCCGAGCTTGTTGAGCAGCAGCAGGATCGCCTCGCCCTCGATGTATTCGAAGGCGATGTTGCTGGTGTTGGGCAATCGGTTGGTCGGATCGCCCGTCACGAAGCAGTTGGGGACGGCCGCGAGGATGCCTTGCTCGAGTCGATCGCGCATGGCTCGGACCCTGATCTTCTCGTCGTCCATGTGCTCCATCGCCATCTCGCACGCCTTGCCGAGCCCGACGATCGAGGCGCTGTTCTCTGTTCCTGCACGCCGGCCGCGTTCCTGATGACCGCCGCGCAGCAGGGGGCGGAAGCGCGTGTTGCGCCGCAGATAAAGCACGCCGATGCCCTTGGGCGCGTGCAGCTTGTGTCCGGAGACCGAGAGCATGTCGATCGCGGTGTCCTTCAGATCGATGGGGAGCTTGCCGACCGCTTGGACCGCATCCGTATGAAAGAGCACGCCGGCCGACTTCGCCAGCTCCGCCATCTCCTGGACGGGGAAGAGGGTGCCGGATTCATTGTTGGCCCACATCACCGAGACGATCGCGACGCGGTCCGAGAGCAGGTCCATGTACTGCTGGATATCGAGCCGGCCCTTGCCGTCGACCGGGAGGTAATGGACCTTGTAGCCCTCGGTCTCCAGGTGCTGACAGAGCGCGAGGATCGCCGGATGCTCCACGACCGTGGTGATGATCTCTTTGCGCTCCGGCTGGGCCTTGATGGCCGAGAGAATCGCAGTGGAGTCCGATTCGGTCCCGCAGGAGGTGAAGACGATCTCCGAGTCCTGCCCCGCCCCGAGCAATGCCTGGACCTGCTGCCGCGCCTGCTTGATGGCGTGGCCGACCCGGTTGCCGTAGGCATGGATCGAGGAGGCGTTGCCGAACTGCTCGGTGAAGAAGGGCAGCATGGCCTCGACCACCTCGGGCGCGACCATGGTGGTGGCGTTGTTGTCGAGATAAATGCCTTGGGTGTCGGGTGGAGTGGTCATTGGACGATGGCCTCGTGAGATGTAGGGTTCGAGCTTCCAGCCTCCAGCTTCCAGCCTACGGCCTCCAGCGAATGGCTGCGCTGTTGCGCTGACCTTTAACGGTCATCGATTATCCTTTTGCTGGCGGCTGGCGGCTGGCGGCTGGCGGCTGGCGGCTGGCGGCTGGCGGCTCCTAAGCGCTCTTGCGCATCGCCTTCGCCGGCAGCACCCGCACGAACTCGCCGAGATCCTCGACGATACGCTGCTGGATTCCGTCGAGCGTCGTCGACGCCATCTGACAGCCGACACAGGCGCCGGTCATGTTCACGTAGACGTTCTTTCCGTCGACATCGATCAGCTCCACATCGCCGTGGTCGCGCTGCAGGTTCGTGCGGATCGCCTCGATCGACCGCTCGATGCGGCGGATCCGTTCCAGGTTGCCGAGCTTGCGCCCGCCCCCCGAGGGTGCAGCCTCCGGCGCTATCGCATAGGGGTCGAACGCCTTGCCCTGCTCGGCGAGGACGCGGGTCAGGATGGCCTCGACCCCTTCGTGACAGGCCGAGCAGCCGCCGCCCGCTTTAGTGTAATTGGCGACCTCTTCGACGGTGGAGAGACCGTTGGAGCGGATGGTGTTTTCGATCAGGACCGAATCGACCGCGAAACATTTGCACACCAGGGCGCCTTCCTTGTGGTCGTCCTTCCATTCCTCGCCGCGATAGTTTGCGATCGCCGCCTGCAGCGCCTCGCGACCCATCACCGAGCAGTGCATCTTCTCGGCCGGCAGTCCGTCGAGATAGTCGGCGATGTCCTGATTCGTGACCTCGAGTGCCTCGTTGAGCGTCATGCCCTTGATGATCTCGGTCAACGCGGAGCTCGAGGCGATGGCCGAGCCGCAGCCGAAGGTCTGGAAGCCGGCATCGAGGATCACCTCGCTTTGCGGATCGACCTTGAGGGTCAGGCGCAGGGCATCGCCGCAGGACAGGGAGCCGACGTCACCCGTCGCATTGGCATCCGCGACAGCGCCCGCATTGCGGGGATTGAAGAAGTGCTCCTGAACCTTTTCCGAGTAATCCCACATGGCGTGTCTCCGGTTGGCGTTGCGATGAGCGGGTGAGTCGGGACGCAGGCTCAGGCCGTGGCTTGAGTCTTGCGTCTGTGTTGGCGACTCATTCAGCAAACCGTGTGCCACGCTGGAAATTTCAGCGATCTTATTGATTTGCTTATTTTGAGAGCGTTCCGTTGTCCGTCGATGTCGGCTCTCGAACGACATCCGCGTGCGGCGGGTCGTGAATCCCACAACACATGTCAGCAACAGGAGTCTTTGATGGATCTCAGTGAACTGGAGCTTGGTCAGTTGGGCCCGGGCGACCTGGTCTACGCCGCCGCGGACATCTACAACGACGGCGGTATCCCGGATCTCGCCGAGGATGCCTTGATCGCGGCCGCCGGGACCCGTGGTGTCATTCTCAACATCGGACACCTCGAAGAGGACCCCGAGCGGGAGCTCTATCTGGTGCGGTTCGAAGGGGAGGATGCCGAGCTCGGGCCGCCGGCGGGCTGTTGGCCCGAGGAGCTCAGCACGGTGTCGCAGCGCGTGCCGGCCGAGGCGGGCTGAGCGCAGCGCGGTCTTGGGCGCGGTTGGTGCGAGCTCAGCCCTCGAGCTCGACCGCTGTGACGAATCCGGGCGGCTTGATTGCAAGCACGGAACAGTCCACCTGCTGCAGGATGGCCTCGGCCGTGTTGCCCATCAGCAAGCCGGGGATGCCGCCACGACCGACCGTGCCCATCACGACAAGATCGGCGCCGAGCTTGCGTGCGAGCGTCGGGATCTTGCGTCTTGCCTCTCCGCGCAGAAGGTGTGTTTTCGGTTTCAGAAAGTCCATTGCGTCCGCCCCCAAGATGCCGGTGACGTGCTGCAGAAGTGCCTCCAGGCAGGACGCATGACGATCCCGGACCTGGTCGACATAGGCGGCGACGTCCGCTTCAGGAGTGCCGGCGACGGTCCCGCGGAGGAGGATCTCGCCGATCGCGTCCCAGATATGGACGACATGCAGATCGGCAAATTCCGACAGTGCCAGAGACCCTGCGATCTCCAGGATTCGGAGGTTCATCGCGTGGCTCATCTCCTCCGGTCGGAGGCAGTCGTCCACATCGACTGCCGCCAGAATCCGTCGAAAGGACCCTGATCTCCTGCACTTGATGGCCCAAACCGGACAGGGACATTGGCGCAGCAGGTTCATGTCGTCGCTGCCGAGCAACCGGCCGAACCAACCCGCATCCTCCGGCGGCCGGATCACCAGATCATGTTTGCTGCGCAGGACCTCGCGAATGATCTCGAGGTAGGGTGTTCCGGTCAGGATCTTGACCCGGATGTCGAGCCGCGGCCCGTAGGGTTTGATCAAAGACTCCAGTCGACGCACGCGCTCCTCTGTCGCTGCAGCCTGAAGGTCCTCTGCGGTTGTGCTGTCGTCGCGAAGGCGGAATCCGGCGCTCACGCGCGGAATGACGTCGACGACGGCCAGGTCGGCCTGATTGTTCTCGGCCAGCAGGACCGCGCGCTCGAAGGCGGATCGGCACCCTTTCTCGGGATCCGCGACGAAGAGGATGTTTCTGAAGCGTTTCATCTCAGACTCCTGTTCGGCTCATGGTGCGGTGCGGCACCTTAGACGGTTGAATCATCCCGGGTGAGTGGGAATGCGCAGATCGACCTGCGTCGTGGTATCCGCCGGAAGGTCGCGGATGACCGGCTCGAGCGTACTCTGTTGCGTGTCGGGGCTGGGGCGACTGTAGGTGACTGCAGGGGCAACTTAAGTCGCCCCTTGTGCCTATGCAGGTCCCTGGACTTCAAGATGTTTCGGTCGTCACCGGCTTGAGTCGATGATAGCCCTTCTCAAGCGGACGGCGAGATCCGTGTGGTCGGTAAAGACCCCGTCGACGCGCTGGTCGACGAGGACGAAGTGCAGTAGCGCCTCGAAGTCCCGGAAGCCCTCGGGGAGTGCGTCGCGGCGAAGGGTGTAGGGGTGGACCAGGAGTCCGGCGGCATGGGCGTCGGCGACCAGACGCGTGGTGCGATGGGCGCCGGTGTCGTCCAGGCCCTGATGGATCTGGCCGATCCAGGGGCCGATGCCGCGGGCATACTCGGCGACGGCTGTCAGCCCCTCGGGGGTGCGCATCCGCTCGAAGTCGACCGGCAGATCCGGCGACCAGTCGCTCTCGCCGATCAGTTGGATCAAGGGGATCCGCGTGCCGTTCTCCGAGTGCAGGCGTTTGAGCGTGTCGGGCTCGAAACACTGGATGTAGATGTCATCCTCCGGGCCACGATAGCCGGCTCGATCCAGCGTGCGCATCAGGACGGGCACCGGATCCTGTCCCTCGGCGATGTGCCATGCCGGGTGTTTCAACTCCACGTAGATTCCCGCGATCCGCCCGGTCGATCGGTTCAGACCGTGGATCAGGCTCAGCTCCTCCTCGAGGGTGTGGATTCGGAACAGGTCGGCCTCGGGCGGAAACCGCGCGGGAAAGACCGGTTGGCCGGTGGCGGGATCCAGCCGTTCGTGCAGGCGCAGACTGCGGATCTCGGCCAGGCTGAAATCGATCGCGTACCAGCGCCCGTCGGCACGCGCGCGGTCGGGGAAGCGCCGAGCGACATCGGTAACGCCTTCCAGATACAGATCATGAAGGACGATCGCCTGACCATCGCGGGTGAGAACCACATCCTGCTCCAGAAAGTCCGCACCCATTGCGTGCGCCATCGCCTTGGCCGCCAGGGTGTGTTCGGGCAGGTATGCGGAGGCGCCGCGGTGGGCGATGATGATCGGCGCACGTGCCGGGTCCGGCTCGGTGTTGAACGTGGCGGCTGGGGTCGGTGTCATCGCGATGGCCATCGGCAAGAGGAAACGGAGGATTCGGCGCAGCATCGGGTCGGTCTCCGGCAGTGGTGCGTGCCGGCGAGACTCGGCGTCTTGACCGTCGCGGAAGGTGGCGGCTAACCTCGTTTCGGCAGGCATTCTTCGCAACCGCGGCCTTCTTGGTACGTGGCGCAGAGCGCCACGGGGCATGCGTGACACTGCGGAGCGGGCGTCACGGTGCCTTCGCCCTTCAGGATTGCCTTTCCGATGGTCGTCACGCCCTACGGGATCGCCGGCGTGGTGGCCTTGGCGCTGCGCATCCTGTTGGTCGGGCGGCGGGATCTCGGGCTTGGGGTCGATCTACACGGATAACGCAGGAGGGCCGCCGATCAGTGTGGCTCGATGAATCCATCGGCATCCCTCGGGATTGCGCCAAGAGGCTTCAGCAATGAGTGGTTGTTGCGACAACAATTGTTCCATCGACGCCTTGCGTGAACGGCAACGCGGAACGCTGTACATGGTGCTCCGCATCAATGCCGTCATGTTCTTCGTCATCGCGGCGGGCGCGCTTTACGGCAACTCGACGGCGCTGCTGGCCGACAGCCTCGACAATCTCGGCGACGCCTTGACCTATGGTCTGAGCCTATACGCCGTTTCCAGGGGCGCGGTCGTCAAGGCGAAGGTCGCGCTCTTCAAGGGCGCTCTGATCTTCCTGGCCGCGTGCGTCGTGGCAGCCCAGATTGCCTACAAGCTGGTGGTGCCGAGCGTCCCTCTCTTTGAGGTGATGGGCCTGTTTAGTCTTCTCGGCCTCGCCGCAAACTCGCTCTGTCTGTACCTGCTTTGGCGGCATCGCCACGACGACGTGAATATGAGCTCCGTGTGGGAGTGCTCGCGAAACGACATCGCATCGAATCTGTCCGTGTTTGTCGCGGCCGGTGTTGTCTGGGTGACCGGTTCGGGCTGGGCCGATCTCGTCGTCGCACTCGGACTCGTCTGGCTTTTGTTTCGCTCCGCGTTTCGAGTCATCTCGTCGGCCATGGCAGAGCTGCGCGGGGCAGCCTAAACCGCGCCCGCCACGGTATGCGATTTTTTGGCTGAAATCAGCCCCGGCAGACTCGACGATTGTTGGAGTTGGCGCGGTTTAGGATTATCTACTCGGCGTTTGCGACAAAGCTCAGGACATTGCCGTTGATGCAGTAGCGCTTTCCCGACGGCGGCGGACCGTCGTCGAAGACGTGGCCCAAGTGAATGCCCGAGCTTGCACTGCGGACTTCGACCCGACGCATACCGTGCGTAGTGTCCTCGTGCAGTGTGATCGCGCCTTCGACCGGGTTGAAGAAGCTCGGCCAGCCGGTGCCGCTCTCGAATTTGGTGTCGCTGCGGAAGAGGGGTGCGCCGGTGATGGGATCCACGAACACCCCCGGGCGTTTCTCGTCGAGATGCGAGCCCGTGAACGCCGGTTCCGTGCCCTGCTCGAAGGCGATGCGCTGTTGCTCGGGTGTGAGGACCTGAAAGCCGAGCCATGTCCAGAAACGGTCTTTGTCGCCCTTGTAGCCGGTGTATCGCGAGACCTCCTTTACCCCCTCGAAGAGCACGATGGTCGGCGTAGCGAACAAGGTCTTCTCCAGCGTCCAGCCCTCGGGCGGGTTGGGGTTGAGTGTCGCCGCGATGGGGACCTCGGACTGCCAGCCGTCCAGCACCTCGGCGCGGAAGCGTTCGCAGAATGGACAGTCCTGTGCCTCGAACATGATCAACTGCCGATCGAAATCGAGTTGATCCCCGGTCAGAGGGGTCGGTGTCGCCTTGGCGGGCTCGCCTGGAAAAGCCACGCCCGTGCCGCCGAGTCCGCAATAGCCGTTCGGGTTCTTCTCCAGATAGTCCTGGTGATACTCCTCGCCGCGATTGTAATGACGCAGCGGTGCGATCTCCGTGGTGATGGGGCCGTAGCCGGCCTCGGTCAGCGCCTGCTGATAGCTTGCGCGGCTCCTCTTTGCCACCGCGTCCTGGGCGTCGCTGACCGTATAGATGGCGCTGCGATAATTGCTGCCCACGTCGTTGCCCTGACGATCGCCCTGTGTGGGGTCGTGATTCTCCCAGAATCGCTTCAGGACGGTCTCGAGGCTCACTCGGTCGGGGTCGAAGCTCACCTTAATGACCTCGGCATGGTTGCGCAGATCGCTCTTGCCGCGCAGGCGTCTCTGCTCCGTCCCCAGCACATCCTCGTAGCCTACGGTCTCCACATCGCCGCCGGCATAGCCCGCTTCGACATCGACGACGCCGGGGATCTCGGACATCCGCTTCTCGGCACCCCAGAAGCAACCCATGCCGAGCACGATCGACTCCGTACCCGCGAGGGCGGTCAAGGGCAGGGTCATCAGGATGCCGGCCCACAGGATTCGTTTCACTGACTTCATTCTCTTATTCTCGATGGAGTGTCGGGTCTGGGGGTTAGACCGCGCTCGACACGGAATTCTTTCAGGAGCGAGCGATTTGGCTCAATGTGCGACTCTCCGGATCGTCGGAGCTGACGACAAAGCTCGGCCGGCGCGTCTCGTCCGGCCGGTGCTCAGGCGGCGTCGGCGCCGTCGATTGCGAAGCGCACCTGGACATCGCGGGGCTTCGCGAAGTGTGGTGCGGAGGTGACCAGGAGCCTTGCGCCGGCGCGGACATAGTCCTCGGCGCTGCCGGCATGGACCCCGCCGGCAGCGGCCACCAAGGCCGTCGAGCCCGCGGCGGTCAGTGCCGCGACGACCTCGGCAACGCCGTCGGGCGCGAACTTCTCCAATTGCAGGACATCGCAATCGGCCCGGGCGAGGGCCTCCGCGTGCGTGCTCACCTCGACCACGACGCGCTTCTCCGGACACTCTCGACGCAGCCGCGCAATCGTTTCCGTCGGCTCGTTCCGATCGAGAAACAACCGATGCTCGGCAAAGACCAGGAGCGTCTCCGACAGGCCGAGACGATGCATCACCGCCCCGCCGGCGCGGAACGCCTTGGTCGTCAGCCGGCGCGTGCCGGGGGTGTTCTTGCGCGTTCCAGCCACCATGGCGTGCGGGTCCGCACGCCGGGCGCTCGCCACGATCTCGGCTGCACTGCTCGCCACCCCGGAGGACCATTCCATCAGGGTCTGGGCGGTCTTGCATGCGCGGTGGAGCGCCCCGGCGCTTCCGGTTGCTTCAAGCAGCAAGGTCCCCGGTGCGGCCGTGGTCCCGGACGGGACCCGAGCTTTGGCCGGCGCGCCGCAGAGTGCAAAGAGACGGGCTGCCTCTTCGCTGCAGCAGACGGTCATGGGGTCGCGAGCGAAAAACCGGATCGTTCCCAGCCGGGCATCGATCCCGAGTGACTCGGTGGTGAGATCGCCGAAACGCACATCCTCGTCGAGCAGCTGTTGCAGGGCGTGATCGTCGAGAGCACGAGGCAGGGTGTTGGTCATGAGGGTCTTCCTTCGAATCGAATCCTGGCAGGTTATCGGTGGATTGCGCGGGGCGCGGAATCATGACGCAGTCTCCGGCTCAATCACCGAGCAGGGCGACGGCCTTGATCTGCGCCCACATCGCCTTGCCGCGGGCCACACCGAGCTGATCCAGCGAGCGGCGGGTGATGCGGGCGATCAGCGGCGTGCCGCCGGCATCCAGGCGCACCAGGCAATGGCCCGGTGTGTCGGCGTCGGCGATCTCGGCGACGGTGGCGGGCAGCAGGTTGGCGATGCTGGTACCGGTAGCGCGCTCCAGTGTCAGGCTCACGTCGCGGGCATGAACCCGCAGGCGCAGGCGGTGGCCGATCGCCTCCTTGCGCCGAGCGACGACGACGTTGCCGCCGGGAAAGTCCAGGCGCGACAGGTGATAGTTGTCGTCGTGGGACGCGACCACGGCATCGATGACGACGCCGGCATCCTCGGAGAAGGCCGTCGGCAAATCGAGCCGTGCCAGTGTCTCCTTGAGCGGGCCGCTCGCGAGCACGCGGCCGCCGTCCATCACCACCAGATGATCGGCCAGGCGCGCGACCTCGTCCGGGGCGTGGCTGACGTAGAGCACCGGGATGGCCAGCTCGTCGTGTAGACGCTCCAGGTAGGGCAGGATCTCCTGCTTGCGCTTGAGGTCCAGCGCTGCCAGCGGCTCATCCATCAACAGCAGGCGCGGCCGGACCGCCAGCGCCCGTGCAATGCCCACGCGCTGGCGCTCGCCGCCCGACAGGCCATCG
>NZ_DATITZ010000117.1:0-9208 GCF_035467215.1 Thiocapsa sp. | reverse complement strand
CTCAATCTGGGCAGATCCAAGGCCGAGGTCCTGGAGATCGTCGATCGCACGCTTGCGCGCCTGGACTTGGCCCATCTGCGCGATCGCGTGACACACAAGCTCTCCGGCGGCGAGAAACGCCTGGTGAGCCTCGCCACGGTTCTGGCGATGGAGCCGGATGTCCTCTTGCTCGACGAGCCCGGGAACGGGCTCGACGAAGAGACCCGCGGGCGCCTGGTCAGGATCCTGAACGACCTCCCGCACGCCTTGGTGGTCATCTCGCACGACGCCCGTTTCAGACGGGAGGTCACCAGCCACCAATACCGTCTTCACGATGGCCGGATCGGCCCGTCGGAGACGCACGTCGCCGGCGGTGCGGTCGAACCCTGATCCGCGGCGCGGCGCCGGACGCGCTCACTCGGTCTGCTTGGCGTCCAATCCGATCGGGCTGTATTGGATCCGCACGGACATCCAAAAGGAGTAGGCCGCAAGGACCATCAGGAACCCGAGGATGTCGAGGACGGAGAAGACCCGCTCGCGGTCGACGACGAACCAGATCGCGGCCAGAACCATCCCCGTGAAGAGGATCCCCATCACATACAGAGGTGCGAGGCCGAGCCGCAGGCCTTCCAGGTGTTGATGGATCGTCTGCTCGCGGTTCTGCGCGGCGGCGCGCTCGCGGGCCCCGATCACGGCACGCCGATGGGCCAACGCCTGGTACACCAACCAGGCGCCCATGAGAAGGCAGACTGCTCCGAGATAATATTTCATCGCGTGGTTACCTCGATCTTCGGTCCAGGACAGAGGTCTCGGCACCCCGCCGAGCCGCAGGGGATGCTACTCGCGAGCGTCGACGTCAACAAGCCGGCGCGGTCCGCTGGTCCGCTCGGCCAAAGGTCAAGGGTCAAAGGTTGTCGGCCCCCGTGCGGATCCAGTCGATCAGGGACTGGACAAGCAGACCGGTCCCGTCGATCACGCCCCCGAGCGTCGCGGCCAGACGATCGGCGACAACGACGATCGTCTGGGATAGATCCTCCGCCGGCAGCAGCCCCCGATCGAGCGCGGGCGCAAACCACGCCAACGCCACGACAACGGCCAGCATCGCGAGACTGCTCCGAGGATCGGTCAGACTGAAGGGCTTGAGCGCGGTCCCGAAGGAGCGCTTGACCCGACTGTTCAGGAGGTCGACGCTGTAGAGTTCGTCCAGGACAAGATGCGTGAGGTAGCCGATCCCGACCATGAGGCCGGCGATCCAGGCCGACTCCGCGGACCGGTCCATCGTCCAATGGGCGATGTTGACGGTCGCCAGCGCCGCCGCGGCGATCCCGAGCCAGGAATGCCAGATGCCGCGGTGGACCGTCGCACGGGTGAAGATCTCGATGATCAGGTAGCGCACGCAGAGAAAGACGCCGACCCAGATGAGCGCGACCTCCAGCGGAAGAAACTTGCCGATCAGCGGGAGCGTCATGGCGAAGGCGACCGCAACCCCGAGCACATTGAAGAAGGCACGCACGGGCTTGGAGGCATCGGCATCGATGTCCGGAAGGAGACTCCCGGCCACGCCCAGTGCAAAATAGTCGAGCGTCGCGCCCTGCTCGACCAGTCCGGCGCCGTGCAAACCGAGCACCGCGGTCACGCTCACGAAGATGCCGCCGTTGAGATGGGTCTGGAAATTGGCCATACGCGATCTCGGGTCCGGGAACAGAGGGGACCGATTGCCGGCCCCGAAACCCGCAGAGACTAACAGGGCGGAGGCTCAAACGGTGAGCCTGCCCCTTCGAATTCCGACAGGATCATCAGGCGATGCCATTCCCCTACCCCGACCCGTCCAATGACTTCCTGAGCGACCATGCCCGAGTCCTGCGCACCAGTTATCGACGGCTCACGGGCCGCGATCTGATCGATCCCGGCTTGGATGATCGCGAGGCCGCACGGCGTTTATTCGAGGCGCCCTTCGCGCTCCTGTCGCACAACGCCGACCCGGATCCGATTCTGACCTACGGCAACCGAAGGGTCATGGATCTGTTCGAGCTCGATTGGGAGCAACTGACACGGATGCCCTCGCGCTTGACCGCCGAGGCCCCGGATCGGCAGGAGCGCGCACGCCTGCTCGCGCAGGTGACGGCCCACGGCTTCATCGACCATTACAGCGGGGTACGCATCTCCTCGAGCGGTCGGCGTTTTCGCATCGATGGGGCCGTCGTCTGGAACCTGATCGATCGAGAGGGACGGCATCTCGGGCAGGCCGCGAGCTTTGCATCCATGCAGCCGCTCGCGTGACAGAAGCCGCTGCTCGCCGCGCTCAGTCAGGCACACACATGGATCCACTATTTTCGGAGGTTGGCGTCATGTCGGGGTCCCCTTTCACCATCGCACTCGTGCAGGAAACCGATCACGGCAGCGTCGCGGCGAATCTCGACGCCTGCGAACGGGGTATCCTCGAGGCCGTCGCGGGCGGTGCGCGGCTCATTCTGCTCCAGGAGCTGCACAATGGCGCCTACTTCTGCCAGACCGAGGACCCTGCCAACTTCGACCTCGCCGAGCCGATCCCGGGTCCGAGCACCGCGCGACTCGGCGCGCTCGCGAGCGAACTGGGCGTGGTCATCGTCGCCTCGCTGTTCGAGCGCCGCGCCCCCGGGCTCTATCACAACACCGCCGTGGTCCTGGACAGCGACGGCCGACTGGCCGGGGTCTACCGCAAGATGCACATCCCGGATGATCCCGGCTATTACGAGAAGTTCTATTTCACGCCCGGAGACCTCGGCTTCGAACCGATCGACACCTCGGTCGGGCGTTTGGGCGTGTTGGTGTGCTGGGATCAATGGTATCCGGAGGCCGCCCGTCTGATGGCGTTGGCCGGGGCGGAGATTCTGCTCTACCCGACCGCGATCGGCTGGGACCCCAACGACGTGCCGGACGAGCAGGTGCGCCAGCGCGAGGCATGGGTCGGGATTCAGCGCAGTCATGCGATCGCGAACGGTCTGCCCGTCGCGGCCTGCAATCGGGTCGGATTCGAGCAGGATCCGAGCGGCACGACGGCCGGCGCACGGTTCTGGGGTCACTCCTTCGTCTGCGGCCCCCAAGGCGAGATCCTCGCACAGGCCTGCGACCAGAACCCGCAGATCCTCCTCGCCGAGATCGTCCCGGCCCGCACCGAGCAGGTTCGCCGACTCTGGCCCTTCCTACGCGACCGCCGCATCGACGCCTACGGCGACCTGACATGCCGTTATCGGGATCGGTGATCCGCCATCATGGCCAAACCCGAACGCGATTCAATCCCTCCGCGTCTCGAATCGAAACGGCGCCGCCAAGATCCCCTCGGCCGTGTGGACCAGCACCCTCGCCTCCCACTCCATGCGCGCACGCACGCACACCGGCAAGGTCCCCTGTCCTGCGTAGACGCCCGGACCAGCCGGCTCAAGCGCAGCGCGGTTGTATCCCATGTTCATGTCGACACCCGCGAAATCGACCTCCACGGCGCTGACATCCAGACCGTTTGTCTCTACGACGAGCCGCAGCGGCGTGACGACCGGGATGCTCTGCGGCTCGATCGCAAAGCGCACGCCCCCCCCGCCGGCAAACCGAGCAGCGCAGGGTCCGGCACGCAAGTCGCAACTCGGATCGAGCGGCGCGACCTCGACCAGCGTCGGGTTCAGCAGCGGCCACGCCTTATAGAGTGCGACCGCGACAACAGCGACAAGCAGCAGGCCGGCGACGGCCCAGAGCAGGGCCGTGGTGCGTCGGGGCGAGGAGAGATCAGTCACGGCGGGTTGCATCGGTTTCATCGGGGCCTGGAAAAAACGAAGGATCGAGGACCTGTTCAGACCGATAGGGACAATTTTGGGGAAACTCGCTCTCGTCCTTCCCCGTTTCATCGGCAGCCCATCGAACCGCGCTGTCGTAGGCACCGACAATCGGCATAGCGCCCTTCGCGCAACAGGCGAGCGGTCTGCATGGACCAGTCGTACAAATCTTGGTCGTAAAGCGTTTGAGTCATGATGACGGGCTCCGGGATGGCCAGTGGACGGACTCCGGCCTCGACGAACCTGAAGTGTGAGGGTGAATCTTCCCGAACGCCAGATCACTCGAGAAACACACTCACCCTCGCGGCACCGCCGCGGGCGTCGACGACCGAGATGGCCACATAGCCGGGGCCTTCCGGCGCCCAACGAGTGGTTCGGGCATAGGGTTCGCGCACGACAGGCGCGCCGTCGACGAACCAGGTGAAAGGCGGGACACCGTCGCGGACCCGCAAGACCAGATCGGCGGCCCGACCTCGACCGAGACCCAGCTCGACACGCGCGCCCTCGGGTGGATAGGCGATCTGCGGGGCCTGCGCACCGCCGAGCGTTTGGCCGCGCGAGGCGGCGCGCGGATCCTGAACACGACGCAGCGGCGGAGGCAGCTCCGCCGAGGTCGTGCTCAGGATGCCGGGAGGCGCCGGCGGGAGCGGTGTCGTCGGACCGAGACGTGCGAAGACCTCGACCAGCACGGGTGCTGCGGCGTCGATACCGGCGAGTCCGGGCACGGGCGCACCGTCGGGACGGCCGACCCAGACGCCGGCCACGTGACGCCCGTCGAACCCGATCGCCCAGGCATCGCGGTAGCCGTAGGAGGTCCCGGTCTTGAAGGCGAGCACCCCGGGCGCGCTGTTGGTCGGTGCCGGTGCTCCGGCGAGGATCGAGGCGACATACCAGGCCGCACGCGCGTCGAGAACGGGCGCCCCGGCATCCGCGGCGATGCCGAGCGATCCGGAACCCGCGCCTTGTTCGCCGAGGGTGTCCCGCAAGATCACCGGGCGACCGCTACGCGCGATCGCCGCATAGATGTGCACGAGATCCGTTAAGGACACACCCACCCCGCCCAGGCCGACCGCAAGCCCGGGCGGACTCAGATCGGGAAGCACCGGTTGCGCACCGGCTCTGCGCATCCGAGCCACCAGACGCGCCGGTCCGACCGCATCCAGCAGCTTGACCGCCGGGATGTTGAGCGAGAGTTGCAGCGCCCGGCGCACCGTGACCGTCCCCTGAAAACCCAGATCGAAATTCGCCGGCACATAGCTGCCGAAGGCACTCGGGCGATCCTCGATCAGGCTCTCGGGATGGGCGCGACCGTCCTCGAAGGCCAGTCCGTAGATGAGCGGCTTGAGCGCCGAGCCCGGCGAGCGCACCGCACGCGTCATATCGACATGACCCTGCCGAACCGTCTCGAACAGGCCTGCGGAGCCCACGCTTGCGAGGATCTCCCCGCGCCCGTGATCGGCGACCAAGACCGCCATCGAGACGCGCGGACCGAGCGCCGCAGCACGCGCTCTCGCGAGCTGCTCGAGCCGTTCCTGCAGACCGGCATCCAGCGTCAGACGATGGACCGCGCGCTCGGGATGCGCGCGCCTCAACCGATCGGTCAGATGCGCCGCCAACAACGGGGCATCCAAGCGTGCGGTCGGGACGGGCTCGGCACGCGCCGCGGCGGCCTCGTCCGCGTCGATGATCCCAACCAGACGCACATGCTCGAGCACGCGATCGCGCGCCCGACGAGCGGCCTCGGGATGTCGGTCCGGCCGGCGCGTCTCGGGCGATTGGGGCAATGCGACGAGCAATGCCGCCTCGGCCGGTGTCAGGCGTCGCGGCTCCTTGCCGAGCCACGCGAGCGAGGCCGAACGCACACCTTCGAGGTTGCCGCCGTAGGGGGCGAGGGTCAGATAGGCTTGGAGGATGGTGTCCTTGTCGAGCCGTCGCTCCAACCAGAGTGCGGTGCGGATTTGGCTGAGCTTGCCGCCCGTGTCCCGTGTCGAGCGCGTCTCCAGCAGACGCGACAGCTGCATGGTGAGGGTCGATCCTCCGGATCGGATACCTCCCCGGCTCAGCAGCTGCCAGCCTGCGCGCATGAGGGCGAGCGCATCGACACCCGGGTGCGAGGCGAATCGGCGATCCTCGTAAGCCAGGAGCATCGCCACATAGGTCGGATCGACCGCATCCAGATCGACCGGCAGACGCCAGCGTCCGTCGGCGACCGTGAAGGCGCGCAACAGACGTCCGTCGCGATCCAGCATGAGGGTCGAGGTGGAGATCCGCATGTCGGGCGGCGGCGTGATCTCGATCAGTGCATTCAATCCCGCTCGACCGCCCGCCAGCAGGAGCAAGACGACGCCGAGCGCCGCAAGCCGCTTGATCGGCACGCCCTTCACCGAGACCATCCGACCCGTGTCACGGCAGAACCTCCTCCGTCAGCCGTTCGTCGTGCCGTTGCCTCCCGGGACCCCGGCCTCTGACTCGCGCGGCTGCGGGTCCGCAACCAGCAGCCCCGCGCGCGCAAAGATCCCGAGCAAACGCTCGAGACTGGCCGGTGCAATCTGCTCCGACCGGCCCTTGCCCTCGCCCGGTGATCCCGACGCCGCAGCCAATTCCGGGTCGGTCCGGATCTCGGCCGCGAGGTCCGTCAACAAGGCGTTCAGATCACGCGTGCCGTCGAGCAGCATGAGCAGTCGGGCGGACAAGGCGTCGAGCCCGAGACTGCGGTGGCGCACGCTCGCCACATGCCCCTCGCCGGATGCCGCCTGAGCACGGGCCAAGGGGGTGGCCCGGGGCCATGCGCCGACCTGGTGCGGCCAACGGGCGGCGCGTCGGGTCAGCCCAATTCCTTGCGAGATGTAGAGGTTGAAGAGCTCGCTCAGACAGGCATCCCGATCATCCGCATAGCGCCGCCCGCCGGCCCCGGCGACCTCTTTCGCCGCCGCGTCCATGAGAGGTCCCAACGGCATCGCATTCGGATAGACCAGCGCGAGGCCCTCCAGAACGGCCTTGGTCAAGGGATGCTCGACCTGCAGACGGCCGCCGTCCGCCGTGGCGTATTCCTGACGCTTCACGCGGTTCAGATGGACCCGCTGCAAGGGGGTCAGATCGGCATGGATCGAGAAGTCGTAGAGTCGCTCCAGATCGATCTCCAGACAGGGCCGCGCATCCGCGCGCACGAACAGGGTCTGCCGAAAGGCCCGCAGGCGCAGGAAATCCATGTACTGCTCCTGCACGAGCTGATCGCCGAGCCCGTCGAGCGCGGCCTCGGCCGCCGGCCCGAGGGTGGAGGCGAACATGGTGTGCAGCTTGGATTCGGCGAGGAAGGCAAGCCCGTGCCGGTTTGCCCGCGCCATGACGTCGCTGAACAGCTCCGGGCTGTTCGTCTCCTCCAGATACTCATGATAGAGGTAGCTCGGGCGGGCGGTGCGCAGATACTCCACCTCACGCCGCAACGTCTCGGCCTCGGGTCGCGGCTGTCCGTCTGGGTGCTTGGCCGAGACCCCTCGGACGAGCCGATCGAGCAGATCGCGCGCACGGCTCAAACGCTCGCCGGGCGCCGTTGCACCGCGACAGTGAAACAGGAGCATGTCGCGCAACATGCCGCGCTGACGCCAACCCGGCAGCACGTTGTAGCTGACGTAGGCGATCCCGCGCTCGCTCAGGAGCCGACCGCAGAGGTGCAAGATGTGCTCCTTGACCGCCTCCGGCACCCAGGAATAGACGCCGTGGACGAGGATGAAGTCGAACGGGTCTTGTGTCTCGTCGACAGCGAGGATGTCCTGATGAAGCAGACGCAGATTGGTCAGTCCCAGATCGGCGATCATGACTTGACCACGCCGGGCCTGCTCGGCGGAGAGCTCGACCCCGACGAATTCGCTCCAGGGCAGATGAAAGGCCATGGGGATCAGATTCCCGCCGCTCGCCGCGCCCAGCTCCAACACCCGGCAACGCTCCGGATCCGCCGTGGTGAGTCCGAGCAACCGACCGAGCGTCGCCAGATAGTCCGGATGGGTCTCGGGGATCGCGAAGCTCTCGTAGGGGATTTGGTCGTAGCTGTCGAGCGTCGTCATGGGTGTCGAACCGAAAAGCGCTGTAGCTCCGTCGAGCGGGTAGGTGCAGCCTAACCCGCCGCTCGGTCTTTCGACAGACCGCAGGCGTCAGGTGACATGGCCAAGGTGCTGTCCGCCGACCCCGATGCAGAGCATCTTATGACCGATCGTGCCTTCTCCGCAGGTCGCCTAGACCTCGGCGCCGTCGGTCGTCGCTCGCTCCGACGCCAGCAGTGTGCCGATGGCGTCTTCGTGGAAGAGGATGCGTGATCGGATACCGGAGAGGCGCGTTTCGATCTCGTGCAGCTGGTCCGCGTGGGTCATCCGACGCACCTCCAAGGCGCGTCGCTCCTCGCGCAAGCCCGCGAGGCGCTCGCCCTCCTCGCGCAGCCACTTCTCGAGCGACTTCAGCTCACGCTTCGCCTCGCGAGTGCCCTTCCCGTCCTCGGGTCGCCCTTTACGCGACCAAAAGCCGCTTCCGGAGGGGCGAGCGGTCTCACCGATGTCCTCGGTCGGGCCGTCCGCGATCCGCTTCAACTCGGCCATCCGCCCGCGGGCCGATGCCAGCTCGCTCTCGCTCGAGGCGATCTTCGCGCTCAAAGTCTCGATCGCGTCCTTCAGACGATAGCCGGCCTCGCGCAGGGTTGCGGCCTCGGTCGTGTCGCGCGACTCCAGCTCACGCAGACGGCTCAGCTCATCGCGCATCCCGGCAAGACGCTCCAGACGCTCCTCGCGGCGGCGCCGGGCTTCCAGCTCCGCAACCTCGACCCGATGACGGTGCAGGCGCTGCACATCGGCCTGACGCAGCTCCTCCTCGCGCTGAGCACGGCGGATCTCCATCTCCTTCTCGCGCAGACGCCGATCCTCGCGCGTCAGCTCGATGGAGCGCTCGAAGGCGGCCATGCGCTCGCGCAGGTCCTCCTCGTCGTGGGCCTTCTGCAACGCCCAGGACTCGCGCGCCTGCTGCAGCTCATGCTCGAGCTCGGCGCGCCGATGATGGTGCTTGGCGCGCGTCTCGTCGGCCAACTGCGCGCGCAGCTCGCCGGCGCGCAAACGCTGCTCGTTCTCGTAGGCCGCTACCTCGATCTCGCGACGGCGCCGCGCCAGATCCAGCTCCCCATCGAGGTTCTCGCGACGACGCTCGACGAGGGTCTCGGCGACCGACTCTTCCGCCAGGCGCATCCGCATCGGCTCGGCGGCCGCCAGCCGAGCCTCCTGCTCGGCGAAATGACCCTCCGGATCGCGCTCGTAGGCTTGCCAGAGACGCGCGAACTCGACCGGGCTCAGGCGCAGTGCGGGGTCCTCCGGACAGGCGAAACCGGGGATCCCGGCCAGTGCGCCGTCGAGATATTTGCGGTACTGGTACTGCAAGGCTTCGCTGAAGTA
>NZ_DATITZ010000116.1:0-4506 GCF_035467215.1 Thiocapsa sp. | reverse complement strand
CGACCTGAAGCTCCGAGGCGCTCGGGGCAGTCTCTTTCCGTTCGGCCTCGTTTTGCGCACGTCGCGCGCTCGCGCGATCGACCGCCGCCGCCAGCGCCAAGCGCCGCCGAGTGACGATCAGCCAGCGTACGATCACCTGATGCAGCACGATCAAGGCAAGCGCGAGCCAGGTCTGTTGTACCAGCGACTCGAACAGGGCCCCGGCCGTGTAGACATAGCCCAGCAACGCGAGCACCGCCAGCCCCAGCGGTGCGCCCACGATCACCGAAAACCAGATGTGACGCAGGCGGTTGAACCAACCCTTCGGGTTTGCCGCGAGGGCCTTCTTCACGACACCCTTCGCAGGATTCAGCAGGCGCGCCAAAAAGACGGAGAACCCGATCATGGTCGCCACCATGGCCAGGCGTCCGAGGCTCCCGCTGAAGGCTGGGTCACTGTCGTTGTAGAGCACGATGGTCGTCAAAGCGACCGGGACGACATAGACGCTGAACCAGTCAAACTCGCGTCTGAGCGCTCGGAGGGTGTTTTGGCTCCAGCGAAAGTGTCGGTCGGCCACCCCTCCGGTGATGCAGAGCGATCGGAAGGCGCGCAGATGATAAAGCCCGAAGGAGATGGCGATGAGGGCCGACCCCAGCGCGCGCGTGAAGCCGGTGGCCTCGATGGATGTCGACAACTGTAGCCCGATCACCCACAACAGCAGCGGAATGGGCAGTGCGGCCAAGAGGCTGAGGCCGATCGCCTTGGCGGTGTGGCTCAGACGATCCGTGCGGATCTTGCGCAGGGGCTCGGCCGTGGCGCGGATCGCGCGCCGCAGCGCCGAGAGCTTCCAGAAGAGGACGACGATGACGAGCGAGAGGACCCAGAGCAACGGTGAGTGTGCTCCCGCGTGGGTCATGACCCGTGCGACCTCGACCCAGTGCTCCCCCGCGACGAGCCAGCCGATGGCCGAGGGAAGGGTGACGAGGGTCTCGAGGCCGACCGGGAGGGTGCTGCGCACCCACAGCAGCCGTTCGGCGAGATAGCTGTCGTAGCCCTCGGCGGTATGAATCAGCTGGTCGGTCGCGTAGTTGAGCTCGCCGAGCTGACGGATGTAGTCGTCCTCGACGACGAGCGCCTGCGTGATCAGTCGCAGCCTTTGGTCGAGTGTCGCCTTGAGCTGCTCGCGTATCTCCGGTGCCTGCGCGCTCGGATCGCGTGTGGTGAGCTCGTCGAGATAGGCGTCGAGATCGCCGAGTTGGCGTTGTTCCTCGCGATAGAGGATCTGTCTGAGCGTGGCGTCGGCGATTTCGTCCTCGCGTTCCTCGATCGCCCCGCGCAGCCGGCGCAGGTCGGGGATCTCGTCGCGCCGCTCGATCAGGACCTGACCGAGCGCCTTGCTGAGACCGGCGGCCTCGATGCGTTGGCGTGCCGCCTTGAAATCCTGCTCCACCCGCTTGCGTTCGGCCTCAAGGTCTTCGATCTCGAGGTCGAGGTCCTCGAGACTCCGCGCGAGATCGCCCATAGATGTGGTGATCTCGGCGTTCTCCTGCGTCGCCTCCTGCACCAGGGCATGCTTGTCGGCGGCCTCGATCCGTGCGCGCTCGGATTCACGCTGCGCGGCCTCCGCCTCGTCGCGGCGCCGCTGATTCTGCAGCTCCTCAAGCTGTCGCTGCCGGGCTCGGAGGCCCTCCCAATTCAAGGTCGCCTCCTCGCGCTGTGCGCGCTGAAGCGCTTCGCGTACCGACAGACTCAGCAGCTCCTGCTCGAGCATCCGACCCTCGGCCCAGAGCGATGCCCGACGGGTCTCGAGTGCCCAGCGGCGCGCTTCGCTCGCTGCGGCTTCCGCGTCGTCGCTCTTGGGTTGGCTCAGGTCGGTTTCGATCTCGCCGAGCGCGGTTTTGATCTCGGACAAGCGTGTGCGAATCGCGGCCGGGCGGCCCGTGCTGCGCTCGATGGCCTTGTCGAGCTCGCCGATGCGCGTTTCCTCCACGGCGGCATCGGCGAGAACGATGCTCAGGCGCTGCGTGATCTCCTCGGTAGGCAGATCGGTCGGGATCTCGACGACGCCGTCCGCTTCCGGCTTGCGTTGCGCCAGTCGTTGGCGGATTGCCGCGGTTTCGGCGGGTGCCGTCGTCAGCGCTTCGGCAAGCTCCTTGGTCTGCGTGTCGAAGGTCCGAGTCGCCTCGAGGTTCGTCAGCGCCTTCCGATACAGCTCGGTCAAGGCCGCCTTCCCGGCCTCGTCGAGTGCCGTATCGGCCGCAACGTCGGCGATCTTGGCCTCCACATGGTCGACCGAGGGAAGGCCGTCGCTGCTGCTCGCCGGCACGGCCGCGCTCGCGCCGGCAGATGTGGGCTCGGTTGCGAGCGCGTGGCCCGCGAGCATCATCGAGCAAACGAGGAGGAACGGAAGCAACCCGACAGGTTTGAAAAACCGCCGTTGCTCCGAACGGCCGGAGATTTCTGCCGGTGTGCTTATCAGCGGGATCGACATCATCATGATCGGGTCACAAAAGAACGGCTCGGCCATCGCCTGATCAGGTGACGGCTCCGCAGTAAAATTTGAAAAATTATTGTATTCAGAATCTTAAATCGCGTCCGCTCAAAGGGTTCAGACGCGCTCGACGCCGAGCCGGTACGAAACCCGGCCATATCGCACGGGACGCGATTTAAAGCGCCTTGATATAGACCTGCGAGTTGCGCTGAAAGTTGTACAGGGCTTGTCGCTCCATCGGCAAGGCGCCGAGCGATGCCGGCTCGAATCCACGCTCTCGAAACCAGTGCGCGGTTTGGGTGGTGAGGACGAACAGGCGCTCGATGCCGGAGGCTCGGGCGATGTCTTCCATGTGGGCGAGCAGTCGATCGCCGCGTCCGGTCGCCCGATAGTCCTGATGCACGGCGACGCAGGCCAATTCCGCCATCCCCGCGCTCGGGTAGGGGTAAAGCGCCGCGCACGCCGTGATCAAGCCGTCGCGCTCGGTCAGGAAGAAGCGGTCGATCTCGGTCTCCAAGCGCTCGCGCGAACGTCGCACCAGCACACCGCGATCCTCGAGCGGGCGCAGCAGCTCGAGGATGCCCGTCACGTCGTCGATACGTGCCGGGCGCAGCTCCTCGTAAGGCTCGGCGGAGATCAGGGTGCCGCTCCCGTCGGGTGTCAGGAGCTCGCGCAGCAGTGCACCCCCGCGCCGACGCTGCACCAAGTGCACGCGCCGGATCCCGTTGCGGCACGCCTCGGCACCGGCACGCAGGCACTGGGCAACATCCTCGGGGATCGCGCTCGCGGCGGCGAGCAGGGCATCGATGTCGCGGGCCAGGAGGTTGGGCCCCAGCAGATCCTGAGGCAGGTTGCGGGCCTCGCTGTCCGGCGACGCACCCCCGGCCGGGTCCTCGGTGAGAAAGATCAGCTTGTCGGCACCGAGCGCGACCGCCGCGCCGCGCGCCACGTCGGCTGCGCTGAGATTGAAGACCTCGCCGGTCGGCGAATACCCCAGCGGCGGCATCAAGGCGACCGCGCCCTGATCGAGGACCGCCCGCAGCGTCTGACGGTCGATCCGCCGCACCGCCCCGGTGTGGGCGTAGTCGACCCCTTCGATCACGCCCAGGGGGCGCGCCGTGACGAAGTTGCCCGAGACCACCGGGATGCGCACGCCGGCCATCGGCGAGTTGGCGAGCCCGAGCGAGAGCAGGGCCTCGATCTCGACCCGCACCACCCCGGCGGCCTCCTTCACGCAGGCGAGCGCGGTCTGGTCCGTGATCCGCAACCCGTTGACATAGCGCAGCTGCGCACCGCGACCGGCGAGCCGGGCCTCGATCTGGGGGCGTGCGCCGTGGACCAGCACGAGCCGTATACCGAGCCCGTGCAGCAGTGCGATATCGTGGACGAGGTCCGGGAAGCGCGGATCCGCGACCGCCTCGCCGCCGAAGACGATCACGAAGGTGCGTCCGCGGTGCGCGTGGATGTAGGGTGTGGCCTGACGCACCCAGTCGACGAAGAGATCGCGGGGTGGTGCGGGATCGTTCGGGTCGGGGTTGGATGGTGTCATATTCGGTTGGCTCGCGGCAGGCGGTCGGCTATTCGATGCCGAGCTTGGCGAGACGATAGCGCAGCGATCGCAGGGTCATCCCCAGCTTCTTTGCCGCGGCGGTGCGGTTCCAGCGCGTCTCGTCGAGTGCATCGAGGATCGCCTTCTTCTCGATTTCGCCGAGATAGTCCTCCAGCGGAACGCTGTCGTCGATCTGCGCCCGGGCGGGGAGCACCGGGCCGTCGGCCTGCGGAAGATAGAGATCCCCGACCTCGATGACCGATCCTTCGCAGAGTGCGGTCGCGCGCTCGAGGATGTTTTCGAGCTCGCGCACGTTGCCCGGAAAACCGTAGTCCATCAACGCCTCGAGGGCGTCCGCCGAGAGGGTCATGGCCGGCTGGCCCTTATGATGGCGGGCAATGCGCAGCAGCATCCGTTCCGCCAGAGCAGGGATGTCGCGGGGGCGTTCGCGCATCGCGGGCATGCGCAGCTCGATGACGTTGATGCG
>NZ_DATITZ010000115.1:0-9247 GCF_035467215.1 Thiocapsa sp. | reverse complement strand
AGGTCATTGCGGCCGCTCATCGGTGCCGGCGCAGCGTCCGAAGATGGTCCTCCAGATTCACTCACAGTGTTGACTGCGACAGTCCGCTACGCGCGTTGACCGGACGCTCAGGTCAGATGTGCCGGTGACCGAAAATGGGGCCCTGCCGTCGCCCACACCGGCGACTCGGCTGACAGCAATTTGCGCAGCGGTCAGATCCGGTGTTTGCGGGCGCCTACTCTGTGGCGATACGTCCCAACGCATCGGCGAGATCTACCGCCAAGCCCGTGCCGCGGGGCGTGAGCCCGCGTGCTCGGCGCCGTGAGGCGGACGTCAGGTGACGCGCGCCGAATTAGTCGTCCCAGAGGGCATCCAGGGCCACGAGGATCCGCGGACCCGAGCTCGGATCGACCTGCGGGGAGCGGTGGATCGCCCCGCCGGCCACGTTACCCTGCCAGGCGGTGCCCCTTGAGCAGCACAATATCGAAGGGCCGGGCTTGGCCGGTTGCCGGGGCGCCTGCGGCGCTGTCGGGCAGACCCCGCGGGCCGATCCCGGAAGCGTCAAGCCATTCCGTCCCCGGACCGCACCAAGTGCAGAGCATTCGGATGCCGGTGCGATCGACATGCCAGCGGGGACACATGGCGCGATCCAGACGCTCGATGCGCAGGCCGATGGTCCGGCAGTTTCGAGACTTAAACCACACGCTATATCGGGTATAAGGTGTACGCCCGCACGTGAGTTCACCCGATCGACGTCATTACCCGTCGGAGATCGCTGCCGAGACCCGATCCCCACGACGCCGTCTTCAGCGCAGGGCTGTTCGACCCGGCCTCGAATCCCCCGGCACGACTTCCTTCAAAAAACGAAAAAAGCGGTTTAGACTCCGTCAACGAAACGGATATGGACACTCGGAAATGGATGCTTGCCGCCGTCCCTCGCGCACCCGGCCCCTCGACGCGGCCGATTCACCCGAATATGACCTCGACGATGACTGGTTCGCCCTCGGCGCACTCTGCTTCAACGCTGCGCTCGACCCCCGACACCTGCCCCCAGTTGGACATCTCAAGCTGCAGCTCGCCTGGCTGATCGGATTCTCCACCGCGTGGTTCAATGGCTGGAGCGGCGATGGCGAGGTGCCGATCGACGACGATGTCACCCTCTACACGGCCATCACCGCGACGCTGCGCAATCATCAGCCCTTGCTCTTGGAGATCATGGCGATCCCATCGGTCGGCGAAAGCTGCGGGCCTCATTGAGATCGGACGGACTGGCGACCCGAACGGGCTCGCCGAGAACCCGAGACGGTACGAGCTTGAATGCAGGGACAATCCGAGTAAGACCTTACGCCTGATCGCGAGGAGAGTGATGCCGAAGACGACGTATTCGCAACTGCGTAACGGCTATCAGCCCGAACGATGGTCTCTGAGTCGAGCAGTACGGACACGCTTTGTTTGTTGGCACTCGATCTTTGCGTTACGCTGTGACGTGAATACCAACTACAAGGAGACACCCATGTCCGAGAGAGATCCACTCAGTGCCGCAATCGGGTTGCGGCTGCGCGCCGAACGCCACCGGCGGAAGTTGAGTCTGTCGCAGCTCGCTGCGTTGACGGACGACAGACTGGCCAAGTCACGGATCAGCAACTACGAGCAGGGTATCCGGCGCATGGGGCTCGAGGAGTCTGTGATGCTGGCGCGCGCATTGGGCGACGTCTCGCCCGTGTATCTGCTTTGTCTGGAGGACAGCGATCCGTTGTCGAGTGACGAGATCAATCTACTGGCCCGCTATCGTGCGAGCGACAAACGCGGGCGGGCGATGATCGACTCGGTGGCCGAGTCCGAAGCCGATCGCTCGCACGGTCAGCGGGCGCAGGCGGCCTAGCGGAAGTATCGCATCCGGATTATCCGATCCGATGATCTGGTACCAAGACCCCACCAGCACCCAGCCCGGGTCGTTTGCGAGATCGAAAGGGTTCTTCCGATATCCAGGGGACGCATGGCTCGCAACCGTCTCGCAAAAAACACGCTACGTCAGAATATTACGAACGGATGACTTGAATAATCGCTGCATTTATTCGATCAAGATATTCTTTTCGTGTCCGAAATACTCGATAGGCACGTAAAAATTTGATTGCCTGCAAGGCCGGACTTCGGTTAGGTTCGCAACTGTCTGTCTTATGCCTCATGATCGTCATGGTTTTTTCGTGTACGACCTTCAAGGCGTGCACGGATCGTCGAGGCAACAACGCCTAACCGTCAAAGCAACGGCCAACTGCTGTCGCCGCTGTCCGAATGAACAGGCCCGACCCTCTTGGTCCGGGGCATATCATCCATCGAGACATGGAGTGTCGGACGCGGATATGGCGGACCTATCAGCAACCTCAGGGAACCGGTGCGGTCACGATCCAACCGCTCCGCGCTGGTTTGCTGCACCACCCGACCATAAACCGCGACCGCCGATCATCCGCAAGTTGGTCGAGCGCATACGCGCTTTCTACGACGATCCTCAGAAGATCCCGAGTCTGGCAAGCGCGCTGTTCGGTCGAAAGAAAGCCGCCGAACCCGACGGTGATTACACGCCGAGACAGATGCGTTCGGAACGCCGGGAGGCATGCTGTGCTCTGCTCGGGGCCATCGTCCACTACTGCGACCTACCCTCGCTCTGCCTGAGCGTGCCGCAACCCGACGGTACCCTGCTGCCGATCCGCATGGACACACTGGCCGAACGCGCCGGGCTGAGCCTGCGTCGTGCCGAGCGCGCGATGCGCGACATCGTCGGCGGAGGACTCCTGACGATCTACCCGCGTTGCGAGCTTCAGGAGGATGGTAGCTATATCGGCCGTGCGGCCATCCGCGTCGTCCCCGCCGCGTTCTTCGGGTTGTTCGGTCTACAGGCGAGGCTCGAGCATGACCGGCAACGGATCGGCCAGAAGCGTGCTCAGGACCAGGGCGGGACGCCGAACCGCACGGCTGCCGCCCGCATGATGATCGGAGCACGCGCCTTGCTCGACAGGGTCGTGGGCGGCGGCCCCGCGTCTAAACCGGCCGCTGCCCATATCCCCGATTTCTCTTCCGACTCCCCTCCCCTCACCGGCCCGTTCACGCACAGCAAGCACATCGACGCCATGCGCGCGATGTTGGACGACGCCGACTCATCCAGGCCGGCAGACCGCACCGACACCGCGAACCGCCTCGTTCAGCCGGACATCGCCGATGGCCTCAATCCGTTCCCGATCCGCTGCGACACCTCGTAGGTCACCGCGGAGTTAACCAACGCTTCATTCCCCATCCGCCATCGCCGGCGACGCTCCCGCTTGTCCTGAACTCTCCACGATCGCCCTCGCCATCCCTGCACGAGCATCGATTTCACTGTCTTTCGCGCTGCAAACACCGCTTTGGGCCTTGTACGCCTGTCCGACAGATCTGCTGAGTCGTCCGAGGCCGTGTCTCGGCGAGTCGCCGAGAATTAAGTGTCGTGGTAACGGGAAGAAGTGTCGGGGCTCGACCACGGAGAGTGGCGCATGACTGCCGGATGGCCGTTATGTGACGGCCGAGAGGCCCCTTAAGTGGCGGTCCTCATCATCCGGTTCTTCATCTAGAGGAAAGGAGCGCTAGCCTTCGGCTACGCGCTTCTCATGGACTCGCTATCGCTCGTCCGGAAGAGGGGGCCAGGGGGAGTGCAGCCGAGGCTTGGAGCAGTCCTGAGAGTCGAGCAGAGCATCACGGGTTCCGCTTGGCACTCGATGATCTTGACATGCGTGATGTTACGTTATTCGTGACAACCGCAAAAGGGCCATCAATCACGATGGGCAGATGCCCGCGCATGCGACTCCGCACTCCCCCATCTTCGGCCAGCGTCTGCGGCAACTCCGCAACCAGGCCGAACTCTCCCAGGAAAAGGTCGGCGTCATGATCGGCTTGGAGGAGAGCAGTGCGCGGGCTCGGATCAGCCGCTACGAGACAGGCGAGCACGATCCATCCGAGGCAACGGCCATAAAGATCGCCGAGGTCTTCGGCGTACCGCTGGCCTATCTCTACACCCCAGATCCGCGGCTCGGCGACATCATCCGATGCTACGACCGCATGGACGAAACGGATCGCGCGCGACTCGCAGAGCTTGCCGCAAGGCTCGTGGAGTCATCGGAACCGTAAGACCCCGCCCCGTCCTGTTCGTTCTGGATCCAAAAGGTCGAGGATTTGGGGAGAAGGTCGGATCGAGCCATCGCTGCATGAAGTTGACGCCTTGCGCAGGAGCCAGGTTCCTCGGTCGGGCGACGGGATGAAACCGTGGCGCCCGTCCGAGTGCGGAAGTCAACTCGAGGTGCCCGTTGCTACTACTGTGGCGCCCCGATGTGGCTCGCTAGTCCTGATGAGCTGATAGCCCAACTGAACATCACCAAAGGCATCGCGACCCGCCTGCAATGTACGGGCGAACATTTGCTCGCTGTGCCCGACCCCGGCGCCTACCGGCAGGGTGTGACCAAGCGAATGCGCGCCGGGAAATGGCACCCGCGGAAGAGCCATCGCGCTTTGGGTCAACGGTACCTTGCGGCCGATGTCGTCCCGGACCCGAGGACGATTGGCTCGCAAACAGCGATTTGATTCCTCAAAGCGGAATCCGGTCGAAGCGCGTGGCCCGCCGGTGGGCTGCGGCCGGTCCCGCGAGTCCCTCTCGGGCCATCCAAACCGTCTGCCACCCCGCCTCCCGGGCGGCGTCGAGCTCCTCGCGCACGTCCGACAGGAACAGGATGCGCCGGGGAGGGACGCCGATGGCCTCGGCGATGCGCCGGTAGGAGCCGACCTCCCGTTTGTGTCCGATGCGGGTGTCGAAATAGCCGGACAACAGCGGCGTCAGGTCGCCGGCGGCGGTGTGGCTGTAGATCTGCCGTTGCGCATGGACCGATCCCGATGAGTAGATGTAGAGCCGAAACCCCCGCGCGTGCCAAGTCCGCATCGCCGGGGCGACGTCCGGATAAAGGGGCGTCACCAGCTCGCCGTTGCGGTATCCCTCCTCCCAGATCAGACCCTGCAGGGTCTTCAATGGCGTGACCTTCTGGTCCCGCTCCATCCAATGGCACATGCGCACCACCACCGCTTCGTCGTTCCACACGCCGCCCGCCTCCCGCGCTTCGTCCATGATCGCCGCCACGTCGGGCTCGTTGCGGTGCTGGCGGATGTAGTTCGGCAGGCGCTCACGGGCGTAGGGGTACAACACCTCGGTCGCGAACGCGACTGAGGTGGTCGTTCCCTCGATATCCAGCACTATCGCCTCGACCGGCATCATGTCTGCTTAATCCTGTCGGCGGAGATTCACGGCGAAATCCGGAGTGTAACGCCATGTCCGGCATCGCTCGAAACATCTCTACCTCGCCCGCCCCACCCCCGGCGCTACAATCCGCCGATGCAGCCGCCCTCCCCCGACCCCACCCCTCACGAACGCCTCGCCGGCGCAATCGAGCGCGTGACCTTCCACAGCGAGCAATCCGGCTTCTGCGTGCTGCGGGTGAAGGTCAGAGGTCAGCGCGATCTGATGACGGTGATCGGCAGCGCCGCGTCGGTGTCGGCCGGGGAGTCCATCGAGGCCCAGGGCACCTGGGTCAACGATCGCGAGCACGGGTTGCAGTTTCGCGCCGAGCAGCTCCGGGTCGTTCCCCCGACCACGCTCGAAGGTATCGAGAAGTATCTCGGCTCCGGCATGGTCAAGGGCATCGGTCCGCACTTCGCCCGCAAGCTGGTACGCGCCTTCGGCGAGGCCGTGTTCGACGTCATCGAGAACACGCCCGAGCGCCTCGAAGAGCTCGAGGGCATCGGCCCGAAGCGCCGCGAGCGGGTGTCCAGCGCCTGGGCCGAGCAGAAGGTCATCCGCGAGATCATGGTCTTCCTGCAATCCCACGGGGTCGGCACTTCGCGAGCCGTGCGGATCTACAAGACCTACGGGGACGAAGCCATCCTCAAGGTCACCGAGAACCCCTATCGCTTGGCGCTCGACATCTGGGGCATCGGCTTCAAGACCGCCGATCTAATTGCGCAGAACCTCGGCATCCCGCGGGATTCGCTGATCCGCGCCCAAGCCGGCGTGCGCCATGCACTGCAGGTCTGGTCCGAGCAGGGGCATTGCGCTGCCCCGCCCGAGAAACTCGTCGCCATGGCGATCAAGCTGCTGGAGATCCCTGCGGCGATCATCGAAGAGGCGATCGCGAGCGAGCAGACGGCGGAGAATCTGATCCTGGATCGGGAGCTGCTCTTCCTGACGCCCTTGCATCGCGCCGAAGTCGGGTGCGCGTCGCACATACGGCGTCTACTGCAAGGGGCACCGCCCTGGGGGACGGTCGATCCGGAAAAGGCCCTGCCGTGGGTCGAGGCGCAGACCGGACTGACCCTCGCACCCTCGCAGCGCGGAGCGGTCGCGACCATGCTCGCGAACAAAGTAACCGTCATCACGGGCGGTCCGGGCGTGGGCAAGACCACCCTGGTCAATAGCCTGCTGCGCATCCTGCAGGCCAAGCGCCTGTCGGTCGCCCTGGCTGCGCCGACGGGGCGCGCCGCCAAGCGCCTGACCGAGACCACCGGGATCGAGGCCAAGACGGTGCATCGTCTGCTGGAGTTCGATCCGACGACCTTCCGCTTCAAGCGCGATGCGGAGAATCCGCTGGAGACCCAACTCCTGGTCATCGACGAGGCGTCGATGATGGACACCGTGCTGATGAACCAGCTCCTGCGTGCGGTCCCGGACGATGCGGGCTTGCTGATCGTCGGGGACGTCGATCAGTTGCCCTCGGTCGGCCCCGGCGCGGTCCTGGCTGATCTGATTGGCTCGGGCGCAGTGCCGACGGTGCGCCTGACCGAGATCTTCCGCCAGGCGCTCAGCTCACGGATCATCGTCAACGCCCACCGAATCAACCAAGGCGAGATCCCGCTTGCCCCGGCCAAGGGCGAGACCAGCGACTTCTATCTAATCGAGGCGACCGACCCCGAGGACATCGCCGCCAAGCTCTACGCCAGCGTGACCACGCGCATTCCGCGCGGCTTCGGCTTCGATCCGGTCGAGGACATCCAGGTACTGGCGCCGATGAACCGCGGCGGACTCGGTGTGCAGGCGATCAATGTCGAGCTGCAACGCCTGCTCAACCCGACGGCCGAGCCGCGGGTGCAGAAGTTCGGCACAACCTACGCGCCCGGCGACAAGGTGCTGCAGCGGGTCAACAACTACGACAAGGAGGTCTTCAACGGAGACATCGGGCGGATCGCGACCATCGATCCGGAGCAGAGCACGCTGACCGTGACCTTCGACGGCCGGGCGGTGAAGTACGACTTCGGGGACCTCGACGAGCTCGCGCTCGCCTACGCCGCAAGCATCCACAAGTCCCAGGGCTCGGAGTACCCGGTGGTGGTGATCCCGCTGGCGATGCAGCACTACCAGCTGTTGGAGCGTAATCTGCTCTACACGGCCGTGACGCGTGGGCGCAAGCTGGTGGTGATCATTGCCGAGACGAAGGCGTTGCGGATGGCGGTCAAGCGGCGGGAGTCGCAGCGGAGGGTAACGCGGTTGGGGGAGAGGCTACGGGAGGGATCGGGCGTCCACGAGCGGGGGGCATTTCCAGCTCAGCCCGAGCAGCCCACGAGCCAACATCCATGAGGCGGTCAGATGCCAGCCAGATAGGCGGCCTTCCACCCGGCATAGCGCTCGACCAACCCCCGCAACGCCTCGGGCTCGTAGGCCCGCAAGCCACTCAGGATCAGGGTCTTCGCGCCCTGCCCGACCGGCTCCCCGGCGGCCGTCAGGCGGAATCCGAGTCGGGCCTCGCCGCGCTTGCCCTTCACCTCCAGCTCGGTCGATTCCAGAGCAATGTCCAGGTCATGGCAGTCCAATCGGTCCAGCTCAAACGACATCCGGTCATAGATCACCAGGGGCCGATCCGGGTTGATCATCACACCCTGCTGCTCCATGAGCGGCACCAGGATGTGCGGAAAATTCCGACCCGAAAAGGCCACGTAGCGGCGCACCAGCGATTCAATCATGACCAGATCCCCGGTCACCTGTCCCGAACGCTCGACCTCGAGACAGGGCTTGCCTTCGGTCGTCTCGACCACGACGCCGGCGCCGCTCTGAATGACGTTCAATGCGGCATCTGCTGCGACCATTCCGGTGAAGCGAAAGGTCATCCGACTCGCAAGACCACATCGGGCGAGGACAAGTGCAAAGAGGAGATCGCCGGGGGCACAGAAGCGCGGATTCGTTGCATCGTGGATCGGATTGAAGTCACCCGCGACCTCCTTGGCGAAGGCGCTGCCTTGCGGCGCGGAGATGCGCAGCGTGACCTCTTCGGCCGTGTGGAAAGGATCGAGAAACATGGCTCAAAGCTCCGAGGTATGGGAGGCCGGACGACCTGCCACTGAGGCGAGGAAAGGACATCGACGGCGAGAGGGGTCGGGTTGGCGCTGCTTGCCCTCGGGGAACACTGTCGCTTCGTGCCTACGCACTAGCGGTTCATCCCCGCAGACGCGGGGAACACGTGGAGAAGCAAGCCCGCCCCGGCGCGCCGGCGCCCCGGCACTGTCGAGGTTAAGCTTGAATGCCGCTTCAGATCCACTACGAGACGTTGGCGTTGGACAACGCCGCCCCACCATCAGCGAGAATCAAGTATCACCGAAGCGGATACCGCGGAGTGCCTCCGATCAGGCTGATTCGCGTTTAATCAGACAAGCCGTTCCATGTCGAGAAAAGGCGGCTGCCGACCCGGACCGACAACCGAGTCGAGCCAAACGAGTAATCGCTGTGTTCCGGGAAGCCGTCACGGGTCGTTCGCAGCGTGGTGACTCCTCAATCCTGTTTGCTGCCACCCAAGCCTCCACGTTGAGTGACTGAATTGGACGCAATGCGGTCACCCAAAACCTGAGCCTGGGCGCGTGCTCAGGACCCATTACGGCCACCGAGCGCCGACTGCTTCGACGTCTGGATCGGACCGGGAACCGGCCGCTGGGCGCTTTCGGCGAAGACAGCTCTGGCCCGGGCAGCAATCCATTCGCGCCGAGCGTTAACGACTTGCAAACTTCCGACGCCTGACCTGCAAGTATTGTCGGATCCGGACCGCAGGAGCCGACAACATCAGACCTTGCTGACCCACGTTCGTCCGACAATAGACCAGATTCACCGCCAATCATCCTGGCATTGCGCTCGCGAGCGCCTGGATCGTGGCGTAGGTCATTCCCTATGACTTTGTGATATAACACTAAGTATGACATCGGATCGGAGCGCAAGGGCACGTGA
>NZ_DATITZ010000114.1:0-1965 GCF_035467215.1 Thiocapsa sp. | reverse complement strand
AAGACTACCTTCTGGCGGGCGAGGACGCGTTGGAAAACAGGGCACACGATCGATCACCCAAGGAGCTCTTCAGCCTGGTACGACAGTCGCTAAGGGATACTCCCGTGGACCGATTGAAGATCCACGATCGGGATGGGATCGTGCGGTATTCCGCCGAGGAACGGGAGATCGGCACGAGCGAGCGCCTGAATCCGCGACTGCAGGCCGCTCTCGGCGGTGACATACGAAGCGCGCTGCTCCCTGCAGGAGCGCGACGCGCCCTCCAACTGCTCCGCGGCGAGGATATGCTGATCGAGACATACGTCCCGATCTGGGCGCCGGGCAACCCACAGCCAATCGGCGTATTCGAGCTCTACACGGACGTCGCACCCATCGTCCGGGCCATGACCCGCAACGAGCTGCTGGTGCTGGGCGCGATCACGGGCATCATGATCGTCCTGTACGCCCTGCTGGTGTACGTCGTCCTGCGTTCAGAGCGGATCATCACCCGGCAGCGCGAAGTGATCCTTCAGCGAAACCAAACCCTGCAAACCTTCTCCGAGCGCATGATGGCGGCGGAGGAGGACGATCGCCGCCGTGTTGCCTGGGAGCTGCACGAGGAGATCGCGCAAACACTGAGTGCGATCAAGACCAAGACCGAAGCGGTCGCGCGAGCGGCTGCGCTGCAGCCGTGCATGGACAAGGGTCCGCCGAATGAAGAGATCGTCGTGCTTCTGCAGGGCGCCATTCGTGACGTGCGCAGCCTGGCGATGGATCTGCGTCCATCGACTCTCGACGATTTTGGTCTCAGCGCGTCCTTAGGTCAGCTTTGCCGCGAGGCCGAGCAGGGGGTCGGCCTACCGATCTCGGCCCCCCAGATTGCCGTACGCGACCAAGATGTGCCCGAGCCCTTACGGGCCGTCATCTTCCGCGTCGTCCAGCAGACACTGAAACAACTGGTCGCCTGCAATAGCGTCGGGGACCTGCACGTCTCCCTGGACCAGGAGCGAGGGCAGGGGCTTCGTCTCGCCGTCGCGGTCAACGCCAGCGGGGATTGTATCGACGACCCGCGGATATCCGAGGCCTGGGAACGCGCGGTGCTCTCCGGCGCGGCTTATCGCGAGACGCGAAGCGCGACGGGCTATGTACGCTATGAGGCGACGTGGTGCCTCTGATTAGGCATCGGTGCGGCCGATGGCGGTCGCGGATCAGCGCCCTCATCGACCTGCCAGGCGGCGATGACCCGAGTCCCTTGTCCGGGTCGCGAATGGACGCTGAGGTTGCCGCCGGTCATCGACGCGCGCCGGCGCATACTGCCGAGGCCGAAACCACTTTTAGACGGGCAGACCGAACCGGCGGTGAAGCCAACGCCGTCATCCGCAACGGTGAGCCGGACACCCTCCGCGTCCGCCTCCAGCAGGATCGATAAATGCAACGCCCGCGAGTGCTTGCAGGCGTTGCCGCAGGACTCCTGCAGGATACGGAAGAGGGCCACTTTCAGCGGTAGCGGAATATCGCTTTCATAGGCACGAACCGTCAGGCTGACGTCGAGATGGTTCAATCCGTGGCAGAGCTCGTGACAAACCCTGCCGATTGCGTTGATGACACCCTGATCGTTGAGCTGTGCCGGGCGTGGATCGAAACAGATTCGGCGGACCTCGTTCATGGCTTCGGAGAGACACTCCGCCAGGGAATCGAAAATCACGCCCTCGCCATCCGTAAACTGGCCTTCCCGAAGCTGCCTAAGCCTCCCGACCGCTAGCTTCATGGCACTGAGGGTTTGCCCGATCCCATCATGCAGGTCGGCGGCGATCCTCTGCCGCTCTTCCTCCAGCATTCGATGAAGCGCCCGGTCCCGCTCCTCGGGGTGGATCATGCTGTCAAGCTTTACATGTATCGGGTACTGCGTCGTCATGGGTCTGCTCATCGTTACCTTTACTATCAATATCGTGCAATCTAGCAAAATGACCCCCACCCCCGTCATCC
>NZ_DATITZ010000113.1:0-4207 GCF_035467215.1 Thiocapsa sp. | reverse complement strand
CCGGTTGGCATCTTGGCCACGCGCCACACGCCGCTACGTGCGGCTACCAACGGAAGTTTAGCCTTCCGTCGCTCAACCGGGGCCGCCCGATACCGGAGCTCACCCCATGACTCGTCGGTCTGAGGCGAAGCCTCGCTAGCTGTGGAACTGGGGTCTTCGCGCGAGGTCATCAGCCGCGTCCTGAAGGGTCTGGAGTCGCAGGGACTGCTGCGCACGACGCGCGGTCTCATCGAGCTGCTGGACATTCCGGCGCTCGAGCTGCGCGCACGGGATGGCTGAGCAGACGCAATCCGTCGCTTGGTGACAAAGTCACTGAATCGCCGGGGCGCTGCGATTAGGCTTGTATGACACCCTCACCGGATCGGCCGAACGCGCCGGTCGCCACAACAACAGAGATCATCCTATGACCCCAAATGTCGGAACACTCGATCGCACCCTCCGTATCGTCGCCGGTGTCGCCATCGTCGGCTGGGGCGTCTATGCCCAGAATTGGCTAGGTGCCATCGGGCTGGTACCCCTGGCCACCGGGCTCTTGCGCTGGTGCCCCGTCTATCTGCCGCTCAAGCTGAATACCGGCAAATAGGCGCGCTCGGCGGGTCAACCGAAGGGACGGCCCGCTCGGTCTCCATATCAGAGAGGGCGACTGAAGTCGCCCCTACAATCGGCCCCACATCCCTTCCGGGCCAAGCGTATTGCACCGGCCCTCCCTGTCGCGGGCTCCCTCCGCAACGTCGTCGCCTGTCCCTCACGCCTCCGCGTCGAGCACGCGTTCAGCCCAGTCGGCGAGGTCTTCGAGGATCGCACGCTTGCCCGGATCATCGGCGTATTGCTCGGCGAGCTCGCTCAGGGACTGCTCGAATTGATCGATCACGATACTGCCGCCAGCGGCGGGATCGGTGAGCCGGGCGAAGCGGAACAGATCCCAGTCCTCGCGCTCTTCGGGTGTGAGCGTCTCGGGCCAATTCCGGGCGCGGTAGCGCAACAGCATCTCGCCGAGACGCGGGTCTCGAAAGCTCGGCGCATGGTCGCTCAGCTCGGCGGGGTCAAGCCCGTGGATCGCGTCCATGGCGCGGCGATCGGCGTCCGAGAAGAAGCCGCCCGAATAGATCATGAGGTCGGGGTCGGTCTCGACCGTTCCATCATGGGCGCCATGGACCGCGCGGACCTTCTCTTCGATCGCCGGAGCGGCCTCGCGTAACCGGCGCGCATGATCGGCGACTGCATCCGGGTCGATCGACCAGCGCGCCGCCGCCTCGGGCTCGAGGGTCTTCATCGGGGCCAGAACCGGCGCGCGGTTGACGTGAATCGTCTTCAACGGGACCCGCTCGACACCCTCGGGAAGCTCGCTCGCAGGCGTGAAGAGCCGGGTCCGCAGCTCGTCTGCGGAGAGATGGATCAACAGGTCCGGGGACGCGCGCAGATCGATACAGACCACCCCGTTGCCGTTGAGCGGATGGGCACAAAGCGGCAGGATCGGTGCGATGCAGCCTTGGGCAGCCGGATAGCGCGCCGAGACATGCAGGAGCGGCACGCCTCGATCGAGCAGCTCACGCACCCGTGTCTTGCTCCTCAAGCTCAGCGCATAGTCGAACAGCTTGGGCTGGGCGTGCCGCAGGCGGCGCGCCAGGGCGATGGTGGCGCGCACGTCGGCGAGCGCGTCATGGGCCTGACCGTGGGCGATCCCGTTGGCGGCGGTGAGATGCTCGAGCTTGAAGGAGGCGGTGCCGTCCTCGCGCGTCGGCCATTCGATCCCGTCCGGTCGCAGGGCATGGGCGAGCCTCAGTGCGTCGATAAGATCCCAGCGGGAATTGCCGTTACGCCACTCGCGCGCGTAGGGATCGAGCAGGTTGCGATAGAGCAGGTTGCGCGTGACCTCGTCGTCGAAGCGCATGCTGTTGTATCCGACCCCGCAGGTTCCGGGGACGCTCAGCTCGGCGTTGACGGCGGCGGCGAACTCGGCCTCGACCAGCCCCTCGCGCTCGGCAAGTCGGGGCGTGATGCCGGTGATGAGACAGGCTTGCGGGTGCGGGAGTAGATCGGTCGAGGGACGGCAAAAGAACATGCTCGGATCGCCGATCTCGTTGAGATCGACGTCCGTACGCACAGCGGCGAACTGGCACGGCCGGTCGCGACGCGGATCCGAGCCCCAGGTCTCGTAGTCGTGCCAGAGAAAGGTCGGCGCGTTGGGGCGACCGGCCACTCGCCTTAGATCTTCTCGCGGATACGGGCACTCTTGCCGGTGCGGCCGCGAAGGTAGTAGAGCTTGGCGCGACGCACGTCGCCCTTGCGCTTGACCTCGATGCCGGCGATCACCGGGCTGTGCGTCTGGAAGACGCGCTCGACCCCTTCGCCGTGGGACATCTTGCGAACCGTGAAGGCCGAGTTCAGACCGCGGTTGCGGATCGCGATCACCACGCCCTCGAAGGCCTGCAGACGCTCGCGGGCGCCTTCCTTGACGCGGACCTGGACGACGACGGTGTCGCCCGGGGAGAACTCGGGGACTTCGGCCTTCATTTGCTCGGCTTCGAGCTGGAGAATGATGTTGCTCATGGTTTCCTTCGGCTCCTGTTCTCAACCGGCCTCATCGTCGTGATGCGACCGGACAAATTCATCGAGCAGCGCCTGCTCGTGCGGATTCAAACCGCGCCGCTCCAAGAGATCGGGGCGACGCCGGTAGGTTCGCCCGAGGGCCTGCTGCAACCTCCAGCGCGCGATCGCGGCGTGATCGCCGCCGATCAAGACTTCAGGCACCCGGCGCCCGTCGATCTCGGGCGGTCGGGTGTAATGCGGGCAATCCAGCAACCCGTCGGTATGCGAATCCTGGGCGGCCGAGTCGGCATGCCCGAGCGCACCGGGAAGCAGTCGGATGACCGCGTCCATCACCACCATGGCCGCCAGCTCTCCGCCGCTCAGGACGTAGTCGCCGATCGACCATTCATCGTCGATATGGCCCTCGATCAAACGCTCGTCGACGCCTTCGTAACGCCCGGCGACCAGGATCCAGCCGGATCGGCGCGACAGCTCGACCATTGCCGCCTGATCCAATACCCTGCCCTGCGGCGAGAGGTAGGCGACCCGGCTCTCGGGCACCTGCGCGCGTGCGGCAGCGATGGCATCGCGCAGCGGCTCCACCTTCATCAACATCCCCGGGCCGCCACCGTAGGGTCGGTCGTCGACGGTGCGATGCCGATCGTGCGTGAAGTCACGCGGGTTCCAAAGGTGCAGCTCGGCCACACCGCGGACCAGGGCTCGCCCCGTCACGCCTTGGTCGACCAGAACCCCGAACAGCTCCGGGAACAGGGTGACGACATCGAAGCGCATCACGGACAGCAGCGCCGATCACATCGGAGTATCTCAAACATGACCCACGGCCGACGATGTCGACGCCGACGCGCTAGAACGACGGATCCCAATCCACCAACATTCGGCGCTGCTCGAAATCGACATTCTTGACCACGTCGCCCCAAACAAAAGGCAATAGACGCTCGCGATCACCCTTGACGACGATGACATCGTTTGCCCCGGTCGCGAAGAGATGATCGATCGAGCCGAGCGCGACGCCCTCGGTCGTCTCGACCGAGAGTCCTTCCAGATCGACCCAGTAAAACTCATCCTGCGAGGCCGGCGGCAGCTGATCACGACCGACGGAGATATCCTGCCCGACAAGCGCGGCCGCTCGGTCGCGGTCGTCACAGCCGCGAAGGCTGACGACGATACCCTTGCCATGCCGCTTTCCTTCGCTCACTGTCCAGGCCGTCGCGTCTGCGCCGAGCAGCCAGGGAGAGTAGCTCAGGATGCCCTCCGGAGGCTCCGTCTCCGACATCACCTTCAACCAGCCGCGCACCCCGTACACACCGGCGATGTGCCCGACGACGATACGCGTCGAATCCGGTTGTCCGGCCACGATCGGGGGGGTTCGAGTCGGCTTCGCGTGGTGCGATCGTTCGGACTAGGACGCGACTGCGGTTGCCGACTCTTCGCGAGCGGCCTGCTTCAGAAGCTGCTTGACGCGGTCGGTCGGCTGGGCGCCGCGCTCGACCCAAGACTGCGCACGCTGACGGTCGACGCGCAGCTCGACCTCGCCGCCCTTGGCGAGCGGGTTGAAGAAGCCGAGGCGCTCGATGTAGCGCCCATCACGCTTGGCGCGGATGTCGGCGACAACGATCTGATAAAAAGGGTTCTTCTTGGAGCCACCCCGAGACAAACG
>NZ_DATITZ010000112.1:0-4161 GCF_035467215.1 Thiocapsa sp. | reverse complement strand
GGCTCCGATGGATCTCGGTGCCTTAGTCGACGACGCTCACGAGATCCCCGACCTTCATGCGCCCGAACAGGAAGCGTGCATCCTTCTCGCCGACACGCACGCAGCCGGCTGAATCCGGATAGCCCGGAAGCCAGCCCTCGTGCAGAAAATAGTGGCCGTAGAACTGGATGGAGTAGGGCATCCAGGCCTGCCAGCCGAGCTGGTTCGTATACCGGGACGACACCTTGTCCTTGTCTTTACTAAGCACCGAGAAGGCGCCGCGTGGCGTGCGGTGACCCTCGCGACCGGAGGAGATGGGGCCGGTGCGGACGACTTGATCGCCCTCCGTGTAGACGAACGACTGGCTGGCGATCTGGATCGTCAAGGCCCGCTTCGCCTGTACCGCGGTCGTTTCGTCAACAGGCTCGGCGCTCGCCTCGCCGTCGGCCCGATCGGTTTCCCGGTCGGATGCGCGCGCGTCGTCGGCGCTCTCGGACACGTTGCTCGGCAGGCGCTCGGGCGCCGGTCTGGTCGGGGATTGAGCGCAGCCGACGATGAAGGCGGCCGCGATGAGCAGAGGCAAGATCCGGTGCAAAAAAACCATGATATGCGCGGGCTCCCGTTGACGGACAGCTATCGTCTAAGCGCTCTATATGAGGTCGCAATCGTCTCGACACCACATTCCCGGGGGCGAGTGCGGGTCACTTGGCCCTTGGATTCCCCAATCCGCTGGCTTTCGGTGCCCTATAGCCGGATCGTGCGGGCCTTGTGGTCCGAGCCGCTGCGGTCGTGCAAAGACGCCCCCGGTTCAGGCAACCGCCGCGGCGGCGGCCTCTCTTGCCCGATCGTCGATCGCCAAGCTGCGGCCGGCCAGCCAAACCAGGAGGATGACCGGGACGCCGATCAAGGTCGTGAAGACGAAGAATCCGGGATAACCGATCCCGTCCACGATCGAGCCGGAATAGCCGCCCAGAACCTTGGGCAGCAGCGTCATGAGCGAGCTGAAGATGGCGTATTGCACGGCGGTGAAGGAGACACTGGTCAGGCTCGACAGGAAGGCGACGAAGGCCGCGCTGGCGAGTCCGGCCGCCAGGTTGTCCGCTGCGACCGCGATGTAGAGCCAGGTGAGGTCGGGCCCGGCGAGCGCCAAGACGACGAAGATGAGGTTGGTCGCCGCGGACAGGATGGCTCCCAGCATGAGGATCCGCATCACCCCGTAGCGGGTCGCCATGAGCCCGCCGAGGAACCCGCCGAGGATGCTGACAATGACCCCGAAGGTCTTGACCGCGGTCGCGATCTGCGGCTTGGAAAAACCGATGTCTTGATAGAAGACATTGGAAATGACGCCGAGCACGATGTCCGAGATTCTATAGAGTCCGATCAGGGCCAGCAGGAGTAGGGCAGTTTTGAGACCGTAGCGGCGGAAGAAATCCAGAGCCGGCTCGATCCAGGTCTCGCGCGCCATCACGGCGTTTACGGCCCCGGCGGCGACCAACAGCCACCCGACAGCGACCGCCGCGGACACGGCAACGGCAAAATGCAGGGTCTCCAGGAGGAAGCCGGTGATCGGCCCGCCGCCCGCCCACGCCTTGAGCCCGGCGAAGGCCCCGCCCGAGACGAAGAACCCGCCGGAAAAGGCAGCCGCGGCCACGAGGAAGACGCCGACCAGTCGCAGATAGTCGGAAGCCCCGTAGACATGGGCGTCGGGGCGCCGAGTCTCGGGCTCGGAGATCAACAGCGTCGTCACCACCCCGATCAGCATGGTGGAGGCCATGACGAGATAGGTGAGCTGCCAGGCCCTGAAGCTGTAGTCGCCTGCCTCCGATCCGAAGAGCGCAGCCAGATAGAGCGCACCGGCACCGGCGACGACCATGCCGATCCGGTAGCCGGCGATATAGGTCGAGGACATGAGTCCCTGCAAGCGCGGCGCGGCGGATTCGATCCGGTAGGCGTCGATCACGATATCTTGGGTTGCCGCCGAGAAGCCGAGCAGCACGGCTGCGATCGCCATGCGCGTCACATGGCCGGTGCCGGTCGCCGGATCCACCAGCGCCATGCCGACGATGGCGGAGATGATTGCGAGCTGCGAGACCAGTAACCAGGCGCGTCGGCGTCCGAATCGACGGGTCAGGACAGGCAGCGGCAGCTTGTCGATCAAGGGCGCCCAGATGAACTTGAACGAATAGCCCAGGGCCGCCCAGCTGAAAAAGGTCACCGCTTGGCGCTCGATGCCGGCCTCGCGCAGCCACAGCGAGAGCGAGGAGAAGATCAGCAAGAGCGGGATCCCTGCCGAGAAGCCGAGAAAGAGCATCGAGAGCACTCTCGGATTGGAGAGCTCGCGCGCCGTCGTCTTCCATCCCCCTGTGTTGCTTGTATCGACTGGCGTCATGGGACTCTCGATGTCGCCGTGCCGGGCGGAGCCGGTACAGCGGCGACTGCAAATGGGCAAAAACGCCGGGGAGGATACCGTTCGGCGAGTCCTCCACTCAAGGTCGAACGGACAGTCTTCGCCTGACGCCGGACCGCGGACGTACTACCATGGGTCCCGTACGGGAACCCACATCGCGGGCGTGGTCAGCCGGCAGGCGGGTCGCACTCGTACAATGCAAACCGCGACTCGAGTGAAGGACAACCATTAGGAGACTCAAACGTGTCGAATGCAAACCAACCCAGTCTGACCCAACCCGATGCAGGCCAGCGCAGCGGCCTTGTTCGTCTGATGCTGGAGCAATGGCCTTATGTGCTTCTCTTTATCGCCGTCATCGCGGGTGTTGCCTTTACCGACATGCGGTTGGAGTTCGCGCTCCTCTACTGGCAAATCCTGATTCCGGTCTTCGGCCTCGTCGCATTGGCGATCGGCTGGAGCGGCGTGGGCGACGACGGCAAGGCTAGAACGGGATTCGTGATCAAGACGATCCTGCACTGGGGGGCCCTGTTTGTCCTGGTTTGGATTCTCTATCTCCCGCAGCTCAAGGATGTCCTGAATGCCGAGCTGACCGGATTGCAGATCATCTTCCTCCTCGGACTGACGGCGTTCCTGTCGGGGATTCACGGCAATCCGCGGATGTCCGTCGTCGGGGTGTTTCTGATCGTCAGCGGTATCGTGGTCGCATTTCTCGATGACGCGGCGCTCATGATGTCGGTGCTGGCCGTCGCCGTTTTGGTGGGATTGATCGTCTGGCAGAAACTTACCGGGGGCAAGTCCTCCGACTGAAACCCTGTCCTGCCGCCTAGGCCGGATCGTTTGAAAGGCGGCCACGGCAACCGTCGGCTGCAGTGGCCTACGCCGGACCCGTGCGCGTGGAGCTGTGCGTCCTCGGCGGTCACCGCCTTGGCCTCCCTGCTCACGAGCCCGAACGTTCGAGGGGCGGGATCGCATTCCCGAAACTGCCGACATTCCGTGCCAGATGACACCATCAGGGTTGGTCCGGGGCGGGCGCCCTGTCATGGGGAACGACTCTGACCAAGCCTTTCATCAGGTGACGGTTTCCGGCGTCGGACCGTCGCCGGCAGTGATCTCGCAAAGTAATGAATCAAAAGAAAAAGGCCACCGTGCTCGCCTCGGCGAAACACGATGGCCTAAGTTCGGAGACGGGCGGAGGAGGGGACCCGACCCCGAGTGCTTGCTTGGCTGAACTCTGTCGTTCGGGCGTGGGTTCGGACCACCTGCCCGATCGGTCACCTTGTGTGCGTCCTTCGGCGATTCCGAGGCTCTACCTTTAGGGTCGCCGGCGAGTGCGTTTCGGATGTCTCCTTCGGTCGTTGGTCGGGGGCACGTCGCTCGGTCCATTGATCGAGCGACGTGCCGATGCTCCCTGCGTGCTCCCTGCTCGGTTCCGTCCTGGTCCCTGCTGAGTCCCTTGGGCTCCTGTCGACTCGTGGTTTCTGCCTTCGCTGTCCTATCAGCAGTGGGCGTGCCAATGTTCGATCGCGTACGACGCTAGGCTGGACTCGCCGATCAGCCGCTACCGCAGATCGCGTGCTGTGCAGCGCCTCTTGATTATAAAATACTGAAATAGATGAAAATAAAAACCGCCCGTGAGCGGGCGGTTTGTCGTTCGGCAGCACCCGGGGTCACCGGGCGAGGCGGGCGGCGGACACCGATGCGCGATGCACGCGTCCGCCGTCGATGACCTAGGTCGTCATCTGATGACCCGTCTCGCTCATTCAGCCTGCACAGCG
>NZ_DATITZ010000111.1:0-9849 GCF_035467215.1 Thiocapsa sp. | reverse complement strand
ATGAGTTTTGTGAGGGTCGGCGCGTCCGACTCGCCGGCTGCGGGCGTGCCCCAGGCCTGCAGCAGCTTGACCGCCCATTGGTGCTCGCGATCATAGTCCGGCGGTCCGAGCGGCTGATCCTCTCCGGTGCGGATGAGGTTGTAGATGAGCGCCAGTCGATACCCCGAGACGACGGGCAAGACCTCGTGGAGACAGTCCGCATAGAAGGCCGCGAAGGCGACCTCGGAGGGCTCGTCCCGACGCAGATCCAGGCGCACCTCGCGACCCCGATGACGCACCAGCAACTCGCCGCCGCGGTGCTCCGAAGGCAGGACGACCACCAGCGTGGCGAACATGCCGGACGCCTTCTCGCTGTCGCGGTGGCTGACAAAGAAGCTGCCGGTGTCGTAGACCAGCAGCTTGTAGAGCTCGGCCGAGACCGCTCCGTGCACCCCGAGTCCGGCCGTTGCCCGGGCGACCATGGTCTCCAGATCCTGCGCCCACGCCTTGCCCGAGATGTGCACCCGCGCGCCGTCGATCTGCCAGGTTCGGCGCACGCCGGTGTCGACCAGGGTCTCGGTGCCGCGGCCGTAGGGGGCCTGATCCGCTTGGGCGATCAGGGCCTCCGCCTGCGTGGCCAAGAGCGGGAGCGACAGGGCGCCGACGCCCTCGACCTGGATGCGCGGCGGATGCATGTCGATGGTGCCGGTCGCGTGGAAGTCGCCGGGCCGATCGACCTCGCCGAGAAGTGTCGCCAACGATCGGGTGAGTTGAGCGCTCATGGGGCCCCATTGATAGAGAGAACGGATTGCTGCGTCGGATGCCTGCCTGCGTCGCCGATCGAAACAGGTCGAAAACCGATGTGGATCTTGCCACCGATCGCATCGGGTTTCATCACGCGCGCGAAGCGTCCGGCTGGTTCGCCCGGGGTGGCAAGTCGGCGAGCATGGGGTATCATCGTGAAGCCTTTCATGCTCGGAGAGCAGCGTCGGTCGAGAGGCGGGCACTGGAATTTGCCCCCGAGCTCCCCAACGTTGCACCGGGCGGGGAAATCAAACCAACATGGAGACTGTCGAATGAACCGAATCCTAGCCAGCACCGTCCTCGGGGTCGCCGCCCTGGGCTTCGCCAGCACGGCACTCGCAGACCTCAAGCCCGAGGAGCAGATCCAGTTCCGGCAAGCCGGTTACAGCTTCATGAGCTGGAACATGGGCAAGATCAAGTCGAATCTGGAAGGCGACTACGACTCGGCGCAGGTCGCCGCGGCTGCGAACGCGATCGCGGGCATCGCCAATTCCGGGATGGGCGCCCTCTACGGTCCGGGAACCGAGAAGGACGTCGGCAACGTCAAGACGCGGGTCAAGCCGGAATTCTTCGAGAATATGGAAAACGTCGGTACCATCGCCAAGAACTTCATCGCGGCCGCCGACAATCTTTCCAAGGTTGCTGCTACCGGCGACCAGGTCGAGGTCTCCAACGCCTTCGGTAAGCTCGGAGAAACCTGCAAGGCGTGTCACGACGAGTACCGTATGAAGGATTGATCCGCGATCCTCGTGGATTTACGACAAGGCCGCCGCGTTGGCGGCCTTTTTCATGATGCCCGCGGAGGGCTGACGATGCTTGGCTTCAAGGCACTCATCTTCGACGTCGACGGCACACTCGCCGACACCGAGCGAGACGGACACCGCCCGGCCTTCAATGCAGCCTTCGACGAGGCCGGTTTGCACTGGGTCTGGGACGTGGAGCGCTACGGCCAGCTGCTGCGGGTGACGGGCGGCAAGGAGCGGATCGCGACCTACATCGCGGAGGAGGGGATCAGTCTGGATCCGTCGCTCGACGCGGCCCAGGTGATTGCCGGTCTGCATCGCGCCAAAACCCGCCACTATGTCTCGCTGCTGGAAGGCGGCGCCATCCCGCTGCGGCCGGGTGTGCTGCGCCTGTTGCGCGAGGCCCGCGAGGCCGGCGTGCGTCTGGCGATCGCGACCACGACCACACCCGAGAACGTGAGCGTGCTGCTCGACAACGCCGGCGAGCCGGGCCTGCGCGATTGGTTCGAGGTGATCGCCGCCGGCGATATCGTGCCCGCAAAGAAGCCTGCGCCCGATATCTTTCTGCTGGCGCTCTCGGAGCTCGGGCTCGACGCGGCCGATTGCGTGGCGGTGGAGGACTCGGACAACGGTGTCCGCTCCGCGCTGGGTGCCGGTTTACGCGCTCTGTTGGTGACGGTGAACGACTACACGGCTGCACAAGATCTAAGCGACGCCCCGCTGGTGGTTGATCACCTGGGCGAGCCCGATCGAGCATCACGCGCCTTGATCGGTGACTTGGGCGACAGCCGGATGGTGGACCTCGAGACGCTCGATCGGCTGCATCGAGCCGCCTTCGGTAGGGTCTGAGTCCAGCCGCGTGACACCGACCACAGCCGTCAGCCGCTTGTCCGGCAAGGCCCGTCGGGTCGAGCCCTTCCACGTCATGCGCCTGCTCGCGCGGGCCGGCGAGCTGGAGTCGCTCGGACGCTCCATCGTGCACATGGAGGTCGGCGAGCCGGATTTCCCGACACCCGGTCCGATCCTGGAGGCAGGCCGACGCGCCTTGGCCGACGGCCATACCCGCTACACCTCGGCCGGCGGGCTTCCCGCGCTGCGCCGGGCGATTGCCGACTATTACGCCGATCGGTACGAAAACCCGGTCGCACCCGAGCGGATCCTGGTCACGCCGGGTGCCTCGGGTGCCCTTCAGCTCGTCTTTCTGGCCCTGTTGGACCCAGGCGACGGCGTACTCATCTGCGACCCGTCCTATCCATGCTACCGAGAGGTCCTGCAGCTCATGGGGGTCGAGCCGATCGCCGTCCCCGTGGGCTCGGACACCGATTATCAGTTGACGGCCGCGCTGGCCGAGGCTGCTTGGTTGCCGGGCGTGCGAGCGATCGTTGTCGCCTCCCCGTCCAATCCGACCGGCTCGTCGATCGCGCCCGAGGTTCTGACTGATCTTCATGCGCTTTGCCGAGACCGCGGTGCGGCGCTCGTCGTCGACGAGATCTACCAGGGCCTGACCTACGATGTCCCGGATCGTACCGCGCTTTCGCTCGGCTCGACCGATCTCTACGTGATCAACAGCTTCTCGAAATACTTCGGAATGACCGGCTGGCGGCTCGGTTGGCTCGCCGGTCCGCAGGATGCGGTCGAGGTCATGGAGCGGATGGCGCAGAACCTCTTCATCGCCGCGAACACACCCGCACAGCGCGCCGCGCTGGCGGCCTTCGATCCGGCGACCATCGAGATCCTGGAGTCGCGCCGTCTGGCCTTTCAGGGGCGACGCGACCGTCTGCTGCCCGCGCTGCGCGATCTCGGGTTCGGGATCCCGGTGCAGCCGAGCGGTGCCTTCTACCTGTACGCCCGCTTGCCCGAGGGCCTGGAGATCGACTCCATGACCTTCACCGGCCGGATGCTGGAAGAGGCCGGTGTTGCCCTGACGCCCGGTCACGACTTCGGCCGACACGCCGCGGGACGTCATGTCCGTTTCGCCTACACCCGCGAGATCGAGGATCTCGACGAAGGGGCCCGGCGTATCGGCGACTGGCTGTCGAAGATCTGATCCATGGCGGATTTCAAACCGCTCGATGCCGCACAGCGCGAGGCAAGCGAGCTGCTTCTGGCGCTGCACGAAACCCTTCTGCACACGCCGCCACGTCAAGCCGATCGAGGCTTTCTCGGACGCGGGCTGATCGGTCGTCTGGCGGGCCGGCGCGGCGGCCCGGTGACCCCGGTCCCGGGCCTCTATCTCTGGGGCGGGGTCGGCCGCGGCAAGACCTACCTGATGGATTGGTTCGTTCAGGATCTCGACCTGCCGGGCAAGCGCCGCATCCATTTTCATCATTTCATGCGCGACGTGCATGACCGGATGTCGCGCCTGCCGAAACAGCCCGATCCACTCGAGGTGATTGCTCAAGGTCTGTGCGAGGAGGTCCGCGTCCTCTGTCTCGACGAGTTCCTGGTGACCGACATCACCGACGCCATGCTGCTCCACGGTCTCCTGAATGCGCTCTTCGCGCGCGGTCTCACGCTGGTCACCACCGCCAACACCCGCCCCGACGATCTCTATCGCAATGGCCTGCAGCGCGGGAACTTCCTTCCCGCCATCGATCTGCTCAAGCGCCACACCCGCGTGTTCGAGCTCGACGGAGGCAACGACTACCGATTGCGCGCACTGACCAGGACCGGCGTCTTCTTCGGCGTCGAAGAGAATGGTTGGGAAGAGACCGAGCGCGGTCTGGCGGACTATTTCGATCGCCTCACCGGCGGACACCAGGGTGGATCCGATGCCTTCTCGGTCAACGGACGGACCTTTCCGGTGCGTCGCCAGAGCGCGGATGTGATCTGGTTCGATTTCGACGCACTCTGCGGCGGTGCCCGATCCGCGGCGGACTACATCGAGATCGCCCGCGAGTTTCACACCGTGCTGCTGTCCGGTGTGCCCGTCCTGGGGCCAAAGCACGAGGCAGCGGCGCGTCGTTTCCTGCATCTGGTCGACGAGTTTTACGACCAGCGTGTCAAGCTCATCCTCTCCACGGCCGCCCCTATCGATCGTCTCTACGCAGGCGGATTGATCGATTTCGCCCACGAACGGCTGCTCAGCCGGCTCACCGAGATGCAGTCCGAGACCTATCTCGCCGCGCCGTCCGCCTGATTCCTCCGCAACGACGACGGGCCGTCCGCTCCGGCAGCTGATCCTTGCCGTTGGAATCCCGCAGGTTCACCACGATCTCGCCCCTATATCAGTTATCACAAGGAGCGGGAACATGAGCGTCGTGCATCTGAGCGCGCCCACGATCGATCCGGACGAGGTCGCCTATTTCGAACGACTCGCACACCGTTGGTGGGATGCTGAGGGTCCGTTCTGGCCCTTGCATCGTCTCAACGCCTTTCGCGTCGACTACATCCGCCGACATCTCGCCGAGTCGTTCGGACGGGATCCGGATGCCGAGCGCCCGTTCGAAGGGTTGAAGGTGCTCGACATCGGCTGCGGCGGCGGGATCCTCAGCGAGTCCATGGCGAGGCTCGGTGCCTCGGTGACGGGTGTGGAGATCACCGAGAAAAACGTGCGCGTGGCGCAGCTCCACGCCGAGTGGAGCGGCCTGAAGATCGATTATCGCTTGGGCACGGCCGAGGATCTGGTGCGCGGCGGAGAGCAGTTCGATGCCGTGTTGAACATGGAGGTGATCGAGCATGTCGAGCATCTGCCCGAGTTTCTCGCCGACTGCGGCCGTTTGGTGCGACCGGACGGGGTGATGTTCATTGCCTCGATCAATCGAACGATCGCGGCCTTCATCGTCGCTATCATCGGTGCCGAGTATGTGTTGCGCTGGCTCCCCAAAGGCACGCATCACTACCGCAAGCTGGTCCCGCCGCGGGAGGTGGAGGCGCTGCTGGGCAAGGACTTCGATGTCGAGGACCGGACGGGAGTCCGGGTCAATCCATTCAATCGCGTCTTCAGCTACACACGCTGGATGGGCGTGAACTATATGTTGTTCATGAAACGTCGCTGACGGAGACGCGTGAAACGCAAGGAGCGGCGATCTTGTCCAATGTGAGGTTGTCGAGGCCAGTGCAGTGTCGAGGTCAGTCCCTTGCGGGGGTGATTGGGTTTGGAGGGCAGGAGATGAGCAGAGAAGACGAATTCGAGGGTTGGGTCGCCTCCGTGTCCCGCGGGGACTGCGGGTTTACCTACATCCGGTTCTATGCCGACGCCCCGGAGTGGGTACGCGATACGGCGGTGAACCGCTTCGGCAAGGGAACGGTGTTCCTGCCCCCTGCAGAAACCAAACCGAAGGCAGCCGCGGCCTAACCCGCCGCGATCGCGAGCACCTCGCCGAGGCCGCAGTCGATGACCTCGACAGGTGTGTAGAAGTGAGGTGAGAAGCGAATCCCGCCGCCGCGTTGGGCGCAGAGAACGCGGCGCTTCATCAAGCCGGCGTAGAGCTCGGCCGACGGTGTCCCGGGAATCCGAAAGGTGACGATGCCCGCGCGTCGCTCGGTGGGGCGCGGCGACAAGAGCTCCAAGCCATGCCGGTCGATCGCCTCGATCAGATACGCCGTCCGCTCGTGAAGCTGGCTCCGGACCTGCTCGATGCCGACCTCTTCGATGAGCGAAAGACTGGCCTCGAGCGCATGGACGCCGAGCAGGTTCGGGCTGCCGCACTCGAAGCGCCTCGCGTCCTCGGCGGGCTGCCAGTCCCGGCGGTCGAAGTCTCCCGAGTGCTCGAGCATGTGCCATCCGAACTGGTGCAGGGTCAGCGTGTTCCGCAGCGAGGGGCGAACGTAGAGCAGGGCGACGCCCTCCGGACCCAACATCCATTTGTGTCCGTCGGCCACGACGAAGTCCGCCTCGGTGCGCGAGAGGTCGAAGGGCAGGGCGCCCAGGCCCTGGATGGCGTCGACACAGAAGAGAATGCCGTTGGCCCGACAAAAGGCGCCGATACGCTCCAGGTCCAGCCGCAGGCCGCGCGCGTATTGCACCCAACTGACCGCGATCATGTGGGTGCGCGGGGTGCAGAGCGCGAAGAGGTCGGCCTCGGGATCGGTCGATCCGTCCAGATCGAGCGCCTTCCAGGTCACCCCTCTAGGCGCCAACGACTCCCACACGACCCGGTTGGACGGAAACTCCTGCGCGACGCCGACGATCTCGTCGCCATGTTGCCACGTCAGGCCGTAGGCGATGATCGAGAGCGCCTCGGAGGTGTTCTTCGCCAGCGCGATGTCCGCCGCCGAATCGGCCCCGACGAGACGCGCCAGACGTTCGCGCAGCCGGCGCTCCGTCGCCAGCCACTGCGGATAATGCAGGGACCCAAGCCGCCTGTTGTCCTCGGCGAATCGCGCGACGGCCTCGGTCGCGCGCCTCGGCCAAGGTCCGACGGCCGCATGATTTAGGTGGCAGAGGGTCGGATCGAGGTCGAATTCGTCCGAGGCGAGACTCAACCGTCGCTCCCCGGTGCCGCGGCGTCGGGTGCCTGCTGCGCTTGGGTCGGCGGCGCCGCAGGTGCGGCAGGGGGCGCTGCAGGCGCGGGAGTCGGCGACGCCGCGCTGCCGCTGGAGGGCGGACTCTGCGGTGCCGCGGCCGCCGGCGCGGCCGGCGCAGGATCCGACTGCGCGGCCGCCGCCGGGGCGGCCGGTGTCGCAGGCGGTGCCGCTGTCGGTGGTGACGATTGTGCCGGCGGGGCGGCGACCTCGGCCGGTCGAGCCGTCTCCGCAATTGCCGTTGCCTTCGCTTCGGGCGGCGTCGCCGGGCTGGCCTCGGCCCCTGTTTGATCCGGCGCTGCAACCGGTTGCGCGGCGGTTTGGGGTGCACGCTCGGGTGACTCCGTTGCCGAGGTCGGCGCAGGGGTGGCCGGAGTTGTCGTGACCGACGTCGCCGGTTGGACCTCGGCCGCTGTGGGGCCGGTTGTCGGGCTCGGCTCCCGCGCTTCGGCGGTCGCGGTCGACGTCTCCGGCGCGGATGCCGGTGCCGCGCTGGTCGACCCGGCAGTCGGCGCACCCGCATCGGAGGCCGGCGACGGCGCGGCGGCCGGGGTCGCTGACGCCTGCTGTGTCGGGCGCGAATCCGCGGTCGGGCGGGCAGTCGACGGCGCTGTGCTCGCAGCGGCAGGCGTCGCCTCGGCGCTGCTCGCTGCCGCCTGTGCTGCATTGGCCTGGGCGATACGGCGCTGCTCGGCCTCGCGTTTGGCGCGCGCGGCTGCAACGCGCTGCTTCTCGACGTAGTTGCCGTAGCTCGGTCCGGATCCGACTATGGTGACCTGCGTACCATGCGAGACGTGCTTGAACAGAACCGGGGCGAGCGTGCTCGGCAGGCGGATGCAGCCGTGCGAAGCCGGTTGACCGGGACGCGGTATGGGTCCGGCATGCAGGCCGATTCCGTCGTAGGTGAGGCGCATGAAATACGGCATGTGTGCGCCTTCGAAGCGCGCGCCGGCCGGGATCGGGTCGCGGCCCGATTTGGCGTTCGACCGGACGACCTTGCCGTTCTTGACGACCTTCCCGTAGAGGTTCGAGCGCTTGTTCTCGACCTTCTCCATGACGGCGAATTTGCCGGTCGGCGTCGGGTGCTTAGGCAGACCGCTCGCGACGGTGCTCCAGCCGATCTCGTCTTCGCCGACGAAGAAGCTTGCCCGCTGTTTATCCGTATCGATGACGATGTGCGAGACCTTGCGCCCGTCGCCGTTCCACTCGTAGAGCTTGGAGGGTTTCGGCTTCTCGACGGGGCCTTCGACGCGCTCCTCCGTCTGCGCGGGCGCCGGCTGCTCGGCGACGACCGGCTCTTCTGGCTTCGGATCGGCCTTGCCGATGAAGCGCGCCAGCTCGGTGCACCCCGTGAGGGCCAGAAGCATCGCGCAGGCACCCAGGGCCTTGATAGAAAGGGAGAAGGCTTGGGGCAAGCCCCGTCGTTGCATTTGGCTCATAGCGTCGTGTTCTTTGCCGGGGTCCCGGCCAAGCCCGGGACATTGCGATTGGTCAATTCGAGTCAAGGATAACGCGATGAAGCGCGAAGGGCACGCCGATCGGTCGTTTCTTGACTTCCTCGTCTTCGTACCGACCTAGCCGGCAGGCGAGGAGGTTTGCTCTCCGAGCCGACACGCGGTCGCGGTCCGAATTCCGTCAGACCGACTTTACAGCCGCCCTGGCCCGCCGATGCGGCGCTCATTCGTTAGGGAGTATCGGATGCTGATGGATCGCGCCTCGAAGCCTACGCTCGACACCGAACCCGATGGTGTGGAAGCCGATGCGGCGGTGATGTCGCGCCGCCGCGCCCTGTTCTTCTTCCTGATCGTCGCCACGACCGCTTGCGCAATCGCCCTTATGGTTGCCACCCTGTCGATCGGCGGCTTCGACCTTCTCGATGCGGTGCTGACCCTGTGCTTCGCGTTGACCTTGCCCTGGACCGTGATCGGATTTTGGAACGCCGTCATCGGCTTCGCTGTGATGCGTCGCCACCGCGACCCGGCCGCCGCCGTCTGTCCGCTCGAAGCCGACCCACCGAACGCCGTTACCGCCAAGACCGCACTTCTCAGCTGTATCCGCAACGAGGATGCGGATCGGGTCGTGCGTCATCTCGATCGGATGATCCAGGGCCTTCAGCAGTCGGGATATGGACAGGCATTCGAGATCTTCGTTCTCAGCGACTCGACCTGGTCGGAATGCATCGAGGCCGAAGAAGCCGGCGTTCGGCGCTTGCGCGAGCGCTGGACGCCACACGTGAGCATCCGATATCGACGCCGCCCGGACAACCCCGGATTCAAAGCGGGAAACATCCAGGATTTCATGGCGCGCTGGGGTGACGACTTCGATTTCGCTCTGGTCTTGGATGCCGATAGCCTGATGGCCCCGGAGACGATTCTGCGCATGGTCGGCATCATGCAGCGCAACCCAAGTCTGGGTATTCTGCAGAGCCTGGTTGTCGGGTTGCCGTCGTCGAGCGCATTCGCACGGATCTTTCAGTTCGGGATGCGCCTGGGAATGCGCTCTTATTCGCTCGGCAGTGCCTGGTGGCAGGGCGACAGCGGACCCTACTGGGGACACAATGCGCTCCTGCGTGTCGAGCCCTTTCGCGCATATTGTCGACTCGACCCGCTGCCGGGGCGCCCGCCACTCGGCGGTTGGATCCTGAGCCACGATCAGGTCGAAGCCGTGCTGATGCGTCGCGCCGGCTACGCGGTACGGGTGCTGCCCCTCGAGCGCGGAAGCTGGGAGGAGAACCCGCCCACCCTGGTCGAGTTCGTCCGACGCGACCTGCGCTGGTGTCAGGGCAACCTCCAGTATCTGCGCCTGCTCGGGATGCCGGGTCTACACTCGATCGGGCGGGTCCAGCTGGTCTTGGCGA
>NZ_DATITZ010000110.1:0-32894 GCF_035467215.1 Thiocapsa sp. | reverse complement strand
GCGTCGCCCCCTGCCCGGGGGTGGCCGAATGGCCGTGGAATCAGTGGCCGGATCGCCGTGGAACGGGTGGCCGAATCAGCGTGGAATCAGTGGCCGAATGCCCGTGGAATGGGTGGCCGAATGGGCGTGGAATACGCAGCGGCATGTCCCAGAGTGTGCTGGCAATCAGCAGAGGCGGATGCCGAGCGATTGCGGAACTGTGAGGTCGGTTCCGGAAATCGCATCGGCCGATCTGCAAGGTTCACGGGGGTGGGTCGCCGCGGATCCGCGGTTTTGCGCCGACGGGTCACCGATGGTCATCTCGGGATCACGCCCGGTGCAGAGCCTGCAGATGCAGACGCAAGGGCCGCGAACAGCGGTACGTCGCCGCGGCGTTGTTCGTAAGACGGGCTGGGAGGCTGAACAAGCGAGCGCAAAGTCTACCAGACCCCACGTCGGCGCTGGCGGACAGCACGGCGCTGTCCACCCTGCGGTTCCCACCAGTGACGTGGCGGGGTGTCCGAGCGATCCCCGCGCCGGGCATAAAACAGGAGTGAGGGCAGTGCCCTCACTCCAATCCGCTCGGCTGGTGTTGTCCGAACGAAATCGCTAGCTTCGATGGCAACACCGCAACACAGCAAGCGGCATCACCTCTGAAAAAGAGTGTCGTTTCAAGGGAGACTTGGAATCAGTGCTTGATGACGACGAACAGGTGCGCCCCGGGCGCACGCTCGACGTCGGCGGTCCAGGCCAGTCACCGCCTCGCGACGGGGCATCCCTGCCCCGTCGAAACCTCGGATACCCGATGTCTTGCAGGCTATTTAATGCCGTCAAGGTATCCGATCAGCGCGACGAGGGTTGACGCGATGCCATTTGCTCTCGTCGTGTCGCTTGGCTAGAAGCCATATCCCAGAGAAATCACATAGGTGTGCACGACCAGCGCAACGATCAGCACGGCGAACAGAATCGGCATCAACCAAACGGCGGGATTGACGACCAACCAGACCTTCCAATCGTCTTCGGGGTTTTTGGGTTTGTTGATTTCACTCATCAGAATCACCTTTTCGTGTCAAAAACGGATTAGAACCAAGGATTGGCTGCGAGGACGAACAGATGCACCACCGCGGCGATACCGACAAATGCCGTATAGGTGATCTTGAACTGCTCGTGAAATTCCTTCGCTTGCTGCTCGGTCAGACCCGATAAGGATTGGTCAGCCATCGTTTATCTCCAGCAAGAATGATTGAAAAGACCCGTCTTATCTTGGCGCGTCGGTGACCCGCTCGGTCAGCGGCGCTACCGAGAATTCGATTATTCAGCAGCCGCGGCCGGCGCTGCCTCGACTGCGGCCGGCGCTTCGGCAGCCGCCTCGACCGGATCGAAACCGATGCCCAGCGACCAGGCGTAGGCATGGACAACCAATGCCACTGCCAGCACCGCGAATAGGATCGGCATCAACCACACCGCCGGATTCAACACCAGCCAAATCCGATAGTCCTTCTCAAGCGGCTTGTAGTCGAATACGTTCATGGATTTCTCCTCTCAGAACCTGGAACTAAAACCAAGGATTGGCCGCGATCACGAACAAATGCACGAGCGCCGCAATGCCGACGAACGCGCTATAGGTGATCTTGAACTGCTCGTGAAACTCCTTCGCCTGTTGCTCGGTTAACCCGGAAACGCTTGCCTGTTCAGCCATGGATCGGCCTCCAACCTGTGAATATCGCCGAACCCCTGAGGTTCGGCTGCTTCTTTACTCTCGCGGCGATCATCGTCGCGAGAACCCGTTGCCCTGTAATCCGGGGCAGGATTACCTAGGACCAGCAAGCTATCTCACGTTATTTAGCAAGCTATAATACTTGTTGAACCTAGTAATCTTACGTGTCATCTTAGCTTGACACCGCGAGTTGTCAAGCATGTTTTACATTATTTTTCCGGGCCCTTTCCACGCCCCTGACGTCCGGCGATCTTTGGATCGCGGACTGGATTAAGATGGGAGGCAATCGCAGGTGCGCCGCATGGCGGCTCGCCGACGATGGGCAGTGGCGCGACCCACGCCGAACCGGCGCGGCGACCGCGATCCCGAGGCACAAGGCGCGTCCGTTGGAGCAGACGACATCCATGCAGACTGAATTCCCAAACGAGAACGGACGGACCGGCATCGCGAAATGCCGGACCGGGATCCGTGGTCTCGACGAGATCACCGGCGGAGGGTTGCCGCGCGGGCGACCGACCCTGATCGGCGGCGCGGCGGGTTGCGGCAAGACACTCCTGGCGATGGAGTTCGTCGTCCGGGGCGCGCGCGATTTCGACGAGCCGGGCGTATTCATGGCCTTCGAGGAGAGCGAGGAAGAGTTGATCGCCAACGTGGAATCACTCGGATTCGCACTGGGTACGCTGGTGGAACAGAATCGAATCCTGCTCGACAGCGTGCGGATCGAGCGCGGCGAGATCGAGGAAACCGGCGAATATGATCTGGGGGGTCTGTTCGTGCGGCTCGGCAGCGCGATCGCCGAGGTCGGGGCAAGGCGCGTGGCGCTGGACGGGATCGACGCACTGTTCGCCGCCCTGCCCAGCGAGGCAATCGTGCGTGCCGAGCTACGGCGTCTGTTCCGCTGGCTGAAGGATCAGGGTGTGACGGCGGTGATCACCGGCGAGCAGGGCGAGAAAACCCTTACGCGGCATGGCTTAGAGGAGTACGTCAGCGACTGCGTCATCTTCCTGGACCATCGCATGACCAACCAGGTCGCCACCCGCCGTCTGCGCATCGTAAAGTATCGCGGCTCCCGCCACGGGACCAATGAATACCCGATCCTGATCGACGAAGCGGGTTTCAGTGTCCTGCCGATCAGCTCGGTCAACCTGAGCCACCGCGTCTCGCGCGAGCGCGTATCCACCGGCATCCCGAGATTGGACGCCATGCTGGGCGGCAAAGGCTATTACAAGGGCAGCAGTGTCCTGGTCTCGGGCACCGCCGGTGCGGGCAAGAGCAGCATCGCAACGGCGTTTGCCGACGGCGTCTGCCGCCGAGGCGAACGCTGTCTCTTTTGGTCCTCGGAAGAGTCGCCCGACCAGATCCTGCGCAACATGGCCTCGATCGGATTCGACTTGCAGCCGCACATCGACCGGGGGCTGTTGGTCTGCCATGCCGTACGCCCGACCCTGTATGGACTGGAGAATCATCTGGTCAGCCTACACAGGTTAGTCGAGTCAATCCGTCCCGCCGCGGTCATTCTCGACCCGATCACCAACTTCGCCGCGGTCGGGGATACCGCGGAGGTCAAGACGATGCTCACTCGGATCATCGACTTCCTGAAAGGTGCCGGGATCACCGCGCTGTTCACCAGCTTGACCCAGGGGTCCGAACCCAGTCAGCTGGAACAGACCGACGAGGGCGTCAGCTCCCTGATCGACACCTGGCTGCTGCTGCAGATGGCGCAGTCCGTCGGCGAGCGTAATCGTCTACTCTACGTGCTGAAAAGCCGCGGGATGGCCCATTCCAATCAGGTTCGAGAGCTCGTGCTGGACAGCGAGGGCATCCATCTGGCCGATGTCTATACCGAGTCCGGCGAGGCTCTCACCGGTGCGGCGCGAATCGCGCAGGAAACGCGTGATCAGGCGTCCAACCTTGCGGCGAGGAAGGTCCATGAGCGAGCACGACGCGTCTTGGAGCTGGAACGCCGAGATCTCATGGCCAGAATTCAGTCGCTGGAGGCACAGCTCGCTGGGGTCGATGAGGATGCAGCGATCGCCAAGGCCGAAGAGGCCCGACTTCTCGCGGTCGCCTCGCACGATGCAGCCCCGATGTCTCACGCGAGGGGCGCGGACTGACGCAGGCAGAGGGAATCGACGATGAATCAGACCGACACAACCCTGTATGATTCGGAAGAGGATGCGGCAGGCTGGTGCTTGCGCCTTTACGTCGCCGGTCAGAGTCCGCGCTCCCTTCGGGCCTTCGAGAACCTCAAGGCCCTATGCGAGACGCATCTCGCCGGACGCTACGACATCGAGATCATCGATCTGCTCGAGAACCCGCGACTCGCCCGCGGCGACCAGATCGTGGCAGTGCCCACGCTGGTGCGCAAGCTGCCCGAACCGGTGCGCAAGATCATCGGCGACCTTTCGAATACGGAGCGTGTGTTGGTCGGCCTCGACCTGCGCCCCCGGTGAAGAACCTTAACGCCTCGAGCAGAGGATCGCCATGACCGCCAGACGTCTCCCGTCCCCCGGGCCCGATTCCGCAGGCGCGGCGCCCATCCCCACGCAGTTACCCGGGAGCGATGCCGTCGCTCGGACGAAGGCCAGCGGCGGTCACGTCCTCACACTGTACGTCGCGAGCCTCACACCCCGCTCCGTCGCGGCGATCCGCTCGGTCAAGGATGTCTGCGAGAAACATCTGCAAGGCCGCTACGATCTGGAGGTCATCGATATCTACGAGCACCCGACCTTGGCCAAGAGCGAGCAGATCGTGGCCGCCCCGACCCTGATCAAGAAGCTTCCGCTGCCGCTGCGCCGCCTGATCGGCGACATGGCCGACGAGCATCGCGTCCTGGTGGGCCTTGATCTGCGGCCCAGGGACGAGGTTGGCTGAAATCCGGATTGACTCCTTGGACTGATCGTATGGCGCCCCATCCGAGGGAGGGTCGCGAGATGACCCCGAACGCCGTCATCGACCGGCTCACGGCGGAAAACCTCGAGCTGCGCACCCGTCTCGAGGAGGCGGAAGACGCCTTGCGCGCCATTCGCGAAGGCGAGGTCGATGCCGTCATCGTGAGCGGCACTCAAGGCGACCGCGTCTTCTCTCTCATGGAGACGGAGAACCTCCATCGACTCATGGTCGAGACCATGAACGAGGCGGGCCTGGCGATTTCCCCGGATGGACTCCTGCTCTACGCCAACGACCGGGCGACCGCGCTGCTGAAGCGGGGGCGCACCCAACTCTTGGGGCACCCGATCCTGGAGCTTGCCGCCCCCCACGACAGCGAGCGCTTGCGACACCTGCTGGAGGCATCCAGGCACGGCATTGCCGATGATCGGGTGGTCTTCCTGGCCGCCGACGGTGCGGCCGTGCCGATGCATCTTTGGGCGAGCCGACTCGACCGCCCGGCAGGCGCGATCATCTGCCTGGTCGGCACCGATCTCAGCCGCCTGGAGGCCGATCGGGCGCTCGTCGCCCAGCTCGAGGAACAGCAGCAGGCCCTCAGCGCGTCGCGCGCCGAGGCACTCGAACTGATGGCACAAGCCTTTGCTGCCCGCGAACAGGCGGCAAGGGCTGCCCATGAACTACGCGAGAGCGACCGTCGGAAGGACGCCTTTCTCGCCACTCTGGCCCATGAGCTGCGCAACCCGCTTGCACCCATCCGCAACGCGCTCGAGATCCTCAGCTTGAAGGATGTCGCCGCCCCGGCGGCCGTCGAAGCTCGGGAGATGATGGACCGTCAGCTCGCCCACCTCGTCCGACTGGTCGACGACCTCCTCGAGGTGTCGCGCATCACCCACGGCAAGATCGAGCTGCGCAGGGAGGCGGTCGAGCTGGCGAGCGTCATCGACAGCGCCGTCGAAACCGTCAGGCCGCTGATCGACGCGGCCAGCCAACGTCTCGTGGTCAACCTTCCGGGAGAGCCGCTCTGGCTGGAGGGCGACCCGACCCGCCTGTCGCAGATCTTCGGTAACCTGTTGAACAACGCCGCGAAATACTCGGATGCAGGGCAGGAAATCCAAGTCGAGGCGAGAACGGTCGACGGCGGTGTCTTGGTCTCGGTCCAGGATACCGGGGCCGGCATCCCTGCCGAGCTTCTGCCCCGAATCTTCGACATGTTCTCCCAGGGACACCCGAAGCCGTCGATTGGCCGGAGCGGACTGGGGATCGGTCTATCGCTGGTGAATAAGCTCGTCGAGCTGCACGGCGGTCGTGTCGAGGCACGCAGTGCCGGGCCGGGCCGGGGTAGCGAGTTGGTGGTGTTTCTGCCCCTGCTCGCCCGACAGGGCGCTGCTCCGCCGACCGAGCATCGCGTCGTCGCCGCTTCGGCAACTGCGGCAGAAACCTCACGCATCCTTGTCGTCGACGACAACCGGGACGCCGCGAAGAGTCTGGCGATGCTACTCGAGCTCAAAGGCGCCGAGATTCATGTCAGCTACGATGGACCCTCGGCCTTGGCGGCATTGGAACAGGACCCCGTGGACGCCGTTATCCTCGACATCGGCATGCCCGGCATGAACGGCCTGGAGGTGGCCCGCCGGATCCGCGCTCGCCCCGAGTATCGCCGAATCGCGTTGATCGCGATGACGGGATTCGGCGAGCAGTGGGATCGACAACGCTCGCTCGACGCCGGCTTCGATCGGCACTTGGTCAAGCCGATCTCATTCGACAGCCTCGATGCGGTCTTGCGTGATCTGCGCGATCGCGACCGGCCACCGCATCCTCTGCACCGGGATCCCGCAACGATCGAGGCCCGCGCCGCACCCCTTCTCCACGACTTGGCCCAGCCGTTGAGCTCCGCCGGGTGCTACGCCTTGGCGGCACGCGCCCTTGCCGCAGGATCCGGCGCCGACACGGCGCGCTTACGCGACGCGCTGAGCGGAATCGACCAACAGATCAGGCTTGCAGGCACCATCATGGAGCGCCTTCGCGAGACGCTGCGCAGCTCGGCAAACCCGGCGATCGACGACCCAAGTCCAGGTGGCGACTCCACCCCCCCGGGCGGACGGGGCAAGGGCGACGCACTGCCCGCTCCGGACCCGGTATAATCGCGCTGTCCCGAATGTCGGACATCAGTGCCGGCCACGTCCGGAATCAACGAGGGAGGTGTCGAACCTGAGGAGGTCTGCATGACCAGCGAGCCGATTGCCTACATCGTCGACGACGATCCCGCATTGCGCGATGCGGTCTGCGCGCTGCTGGAGTCGGTCGCGATCCGCTCGAGCGCATTCGCCGATGCCGAAGAGCTTCTGCAATCCGGCGTGCTCGAAGAGCCAGGACCCGCATGTCTGCTCGCAGACGTCCGAATGCCCGGAATCAGCGGGATGACGTTGCTAGAACGGCTGCGCGATTCGGGTATCGAGATCCCGACGATCGTGATTACGGGCTACGGGGATATCCAGATGGCGGTGCGCGCCATGAAGCTGGGCGCCGTGGATTTCATCACCAAGCCGTTGAACGCTCAGGCGCTCCTCGAGCTGGTACAGAACACCCTGTACAATGCCGGCGCCGCGCTTGGACCGGACGCGGACGCGACGCTGCAGCGCTATCGTGCCTTGACGCCGCGCGAGCAGCAGGTCTTTCACGCACTCACCGCGGGACAAACCAACAGGATGATCGCCGACGTGCTCGGCATCAGCGTGCGTACCGCGGAGTTTCACCGCGCGAGCGTCATGAAGAAGATGCAGGCCAAAAACCTTGCCGATCTGACACTCGCACGCGTGACCATTCAAGGTCGACTTCCGAAGGAACCGACGCGCGCGCCCTGACCGAAGCCTCTGGCGCACTCGGCCTTCATCGATCCTCGCACGTCGCTCCAATACGGCGCGGAGCAAGTCTCGGCATCCTTGGCGGCATAAACGCGCTCGTCAGCAAGGGCCCGGGCCGCACCCGTGCAATTGAGTGAAAGGGTCGACTACCCCACCTCTGGCTAACCGGGATCCGGATCCCATCGGAGATGAGGACAACGTGCGCGATATCCTGCTGATCGACAACGGCTCCAAGAGAGCCGATTCCACGCTGAGCCTGAGACGGATCGCAAGCGGTCTCGCCGAGCGTCTCGGCGAGAGCGCCCACCCCGTCTCCCTGCTGCACTCGGACCGAATCCCGCCGAGCGAGCTGCACGGGCAACCCGCCGACACCTTCGAGACATTTCTGCGTCGTCGCCTGAGCGAGGACACTCGGCATTTCTTGATCCTTCCGCTCTTCTTCGGCCCGAGCCGGGCCATCAGCGACTATGTCCCGGAGCGCGTCGCAGCCCTGCAGGAGGATTTCGGCCCGTTCGAGGTCCGGATTGCGCGAGCACTCTGCCCCTTGCCGGAGGGTGAGCCCGACTTGGTCGAGATCCTTCTGGAGCGGATTCACGAGACCGCCTCCGAGCAAGGCATCGCACCGCGTCGGATCCTATTGGTCGACCACGGCTCGCCCATCCCCGCCGTCACCGAGGTTCGGCGTTGGCTTGCCCGGCAGTTGGCGCAACGGCTCGCCGACGACTCCGACCCTCCCGTCGCGCTCGGCGAGGCCGTGATGGAGCGGCGCACCGGAGCGGAGTACGACTTCAACGGAGAACTTTTGGAGGATCGTCTTCGCGCACTCGCTACACAGGACGTCTCGACCCCGCTCATCCTCTCCATGTTGTTCCTCTCGCCCGGACGACATGCCGGTCCGGGCGGCGATATCGCCGAGATCTGTCATTCGGTCGAGCGCGATCACCCGGGTTTTCGCGTCCATCCGTCCGCGCTGGTGGGCGGTCATCCACGTCTGCTCGACATCCTGACGGCACGGCTGGCGGAGATGGACACAGCGCCTACCGCTCGGACTGACCCCGAAGCCTAGCCTCGAAGAGGCGGTAGACGACCGATCCTTGCCGAAACATCCAAGCGCCCGACACGACGCACTTCATCGCTCGGGCTCGAGGCGCCGACCAAGACGTCCGGATTGGCATCCCTCGGATTGCGGTCGATAGTTATCGACGGGACAACACACTCGAAGGAGCAGCATCGAATGGCCAAATCCGATCGCACCAAAGACTTTCGCTGGCGTTTTCATCGCCTCGGCGGTTTCGACCAAGTCCGCATCGAGACCGGCGCAGACGTCTGTCATCTCGCCGAGCTGGATCAGAAGCTCTGGGCCGCGTTGAGCTGCCCGACTACCGGACTCGAGCTCGACACCCACACCCACGCCCTGCTCGACACGGACGAGGACGGCCGCATCCGTGTGCCCGAGATCCTGGCGGCAGCCGATTGGACCTGCCGCGCCCTGAAGAACCCGGACGATCTCGCCAAGGGCGAGGCCGTGCTCCCGCTCTCGGCCATCAACCCCGAGACGGACGAGGGGCGCCGCGTCCTGGATTCGGCCCGGAACATCCTCGCCAACCTCGGCAAGCCCGAGGCGGACGTCATCACGGCCGAGGACACCGCCGATACCGGAAAGATCTTCGCCACCGCGCGCTTCCGCTCGACCAGGGCGTCAATCCGGCGTGGTCGGCGGCACTGCGTGAGTTTCGCGACCTTGTCGTCAACACGCTGCTCGGTCCGCACCAAGAGCTGACCGAGACCGAGTGGCTCGATATCCGTCGGCGGTTCGCCGCCAATGCCGCCTGGATGGCCCGCATGCAGGGTACCGCGGCCGATCCGCTGGGGATTCAGCGGGTGCGCGAGCTGCTCTCCGACGGGACCGAATCGGCGATCCGCGCACTCATCGAGCAGGACCTCAAGCTCGCCGAGGCCGTCGACGCCATCGTCCTGGTGGATCGGCTGGTGCATTACTACCGGTACCTCTTTACCCTGCTGAACAACATCGAAAGAGGCGGAGGATGGGTCGACGGACTGACCCGAGCCGCGACATCCAGGTGCACTCGCCGCCTGAACGGTACGGATGCGCGTACCGAGAACATTCCCCCTCGGGAGACCGCGCATCCATCAACGCCTCATCGATCGACCGAAGCGAAGCCGAGGATCGCGGCGTCTTCAGCCGCGATCTCCGCAAGCACCGGTCCGACGTCTCCACCCATCAGCTTTGACATCAGAGCCATATCCATCGACGCGAGATAGGTTTGACCATCGGACTTTTCATACACGGAGATGGAGCATGGCGCCATGACCGATACAAACTTCGAGTCGTCATTGGCGAACATCCGCGACGCGAGCTCGGGCGAGCAGAGCTTAATGACCTTCATCCGCCCGGGGTCCCGTTGATGATGGGCCATCAACGATTTTTGAAAGTCGAAAGTTTGTGGAACGATCCAACCTTGCGCTTGTGCGTTCTCCACGACCTTCGCCACCGTGGTATCGAAGTCGTACGGGCTGCGCTGCTCATGAATAAACAGAGAGCCCATAGAGCAGCCGGCCAGCAGCACGAGCAGGCCGACACAGGAAACAGACAGACTGTATCGCGTTGACATCTCCGAAACCCCCTCATTGAGCATGGCCTCACTAAGAATATTAGCATCTTCTACTATTCTTGCCTGACCAAAAGCCTGCCCCCGCCAAGCTAATCCAGTTGTCACGCATACGTCATGCCGCCACCGCCAAAAGTGCGTGATATCACACACCACCCGCAGGATTTAACATAGATCAAGTTTCTCGGCGGTGCCTTTTGCTAGTTTGGCCGGGTCGAGAGACCGGTTCGAGATCTCGTTCAATGGCACCGGAGGAGGGCACATGAATAAAAGAGCGCAACGTTTGACGACCCTGGCCACGGGAGTCGTCCTCGGATTGGGGGCCGCAGGCGCCGCCTGGTCCGAAGACACCCTGAAGGACGTCATGGACCGACGCGGCCTGACCGAAAAGGATCTTCTCGCCGCGGCAAAGACCTATGTCCCCACGGGCGGGCGCGACGAGTTCGTGGTCTTCGCCTCCGGCGGACAGTCCGGGCAGGTCATCGTCTACGGCATCCCCTCGATGCGGTTGCTGAAATATATCGGCGTCTTCACCCCCGAACCCTGGCAGGGCTACGGCTTCGACGACGAGTCCAAGGCAGTGCTGGAGCAGGGTCGCGTCCGCGGCAAGGATCTGGTCTACGGCGACACCCATCACCCGGCGATGTCCGAGACCGACGGCGCTTACGATGCCAAATTCGTCTTTATCAACGACAAGGCCAATCCGCGTATCGCGGTGATCGATCTGCACGACTTCGAAACCAAGCAGATCGTAGTGAACCCCTTCTTCAAATCCGCCCATGGCGGCGCCTTCGTCACGCCCAACACCGAATACGTCATGGAGGCGGCGCAATACGCCGCCCCGCTGCTCGAGGACGGTTTCGTGCCGCTCGAGGAGTTCAACGACAAATACCGCGGCGGCCTGACCTACTGGAGCTTCAACAAGGAAAAAGGCCGCATCGATCCGGAAAATTCCTTCACGCTCGAGCTCGGTCCCTACAGTCAGGATCTCTCCGACGCGGGTAAGAAGGACAGCTACGGTTGGGGCTTCACCAACTCCTTCTGTACCGAGCGTTATGTCGGCGGCATCGAGCGCGGACGCCCGCCCTTCGAGGCCGGGTGCTCCTCCAAAGACACCGACTATCTGCATGTCACCAACTGGAAGAAGGCCGAGGAGCTGGTCAAGGCCGGCAAGGTGAAAAAAGAAAAGGGGATGTACTTCATCCCGTTGGAGCAGGCGATCGCCGAAGGCCTGCTCTACCTGGTGCCCGAGCCCAAGAGTCCGCACGGCGTGGATGTCACGCCGGACGGCAAATACATCATCGTCGCCGGCAAGCTCGACAGCCATGTCTCCGTCTACAGCGTCGAGAAGATCATGAAGGCCATCGCGGATGGCAATTTCGAGGGCAAGGATCCCTACGGCGTGCCGATCATCCCGATGCAGGACGCGCTCCATACGCAGGTCAATCTGGGGCTGGGCCCGCTGCACACCCAGTTCGACTCCAAACCCTGCGTCGCCTATACCTCGCTGTACGTGGACTCGCAGGTCGCGAAATACGACTACTGCGAAGGCAAGGTCCTCGACAAGCTGTCGATCCATTACAACATCGGTCATCTCATGACGATGGAGGGCGACACCGTCAACCCGCAGGGCAAGTATCTTGTGGCCCTGAACAAGCTCTCGATCGATCGTCATCAGCCCGTCGGCCCGCTGCATCCGCAGAACCATCAGCTGATCGACATCAGCGGCGACAAGATGCAGCTCATCTACGACATGCCCTTGCCGCTCGGCGAGCCCCACTATGCCGCCGCCATTCGTGCCGAAAAGCTGCAACCCGCCGTGCGCTACAAATCCGGCTGGAACAGTCGGACCGATGAACAGCACCCGAATCGGACCCGCGCCGGCCGCGAGACGACCGAGCGGACCTGCGATGCCGACGGCAAATGCACGACGCGCGTCATGGGTACCGTCATTCGCTCGCACATCACCCCCGAGATCATCGAGGCGGAGGTCGGCGACCAAGTCCATCTGCATCTCACCAACCTCGAGCGCGCCCAGGATCAGGTGCACGGCTTTGCGCTCTACGGGCAAAACGTGAACCTCTCGATCGAGCCCGGCAAGACCGCGTCGTTCAGCTTCGTCGCCGACGAGGAAGGCGTCTTCCCCTACTACTGCACGGAGTTCTGCTCCGCGTTACATCTGGAGATGCAGGGCTATCTGCTGGTCCGTCCGAAGGGCTACCAGGCAACCGAGGTCGCGATGGTCGAAGGGACGCTGTATTCGCAAGCCGACTACGACACCCAGGTGAAGACCAACCTCGAGACCCAAGCGGTCATCGACCAGGTCGTCGCCTATATCACGGCTCGGAACTTCCAGGATTTCCCGACCGCGGTCGCGCTCGTCGAGGACGCCACCGACCAGCTCGGCTTCGCTCAGGAGTCCAAGAAGAAATCGGAAGACGCCGCCGCCAAGGCCGATTGGCAGAACGCCATGCTCTGGGCCAATCAGTGGTGGCAATACCAGGTAAAGGCCGCCGACCTGGGCCTGCGGGCGAAGAACCTCCTGGACGAGGAGGGCGCGACGGTCAACAAGTGAAGTAGCGTCATTGACCGGGATCCCGATCCCGGTCCATGACAGCCTCTCGACATCCGCAATCGGCTAATCGCCGGAGAGTCCACGATGAACGCCTTGAAGTCCGTTCTCATCTCGATCTCGATCGCCGCGGCGACAACGGCATCCCTGCCCGTTCTCGCGATGGACGGCGCTGAACTCTACGTCACCAAGACCTGTGTAGCCTGTCACGGCAAGGACGCCAAAACACCCATTCTGCCCATCTATCCGAAGCTCGCGGGACAAAGCCCGGATTACGCCTACAATCAGATGGTGGATATCAAAAGCGGCGCCCGCAGCAACGGCATGACCGCAGCGATGAAGGGTGTCATGCACCTCGTCAACGAGGACGAGATGCGAGCCATCGCGAACTGGCTCGGCACGTTGAACTAAAGGCTCGCCGCTCGGCGTCACTCGCCTCATCGATCGTTTGTCCGGAGCGCGTGTCTCCTCGCAGTGCCAACATGTTTCATCTCAACACACAAGACATCGAAACGACTCACGCCACCTTGCGCCGAAGTGGAAGTCGTTCGAGCTCGATTCGGAGTACATCATGAATCAACTTCATCTTTTTCAAGTCGCGATCCTAGCCGCAGCCGTCGGAACAACCGGAACACTCTGGGCAGAGGAGACGAGCGACGCCGACCGCGTCCATCGCGCCGAGCCCGTCGATTGGAACAAAGGCGGAGGCGAGCAGGACGAAGCCTTGCATCTCGAGCCCGACATCGAGAACGGCATGGATGTTTACGAGGTGTGTGCTGCCTGCCATCTGCCCGAAGGCTGGGGCACGCCTGACGGGACCTTCCCTCAATTGGCAGGCCAGCATCGTGGTGTGCTGATCAAGCAGATGGCGGACATCCGCGCCCAGAACCGCGACAACCCGACCATGTATCCCTTCTCGCTCCCGCAGTCGATCGGCGACGCACAGGCGCTGGCCGATGTGGTGGCCTATATCGAAAGCCTGCCGATGAACCCGGTGTGGGGCAAAGGGCCGTATGGACCCGGAACCGAGGAGTATGTGCTGGGCGAGCAGCTCTATAAGGACAACTGCGTGAAATGCCACGGCGAGATCGGGATGGGCGACGTGGAGAAATTCTATCCGCGCATCAACGGCCAACATTACGAATACATGGTTCGCCAGTTCGAATGGATCCGTGACCATAAGCGGCGCAATGCCAATCCGGAGATGGTCGAGCAGATCAAGAACTTCTCGGACAAGGACATGAAGGCGGTCATCAGCTACACCTCTTGGCAACCGGTGCCCGAGGAGCAGTTGGCCGACTCGGCGGATTGGAAGAATCCGGACTTCGAGTAATCCAGCAGGATCCTGATTCGGATCCGGCGATCGACCGGCCTTAGCGATGCGGCGCATTCCGGATCCCGAGATCCGCAGCCTGATTCCGATCGCGTGACACCGCTGTTACGGTGTCGCGTATCGGCTCGACGTTCCTCGCTTCAGCTGTCGCCGGCCGGGCCGATGCTGAACACTCCTCCACGCAAAACACGCGCATGGCCGTATCCATCATGAGCAATACATCGAGTGTCTCCTTTTCGGATCGGCGCACGCCGTTGATCTTCGGTCTGAGCCTGATCGGACTGATCCTGCTCGGCGCCATCTATTTCGTTCCCATCTGGTGGGTCTCCTTGACCGCTCCCAACTATCCGCCCGAGTCTTTTCCGGACGGCGTACGCATCCATTTCCACATGAACGGCGTCTTCAACGGCTGCCAAAAGGTCGAGAAGTCGGAGATCACCGAGGACGAGGCGCTCAATTGTGTCCACGAGATGGACACCATCAATCATTACGTCGGCATGTATCCCATCTCGGCCGGCGGCGTCGTCGAGCGGGCCTTCGCGCCGTTTCTGCTGTCGATGCTCGGCGTCATGATCGTCGGATTCGCCATCCCCGGCTCCAAGACCCGATTGGCGGTCATGGGCGCGGGGTTTGCGCTGATCGTCGGCTGGATGACGATGACCTTCTACACGGCCGATGGGCTCAAGCTGAACAGCCAAGGCTATCTGAGCGCCCTGGCGTTCGCACTCGATCAAGAGACGGCAACGCCCGAAGCTGAAAAGGGCCTGTCACCGGCAGAGGCACTGATCGCCCAGATGAAGGCGTCGTTGGAGGGGGATGCGGAACCGGAGGCCGACTCGGGTGTTCCGGACATCGACATCGCCGGCGAGCCGGACAAGGCCGCACTTGCCGCAAGCCTGCGCGGTGCCTTCGAACGCGATCAGGCCAAACAGCCCGCCGGCGAGCGCTTGGAGTGGACCGGCAGCGGCCATCAGTTGCTCACCTGGCACTACGGCAAGAGCCTGGGGCGCTATTTCAATAATCCCGAAGAGATCCGGCCCATGGTGGGCATCATGAGCACGGCCGCCCATGTCGTCTTCTGGGGGATCATCGGCGCCATGCTGCTGCTGCTCTGGGGTGCGCGCCGCGCGCAAGGTCCGCTCTATTGGCTCTTGATCATCGCACCGCTTGCCCTGCCCCTGATCTTCATCCTGGACTATTCCGCCTGGCTCTGGTGGTACGGCCACAACATGAATGCGATGGGCGCCTTTACGGTGAAGCCCTTCATGCCGACCGTCTTCGGCGACGGCAAGGTCGCCCAGTTCGGGACCCATTCCTACCCTTATTGGGGCTTCGGCCTGATGCTGTTGCTCTCCGTCGTGCTGGCGGCTGCGACCCTGCTGCGACGCAAGCAGATCAAGTCGTCGGCATGAGCCCAAGCTCAACCGTAGGATGGGTAGAGCGACAGCGAAACCCATCCATCCCACGCCAAGGGCATCGGACAGGAACCCGGCATCACGGCAGTTTGGAGGATGGGTTTCGCTGCGCTCTACCCATCCTACGATTTCGGCCCTGGTTGGCAGGGGCTGCACTGCTCCTGATCCCTGCATTGGCTGGGGCCGCCTACCCGCCGCTGCAGCCTCTGGTCGACGCCGCCGAAGCGGGCTCGGTGTTGACGCCGGAGCCCGGTATCTACGCCGGACCCGTGCGCGTGGACAAGCCCCTGACCATCGACGGTCGCAATCAGGTGACGATCGACGGCGGCGGCAAAGGCACCGTGGTCCTGCTCGAGACCGACGGGGCGACGCTTCGGAACCTGCATCTCACCAACTCGGGCAGCTCGCACAACGACCTGGACTCGGGCGTGCAGGTTCGGGGCAAATTCAACGTGATAACGGACAACCGCATCAACAACGCCCTGTTCGGCGTCGACCTGCAGCAGTCCGAGAACAACATCGTGCGGCGGAACCACATCTCGTCCAAGCCGGTCGATCTCGGTGTGCGGGGCGATGCGATCCGGCTCTGGTATAGCTTCAACAACCAGGTCACGGACAACATCATCCGCGACGCCCGCGACACCGTGGTCTGGTACTCGCGCGACAATCTGATTGCCCGCAACGACGCGCGCGGCGGGCGCTATTCGCTGCATTTCATGTACTCCCAGACCAACCGGGTCGAGGGCAACTATTACGAAAACAACACGGTCGGGATCTTCCTGATGTACAGCGACGGCATCGTCGTGCGCAACAACCTGATCGCCAATGCCACCGGCACCACGGGCATCGGGATCGGCTTCAAGGAGACCTCGGACGTCGTCATCGAAGGCAATCGCATCCTCTATTGCGCCGAGGGCCTGTATCTGGACGTCTCGCCCTACCAACCCGGCAGCATCAACCATTTTCGCGACAACCTGATCGCCTACAACGGTATCGGGATCCGTTTCATCAATGACTGGCAGGGCAACGTCCTGACCGGAAACCGCTTCAAGGGCAACACCACTCAGGTCGTGGTGGAGGGCGGCAAGACCGCCAACCGCAACACCTGGGACGGCAATTACTGGGACGACTACGAGGGATTCGACCGCAACGACGACGGCGTCGGCGACTCGCCGCATGCCATTCAAGCCTTCGCCGATCGGCTCTGGATGGACGTGCCTCCGGCGCAGTTCTTCAAGGGGTCCCCGATGCTCGAAGTCATCGATTTCCTCGAGCGCCTCGCCCCCTTTACGACTCCGGATCTTCTGGTGCGCGACGAGCATCCGCTCTGGGCCGCCGATACCGAGGTCGTGCTCGCCGTACCGCAGGCCGGTTTGGCCGGCGATACGGATTGGGAGCTGGATCCGGACGCGGAGCCCGAGGCGCCTGCCCCGGAGGCTGCACCGGGCGGCTATGACGCCTACGAGGCGTTGCGCCGCTCGCTCGGGAGGGATTGAGAGGTGAAGCGAACATGAAAGAGAAACCGACGACCCAACCGAAGACGAAGCAGAAACCGAAGCGCAAGACCAAGAAGCTGCGCGAGCAGGGACGACGTGAGTTTCTGCGCAGCACCGCCCTCCTCGTCGGGATGGTCGGGGCCTCGCTCGTCGGGCTCATCCCGCTGGTCGGACAGGCCAACGCGCGTCTGCGTCCGCCGGGCGCACTCAAGGATCGGCTCGACGAGCAGGAATTTCTCTCGGCCTGCATCAAGTGCGGCCAGTGCGTGCAGGTCTGTCCGGTCGAAGCGATCAAGCTGGCCGACATCAACGACGGTGTCGGGATCGGTGTGCCCTACATCGAGGCCCGCGACCAGGCCTGCGACTTCTCCTGCGACGGGCTGCAATGCGTGCTGGCCTGTCCGACCGGTGCGCTGACCCACGACATCGACTATCCGGCCGAGACGCGGATGGGATTTGCGCGACTCGCCCGGCCCGGCCGCTGTCTCGCCGTGCGCGGTCAGCCCTTCAAAGGCGCGGCGCGCGGCGAGGATCACCCCGCATTGCTGCGCTTCGAGTCCGTCGACCGCTGGAATCCGATCCCGCTGGCCGAGCATCCGTTCGACCTGCCCCTGTGCGATCTGTGTGTCCGACTCTGCCCGATCGAGATCCGCATCGCCCAATGCGAGGCCGGCACGCCACCCTCGGGCGATCCCAATCAGTGCCCGCCCTTGCATGCCATCCGGATGCAGCCGATGCCGAACGGCCGCGGCACGATCCCGGTGATCGAAGACGGATGCGTCGGGTGCGGGGTTTGCGAGATGGTCTGTCCGGCCGAGCCCACCGCCATCGTCGTGGACATCCATCGGAGCGCCGACTTCCAATGAGCTATTTTGTCGATTCGCTGCGTCAGTTGGTTGGGCTCAAGCCGGTCAAGCCTGCACCCGAGCAGATCCCGATCCCGATCCAGTTGATCTATAAAGAGAAGCGCAAAACGCCGCTGACCCGCGAGGCGCTGGAGGCGGTCGAGGCCGGCCACGCGCGTAGCCCGAGCCGCCACAAATGGCGCAATCGCCGCTGGATCACCTTGATCGTGGTGAACCTGCTGTTCGTCGTGTCCTACGTGCTCGACGTGCAGTTGGTCGAGGGCGCGCTGACCGCCTCGCGCGTCATCGGCTTTCACCTGGCCGATCTGAACTCCGCGCTGCAGGTCACGCTCGCCTACAAGCACATCGTCATCAACCTGCTGATCGGCACCCTGACCGTCCTGGTGCTCTGGATCTTGCTCGGCGGGCGGACCTTCTGCTCCTGGGTCTGCCCCTATCACCTGGTCGCCGAATGGGCCGAGTCGCTACATCTGTGGCTCGCCAAGCGCGGCTGGGCGATCGACATCCAGTTCCATCGCACCGTGCGGGCGGTCTTCTACGTCATCTTCGCCTTGCTCGCGCTGCTGACCGGCTACACCGTCTTCGAGACCATCTCCCCGACCGGGATCCTCAGCCGCGCACTCATCTACGGTCCCGGCCTGGCGCTGCTCTGGATCCTCGCCCTGCTGGCCTTCGAGGTGCTGCTCTCGCGCCGGGCCTGGTGTCGCTATGTCTGCCCGATCGGCATCACCTACGGTCTCGTCGGTGTCATCTCGCCGCTGCGCGTGCAGTACAACATGCAGAGCTGTCACCACGAGGGCGACTGTCGGAAGATCTGCATGGTGCCGCATGTGCTCGATGTCACCATCCGCGGTCGGGCAACGGGGCTCACCACCGACATCGGCGCCGATTGCACCCGCTGCGGTCTCTGCGTCGACGTCTGTCCGACCAGCTCGCTGAGCTTCAAATTCAAGGGACTGGAGAAGGCCCTATGATCCGTTTCGAGCAGGTCAGCAAACGCTTCCGTCGCCAGACCGTTCTGAAGGGGGTCGACCTCGTCATCGAGCGCGGACATCGCGTCGCCCTTGTCGGCTCCAACGGGGCCGGCAAGACCACGCTCATCCGCTGCCTGCTCGGGGAATATGTCTGTCAGGGCAAGGTCCGGGTCGATGATCTGGACCCGCGCGAGCACCGACGCGAGGTGCTCGGCAAGATCGGATTCGTGCCGCAGCTGCCGCCGCCGCTCAAGATGCCGGTCGGTCAGTTGATTCAGTTTGCCTCCGGGGTCTGCGGCGCGGATCCACGCCGCATGGAGGCGGTCGCAACACGGCTCGGGCTGGATGCGAAGGCGTTTCGGCACCAGCCCTTCGTGAAGCTCTCGGGTGGCCAAAAGCAGAAACTGCTGATCAGCATCGCGCTCGGTCGGGATACCGAGCTGCTGGTCATGGACGAGCCAGCCGCGAACCTGGACCCCGACGCACGGCACATCTTTTTCGAGCTCCTCGCCGAGCGACAGGACAGTGTCGCCATGCTGATCTCCAGTCACCGTCTCGACGAGGTCGCCGCACTCGTGAACCGGGTCATCGAGATGGACCAGGGTTTGGTGGTGCTCGACGATCGCGTCGCGGACCTGGTCGATCTCACCAGCCGTCTGCGTTGCCGTCTGGTCCTGACGCGTACTGACGATGCCTTCGCGCGGGCGGTTACGCCCTGGGGTCTTCGCAGCTCCGATCAGGGCATCACCTGGGACGGCTGGGTCGCCGGAGCGGACCGACTGCGGTTCCTCGGACTCTTGTCGCGCTATGCCGCGCTGCTTGAGTCCATCCGCTTGGATGCGGCGAGCGAGCCGGAGTTGGCCGAGGTGCGGTATGCGTAAACCGCATCCGGTGGGATTGGTGATTGTACTGACGCTCATGCTCGCCGCCTGCGGCGGCGATCCGGGACAGGGGCCTGTCGAGGTGAAATGGGACCGTGATGCGTGCGAGCGTTGCCGCATGGTCCTCTCGGACCGTCTGCACTCCGCGCAGGTGCGTGTCCCGACACCGGACGGTCGCTCGCGCGTCTATCGCTTCGACGATATCGGGTGCGCGCTGATCTGGCTCGAAGAGCGTGCCGAGCGCGACGATCCCGGCACCGAGATCTGGGTGAACGACTGGCGCACCGGCGACTGGATCGATGCGCGCACCGCGACCTATCTCCGTGGCCAGGTCACGCCGATGGAATACGGACTCGGCGCACAACCCGAGCCCGCGCCCGACGGGCTCGACTTCGCGCAGGCCAAGGCGCACATCTTCGATGTCGAGGCCCGCTTCAATGTCCACGGCGGACATCTGGACGCCGACACGGCGTCGCCCGGCGCGGCATCGGATCAGATCCCGCCGGCGGATCCTATTCCGGCGACCGAGCAGCCGCATGACCACGCCGATTGAGCCGTTAATGGAGTCCCGAGACCATGCGTGAATTCTGGCTGACCGCCCAAACCGATCTCCTCGAGTCGTTCCGGGCCAAGTGGTTCGTCGCCTACACGCTCGTGTTCGGCGGGCTTGTGGTCCTGCTGTTCGCCTTCGGGCTGACCGAGTCGCGGATCATGGGTTTTACCGGGCTGTCCCGCCTGATGGTGACCTATATCCAGCTCGCCATGGCCATCCTGCCCGTCTTCGTGCTCATCACCACGGTCCGCTCGGTGGCCGGCGACCGCGAGGCCGGCGTCTACGAATATCTACTCTCGCTGCCCATCGGTCTGGCGCCCTGGTACTGGGGCAAGCTCGCCGGCCGTTTCCTGGTCGTCTTCCTGCCCGTGTTCCTCGCGATGGTCGGCGCCATCGTCTGGGGCTCGGTCAAAGGGGCCGAAGTGCCCTGGGTGCTCTTCATCTGGTACACGGCACTGCTGATGGCGCTCGCCTGGTGTTTCCTGGGCATCGGGATGCTGCTCTCGACCCTCAGCCGCTCGGCCGATGTGGCCCAAGCGTCCGCCTTCGTGGTCTGGCTGACGCTCCTGCTGTTCCTGGATCTCATCCTGCTCGGCACCCTGATCCGCAATCAGATCCCCCCCGAGACGGTCGTCGGCATCGCGCTGGCCAATCCGATGCAGGTCTTCCGCACCGCCGCCATGCTCCTGCTTGATTCGCAGTTGGTCATGCTCGGCCCCTCCGCCTACGTCATCCTCGACAACTTCGGTCAGGCCGGATACATGGCCTACGCCATCGTCTACCCGATGCTGGTCGGCACCGCGTGCGCCTTCGGCGGTTACCTGCTCTTCCGTCGGGGCGACCTACCGTAAGACCTCGTCGCGCATGAGACTCGAGCGGGCGCGGCGGGATGTCGTCCCGACACCCGCCGAGCGCACGTCAATTGACCGAGGCAAACTGCAAAGGCGCACCGGAGCGATCGAAGGCCAGATAGGTGCCGACCTGCCCGATCCGCACGGACTCGACCATCCGATCGAGCGCCTCCTCCACCGCGAGCGGGGTCGGCTCGCGATTCGCGACTCCGGGTAGGGCGGCCACGAAGAACACCGCCCAGTCGTCGATATTTCCGTCGGCCTCCTCCACAAAGGCCGAGAAACCGCCGATCTCATGCGGCGCCTTGTCCACACAGACGACCGGGGCCAGATGCCCGCCTTGGCCGGCCTTGTAGTGCTCCGCCTGCTCGGGCGTATGACCCTCCGGAAGCTCGTTGCGCGTGAACACGAACAGCAATTGTTGGGGCTCGGGCTGCCGCCGAGCCAGGTGCAGAAAATCGTCGAATGACGCCAGCTCGATATTCTTCATCGTTGTTGTGATGACCTCGCCTCTTTGGTGGTACTCGATCTGATTCTGTCGACCGGCCATCCGGCGCCTGACTCAAGCCAAAGACTCGGCGTGCATCAGTCTGTTGCGCACGAATAACCAACCGCAGAAGTCAGAGTATCGACCTCGAGACCAACAGCGTCAATTCACCCCGAGGGCTGATCCGGATCCGACGTCATCACGCCATCACGCCATCACCAGATAGTCGTATGCCCCTGGACCACAGCGACTCTCCAGCTGCTTGACGGTGCGCCGCTGCATCGCCGATGTGTCGTTCGGCCCGGCGACATAGAAGGGCTTGCCGTCCTTCCCGAAGGTAAAGGACATCGGGCAGGCGCCGGCATCGATGTCGCCGAAGATCAACCGAGCAATGCGATAATCTGCGTGCGGCTCGAAGCCGAGGTCCTTGGCATAGGCCAATGCCTCTTCGACCAGCTTGCGCGCACAGCTCGGATGCCGGGCCTCGCCCGACTCCGTCGGATTCCCTCGGATGCGGGCCAGGACGGTCGGATACTCGGCCGCATCGACAATCTTGTACAAGACGTTTTTGACGCCTAGACAAAACACATCCACCAGGATCCCGGCTACGGCATAGCGCCCGTCCGGAAGACTCCGGCTCACCCAGACGGTGCCGATGCCCAGCTCGAAGAGGTTCGACGGGACAAAGATATCCGCGATCGGCGCCCGACCCACGTTGGCCCAGACGCGCGCCGCCGACAGGACGCCCGGAAGCCCGGAAGCCGCAGGCTTGGTTTGCCTGCGTTTCAGCTCACGCTTGGCCCGCTTCTTCTGCAATGCCTTTTGATCGAGTGCCATAGAGGGTGCTCGCATGTCTTCGTAGACGGATTATTCAACGGATCTTTCTTCATGATGGGCATTGCAGGGTTCATGGGCGATGGCCCAGTTCCCAATCGGCCAGTTACTCAGAAACCGTTCAACATCAACATGACCAAGTAGGTCGGGCAAAGCGGAACGTGCCGACCTGCTCCCGGTGATGCAGGCGCTCAAGCCGCCTCCGCGTAAACACTACGCCCGGCGCCATAGTAAGCGTCGTAGACGTGTTGGAAGACCGCAGATGTCTTCTCGTCGAAAAGGTCCGGGCCGTAGGCAGTCGGCAAACCGACGTCCAGCACCTTCTCGATGGTCACCCGGACCTCTGCGCGGGACTGTTGGCGCTTGCGCCAGTCGAGGACCAGCTTGCCGGCCTTGAGAGTCGCCAAGAGTTCTCGGGCCGTCGCCTTCACCTTGTCCCGGTCGGTAGCAGTCAGCATGATCGCGGGCCTGGTCAGGAGATCGAATAGGGCCAGCTCCTCGTCGTCCAACTGCTCGCTTACCCCTCGGCGCTCTTCTTCGTCGAGGCTTCGAGCGAAGTCCACCAGCCGCTTGAAGAACTCCTCCGCGTTCAGGCTGCCCGCGTTGTAGGCGTCGATCAGCTCCTGAAACTTCGCCAGATAGTCCATGCGAGTACGGTTCAGCCGCACCATCGCCATGAGCTTCCGAGCGACGCTGCCCCTGAGCTTCTCGTTCAGGGTGCGCTTGCGCCCTGCCTTGAAGGTCTCGGCCAGCTTCTCGAAGTCGATCACGCTCAAGTCCACCCAGCGGTCGGAGGTGTCGCCCGGCTCCCGGATCAGGTAGCCCTCGGTCGCGATGGAGCGGTCCATCAGCTCCTCGACTTGCTGCATCACCAGGGAGATGTCCGCCGGTGCCGTGAGCGCGCGGATCTTTTCCGCAATAACCTCCACCGGCGCCACCTCCGTGCCGAGCTCCCGGGCCTGCGGGTCGGGCAGGACAGCCTTGTAGAGCCGATGCACCCCCTTGGCCAGATCGAGATAGCGGCGCTTGATCTCCTCCGAGCCCACCAGTGCCTCCACCGCGTCATCCAGGAGCCCGATCCGCTCGAAGCCCACGGCCGCCCGGATCGCGACCAAGTCGGCGCCTTGGCCCCGGCACAAGGCTTCGGTCTCCGCGAGGGTCTGGCGCAATGCCGCCACCAACGCGGACTTGTCCTCCACCGGAGTGGACTCGCCGCCACCGGCCGTACTCCCGGGCGCGCCGTAGATGGCCAGAGCCTTCTCCAGGCTGCGGAACACACCGGCGTAGTCGACGATCAGACCGCTGACCTTGCCCGGATAGACCCGGTTGGCGCGGGCGATGGTCTGCATCAGGGTGTGATTGCGCATCGGCTTGTCGAGATAGAGCGTCGAGCAGCTCGGCACGTCGAAGCCGGTCATCCACATGGCACAGACGAAGACCAGGCGGAAGGGATCCTCGGGGTCCTTGAAGCGGGTCTCCAGATCCTCCTCGACCATGCGCTTGCGATGCGGCTTGATGTCGAGTCCCTTGTCCTGCATCTCCGCGATCTCGTTCTGACCCTGCGAGACCACGACGGCCATGTCGGTCTCCTTGAGGAAGGCGACACGCTGCAGAATCGCGTCGCGTACCGGGTCCTTCGCGGCCTTCGCAAGCTCTGCCTCGGCGGCTGCCAGCCGCTCGCCCCAGACCCGTTTCACCTTGTCGTACATGCGGATCGCGGTGGCCTTGTCGATACAGATCATCATCGCCTTACCCTGGAACCCGCGGCCGATGAAATGCGCCACCAGGTCCTTCGCGACCGCCTCGAGGCGGTCGTCGCGGGTGATGAGGTGATACTCGCGGGCGAATTCGCGCTCGAGCTTGCGCTCCTGGGCCTCGTCCAGCGCCGCCGCCTCCAGCAGAGCTTCCATGTCCGCGTTGAGCTGGTCGTTGACCAATTGCAGCTCGGGGATACGGTTCTCGTAGTACAAGGGCACCGTGGCCCCGTCCTCCACCGACTGACGAAAGTCATAGACGCTCACGTAGTCGCCGAAGACCGCTCGGGTCTTCTCCTCGCCGACGATCAGCGGTGTGCCGGTGAAGGCCAGGAAAGCCGCATTCGGCAGTGCGGTGCGCATGTTGAGCGCCAGGGTGTCGTACTGGCTGCGGTGAGCCTCGTCCGTGATGACGATGATGTCGCGGCGCTCGGACAAAACCGGGTGCGGCTCTCCTTTCTCGGTGCGGAACTTGTGGATCAGGGTAAAGACGTAGCGGTGGTCCTCGGTCAGGAGCCGGCGCAGGTGCTTGCTGCTCTCCGCCTGAGGCTTACCCTCCGTGACCACGCCGGCCGACGCGAAGTGCTTGTAGATCTGCCCGTCCAGCTCCTGGCGGTCGGTGACGACGACGAAGGTCCAGTTGCCGGGAACCTTGCGCAGCACCTTCTGGGCGAAGAACATCATGGAGATGCTCTTGCCGCTCCCCTGGGTATGCCAGAAGACGCCGAGACGCCCATCGCGGGCACGGATGTCCGCCAAGGCATCCATCGCATTGTTCACGCCGAGGTACTGGTGGTTCTTGGCGGTGAGCTTAATGGTCCCGCCGGAGACCTCCTGGAAAAGGGTGAAGTTTTCCACCAGGTCCAGGAACCGCCCCGGCTCGCAGACCCCGCGCAGAATGGTCTCCAGGGAGACGCGGCCGGGCTCGGACTCGCAGTCGACCTTCTTCCACTCGGCAAAGTGTTCCCAGCCGGCGGTGAGGCTACCGACCCGACTATGGCTGCCATTGGAAAGCAGGATCAGTGAATTGAGCCAGAAAAGCTGGGGCACCGTGTCCTTGTAGTCCCGAAGATTCCCGGTGAAAGCGGTCTCCAGACGGCGGTGGACGGCCTTTAGCTCTATGAAGAGGAGCGGCAGCCCGTTGACAAAACCAACCAGATCGACCCGGCGGGTGTGCATCTCGCCGGTCACCCAGAATTGCGAGCAGAGCAGGAAGTCGTTGTTGGCGGGCTCATCCCAGTCGATGACCCGCAGTGCCAAGACCGTCTCGCCGTCACTGTCCGGGTCGGCCAAGGCCACGCGCACCCCGTTCTTGAGCAGGTGATACAGGTCCCGATTTGCGGCGACCAGACTCATGCGCGAGCGGTCGCGGCACAGCTCCTCGATGGCCCCGTGAATGGCTTCGGGCGGGGCCTCCGGATTGAGGTCGAGCAAAGCCTGACGGAGCCGCACCTTGAGGATGACCTCGGCCTTGGTCTCACGGCCGAGTGTGCTGGTTCCGTGGTCGAACTCCCTGTAGGCGTTGAATGGCTCCCAGCCCAGCTCGGCCAGTAGAGCGATGGCGGGCTGCTCGACCAGCGCGTCTTCCGAATAGTCCTGCTTCGGGCTCACCGTCTCCCCCGGACTTGAAGTGTCGATGTGCCGCGCCCATACTTACCGCAGCTCATCTACCATGTGTAGAAGGAGTAACGAAGCCGTCCCTCGGGGCGGCTTCAGTCTTTTCAGGGCCGGCCGCGCCGGTAATCTTCGTATTCTTTCAGCAGCTTACGTTTCCTGTGTGGCTGCTCGACCAGGTACGCCGTCCACGGAAGAATGTAGTCTCCGCGGTCTGCCAGGATCACCAGGTAGTCCTCTTCCTCGAACCATAAGCAAACTCGCTCCTCGCGCCCTCGCTGGTTGCGCCAGACCTTCACGGCGGGATCGCCTGCGTGCGTGATGATTGGCCTGGGCCAGCGAATTCTCTCGCAGCGCCGAAGGTCCGGGGTTCGCTCCTCCTCGACCTGCCCCTCCTGGATCATGTGCCAGAAGGTGGCCTCTTTGCCGTGAGTGAGCGGGTGCCGCTTCAGTCCAAGCCGTTTTCCCTCGAAGGTTGGCTTGCTGTCCACGAAATCCTGCTTGAAGTAGGCGTAAATCGCGTTCAGATAGGCGGCCCAGTCGCCACCGCAATCCCCGAGCAAGACGAGCGGCGGCAACCAGCTTGGCGCGTCTGCCATCAGCGAATCTCCGCCGCCTGCCAGCGGAAGAGATTGAGCTTCTCCTCCCGATACAGGGTCGTCCTTGTCAGCAAATACCCCGAGCGACGCTGTATCCGTTCCACGAGCGCCGTCTTGCCCGCATTGCCTTCTAAACCACGATTGATATAGCCGACGGCACCGATCAGAAGATCGGCTAACTGTAACTGCTCGACCTCGCGAGAGTGGACCAACTGCAGCCTCTCGATCACCTCTCGGGAGAAATCGTACATGTTGTTGCACAACACCTCATGCAGCTTCACGACCTTCTGCGCCCCCCGTGTGTCCTTGATGTCCAGATACACCCGATATCGCGCGTCGGGCCGGATGATCACCTTGAGCATGTCGAAATACATCTTGTAGTACCAGGCGTCATGATCCTGGCCCGGAAACGCATCGTGATTCAGCTTCGACTTATCCGGCACGATCAGAGCGCGGAAATGCAGGTCGTCATCATCGAAGAAGTAGTCGACCAGGTCGAGATACAGCGAGGCTTTGGCCGGCGAGACCTTGGTCCACTTCGCCTCGAAGTCAGGCGCGAGGCCATGCTTCTGCTTGATCTCGCGCAGCCGAATCGCGATCTCACGGGTCTTGGCGAGCGGGCACCAAACGGCTCCGAGCACCATCGCCTTCTGCCCATCATTCTCCAGATGACAGGATTCGTCGCAGTAAACGTTGAAGACCTCGCTCATGCCGTATCCTCGGGTACGGCGATGTCCAGCTCCGACACGTCCAGCTCGCCGGAGATGAGTTTGGGGAGGAGGAGGTCACGGGTGCGGCGGAGATTCCGGTTTCTAAAGTACGTGTTGCCAATTTCCGAGATCATAGGTCCCACCACGTCTTCGTATTCCTTGGCCAAATTCGCTGGGGGCATGGCGATAAGCAATCCGTCCATGGCTTGTGGCCAGACAGCATAGGGAATAGTGGCGCCTTTGCTGTGGGCATTGGCAAAAGACACTGTTGATTCTTGAAATAGTGTCAGCACGGAAAAAGCGTGATACGCTGGCTCCCGGCTCCTCAAAACAAAGCAAGTCTTTCGCGTGACTCCTTTGAAAGGCGCGACGGTGATCTTGTGAAAATAAGGTCGCATCGCACCAAAGACGATGTCGCCCACCTCAAACAGGTGCAGACTGCTTTGCGCTTCCCTCCACGACCTAACCTCTTCTACTGCTAAACTTTTTTTCAGAATGCACTCTATTGGCAGATAAATTCTTTCTCGTAAGTGATCACCAGCTTTTGCACCTTCATTCTGAAAATTTACCAATTGATCGAGTCTCGACACATGCCACCCCTCGGGAACCGGGCCGAGTGGGGAATCGTGAAAGCGAGCATGCCGGTAGCCGGGGAAACGGAATTTGACGAACCACTCGCGGTAGAGGCTCTGCGCCATCTCTTCCAAGATCTTGATCCGCCGCGTGTTGTTTTCGATTAGGCCGTCATAAACGGAGAGAATCGCAGCGATCTTTTCCTGCGTTGATATTGGTGGATACGGAACCTCCACTCCTTCGAGTTGGCTTCCGCTCATGTTTGGTTGAGCAGATCCATCGGCCAAACGGAAAAACCGATGCTGATATTCGCTGCTCGATACCACTGACCAAAAGAAGAGGGGGTTGATCGATTTAGGAATTAACTTGGCCACTCGCTGATTCAAAAGGAACTGCCCTGCCGACCTCAGCCTGCCTACTTTTCCTGCGGTCGCGCCTGTCATCGCCACCAAAATATCTCCGTCGCGGACGAGAACTCGTCGGAGTCTTTCATTCATCAATGACTCTGGCACGCAATCGACTTCTCCGGCATCGATGGATCCGTCTCCGACGATGTTCTTGATCTTCAGTACAGGAATTCCGGATCCGCACCAGTCTTTACTTTTGAAGGCGAACCCAGGGATAACCTCGGCAATGTCGCCGAGCCTTCTTGTACTGGCAAACGCAGGATCGCCGGACATCACACGACCTCCAGCAACACCGCCAAATTCTCCGCAATCCGTTCCTCCAGCTCCCGCGCCTCGCCGTTCAGCGTTTCCAGCTCCTCGTTCAGCTCCTCCAACCGCTCCTTGAAGTCGAAGTCCTCCTCGGCGCGGGCGGCGACGCCGACATAACGCCCGGGGTTCAGACTCCAACCCTGGACCTCGATCTCGGCGATGCCCGCAACCTTGCACAGGCCCGCCACGTCGGCGTACTGCCTATCGGGAAAGTACTCGGCCATCAATTCGGCGCTGTCGTGTAGGTTCTCGGGTGCCTCACCCCGGTAGAGGCGGGCGATATTGGCCAGAAACTCGATCTGGGCAGGCGTCCAGTCGCGGTGGGCGCGGTCGATCTGGCGGTAGATGTGGCGGGCGTCGATGAAGAGCACACCCTCGCGCACGTCGCTGCTGCCGTTGTCCAGGAACCAAAGTGTGCAGGGCAGCGTGACGGTGTAGAAGAAGTTGGAGCCAACCGCGACCATCGCCTCGACGGCTCCGGATTCGATGAGCTGGCGGCGGATCTCCAGCTCGGAGCCGCGGGCGTCGGAGGCCGAGTTGGCCATGACGAAACCGGCGCGTCCGGTGTCGTTGAGCGCGCTGTAGAAGAGCTCGACCCAGAGATAGTTGGCGTTGTCGGTGCGCGGCAGACCGAAGGGGAAGCGAGGGTCGTCCTTGAGTCGGTCTTTGTCCACCCGGTCCACGTTGAAGGGCGGATTGGCCATCACGAAGTCGAACCGACCGGGGGAATCGTGCAGATCCTCGTAATAGGAGTTTCCTTGCCGTATGTCGCCGGAGAGTCCATGGACCGCCAGGTTCATCTTGCCGAGGCGCACGGTCTCGGCCACCTTCTCCTGGCCGTAAACGCTCAGCTCGGCGCTCGGGTTCTTCTTGTGCTCTTCAACGAACCGGGCGCTCTGCACGAACATGCCCCCAGATCCGCAAGCCGGGTCGTAGATGCGGCCGTGGAATGGCTGGATGATGCCGACGATGAGCTGAACGATGGCGGTCGGGGTGAAGAACTCGCCGCCCTTCTGGCCTTCGCTCATGGCGAAGTGGCCGAGAAAGTACTCGTAAATCTTGCCGAAGGCGTCCCCTTCGATATCCATCGGCACCGAGTTCAGTGTCTTGAGCAGCTCCTTGAGGAGCGCGTTCTCGAAGCGGTTGTAGGTCTTGGGCAGCACGTCCTTGAGGTCGGGGTTCTCCGACTCGATGGCGCGCATGGCATCGTTGATGGCCGCCCCGATGTTGCCGCCCTCGGGAAGCTGGATGAGGCTGGAGAAGCGCGCCGCCTCGGGCAGGTAAAGCACGCTCCGCGCCTGGTAGTCCGCCGGCCCGACGCGCCGCCGCCCGCCCCCGCCGCCCGCCAGCTCCTCTAACGCGGCCTGGAACTTGTAATCGGCGTAGCGGAGAAAGACAAGCCCCAAGACCGGGACCGAGTATTCGGAGGATTTAAGCTTGGAGTTGGCCCGAAGCTCATCGGCTGCCGCCCAGAGGCGAGCCTCGATGGGGTTCCCGTTGTGGTTCAAAGATGCTCCTTGGGCTCGGCAGAGCTATGGGGCTCATACGGCCTATCGCGAAAATGCAATGAACCGTGATTTTACATCACGCCATGGCATGACAGGCCAATCCGATCCGTTGCAGCGCGTCGAGCAGCGGCGCCGAAATCGCGAAACGCGTTTCCGTGGTGACTTTACGGTGACGCAAAAGAAAACGGCCCAGGCGCGAGACGCCTAAGCCGTTGTTTTATTGGCTCCCTGGGACGGGCTCGAACCGCCGACCTAGTGATTAACAGTCACCCGCTCTACCGACTGAGCTACCAGGGATCTATGCGAGCCCGTAATGTTAGCCGGGCGCCTCATTAGAGTCAACTTCGACGAAAGGCCGCTTTCAGGCGACCGCAGCGGCGATCCGCTCCAATGCCTGCTCCAGATTCGCACGGCTGGTGGCGATCGAGATGCGCGCGTAGCCGTTGAGGCCGAAGGCGGAGCCGGGCACGAGGGCCACGCCGGCCTTCTCGATCAGGTATTCCGCGAAGTCCAGGTCGTTGGCGATTCCGGGGAGCTTATCGATCGCACCCTGCACCTTCGGGAAGACGTAGAAGGTGCCGTCGGTCGGCAGACATTCGATGCCGGGGATCTGGTTGAGACGCTCGACGACGAAGTCGTGGCGCTCGTGGAACGCCTTGAGCATGACGCCGATGCACTCCTGCGGGCCTTCGAGGGCGGCTTGGGCGGCGACCTGGGAGATGGAGGTCGGGTTGGAGGTACTCTGTCCCTGGACCTTCTTCATGGCCTTGATGATCTCGGCCGGACCGCCGGCATAACCGATGCGCCAGCCGGTCATGGAGTAGGCCTTGGAGACGCCGTTGAGGACCAGGGTCCGCGGGTAGAGCTCCGGGCAGGCGTTGACGATGTTGACGAAGGGCTCGGGGCTCCAGCGGATGTGCTCGTACATGTCGTCGGTGGCGATCAGGGTGCGCGGGAACTCGCGCAGGACCTCGCCGAGCGCTTCGAGCTCCTCGCGGCTGTAGCCCATGCCGGTGGGGTTCGAGGGGCTGTTGATGACGACTAGGCGGGTCTTGTCGGTCAGTGCACCCTTGAGCTGTCCGGGGGTGATCTTGAAGCGCTGATCGGCTCCGGCATGCACGAGCACGGGCGCGCCGCCGGCCAGCAGGACCATGTCCGGATAGGAGACCCAGAAGGGCGCCGGGATGACGACCTCGTCGCCCGGATCCAGGAGCGCTTGGGCGAGGTTGAAGAAGCTCTGCTTGCCGCCGCAGGAGACCAGGATCTGGTCGTGGTTATACTCAAGCCCGTTCTCGCGCTTGAACTTGTCGATCACGGCCTGCTTGAGCTCGGTGGTGCCGTCCACCGCGGTGTATTTGGTGAAGCCGGCGCGGATCGCGGCGATGGCCGCTTCCTTGATGTGATCGGGCGTGTCGAAGTCCGGCTCGCCGGCGCCGAGCCCGATGACATCCTTGCCCGCGGCGCGCAGGGCCTTGGCGCGGGCCGTGATGGCCAGGGTGGCGGAGGGTTTGACAGCCTGAACGCGCGCGGCAAGCTTGATGGTCATCGGGTGTCTTCTCTGGGCTCGTGTGGTGAGGGTCGTCGTTGTCGTGACTGGACATGCGGTGTCTCGCTCCCAATCATAACGAAACCGTAAACACCCGGCACGCACTCCGATGTCTGAACGCCCATTTCAACTGGTCTCGCCGTTCGCCCCCGCAGGCGACCAGCCCGAGGCAATCCGTCGCTTGGTGGAGGGTCTGAGCGACGGCGAGTCGGCCATGACCCTGCTCGGTGTGACGGGCTCGGGCAAGACCTTCACCATCGCCAGCGTCATCGACCGGGTGCAGCGCCCGGCCTTGATCCTGGCGCCGAACAAGACGCTCGCGGCCCAGCTCTACGGCGAGATGAAGGAATTCTTCCCGCACAATGCGGTGGAATATTTCGTCTCCTATTACGATTACTACCAGCCCGAGGCGTACGTCCCCTCGACCGATACCTATATCGAGAAGGACTCCTCGATCAACGAGCACATCGAGCAGATGCGTCTCTCGGCCACCAAGGCGCTGCTGGAGCGTCCCGATGTCATCATCGTGGCGAGCGTCTCCTCCATCTACGGCTTGGGTGACCCGGACGCCTATCTGAAGATGGTGCTGCATCTGAACCGCGGCGACCTGATCGATCAGCGCGCCCTGCTGCGCCGACTCGCCGATCTGCAATACCGGCGCAACGAGATCGAGCTCTCGCGCGGCACCTACCGGGTACGCGGGGACGTGATCGACATCTACCCGGCCGAGTCCGACGACGAGGCGCTGCGGGTCGAGCTGTTCGACGAGGAGATCGAGTCTCTCTCGCTCTTCGACCCGCTGACCGGCGAGCAGCTGCGCAAGGTGCCGCGCTACACGGTCTTCCCGAAGACACACTACGCCACGCCGCGCGAGACCGTCCTGAACGCGGTCGAGCAGATCAAGGTGGAGCTGAAGGACCGGCTGTCCTGGCTGCGCGACAACGACAAGCTGGTCGAGGCCCAACGCCTGGAGCAACGCACCCTGTTCGATCTGGAGATGATGCTGGAGGTCGGCTACTGCTCCGGGGTCGAAAACTACAGCCGCTATCTCTCCGGACGCGGTCCCGGCGAGCCGCCGCCGACGCTGTATGACTATCTGCCGGCGGATGCCATCGTGGTCATCGACGAGAGTCATGTCACCGTGCCTCAGCTCGGCGGCATGTACAAGGGCGACCGCTCGCGCAAGGAGAACCTCGTCGACTACGGCTTCCGGTTGCCCTCGGCGCTCGACAATCGCCCGCTGCGCTTCGAGGAGTTCCAGGCCCGCCAGCCGCAAACCATCTATGTTTCGGCCACCCCGCGCGACTACGAGATTCAGCACTCGGGCGCCGTCGTCGAGCAGGTGGTGCGCCCGACCGGCCTGGTCGACCCGGAGGTCGAGGTCCGCCCCGCCCTGACACAGGTCGACGATCTGCTCTCGGAGATCGGGCTGCGGGTCGCCGTCGGCGAGCGTGTGCTGGTCACCACGCTGACCAAGCGGATGGCCGAGGATCTGACCGAGTATCTCAACGAGCACGGCGTGAAGGTCCGCTATCT
>NZ_DATITZ010000109.1:0-33457 GCF_035467215.1 Thiocapsa sp. | reverse complement strand
CCCAGCCGCGCAAGACAGTGGTCTTCAATTTTTGGCATGCGAAACAAACTTGATAGAGTAGACGTGGTTTCGCGCCTCATGCCCGTATGGCAGCTTTGCCTGCCGGAAGAAAGAGAGTCAACGGGCGCGTGATCGGGTCTTTCGATCGTGCGAATGTCGTGACGTACGCGACAACAGGTGCGATCGAGTGCGTCGTTCATCAGCCCGTCCGGGGCGCGACCGCCCCTTCACGGCAGCGCAAGCCGCAAGGCGGGCGGAGCCGGAACCTCTGCTGCATCTTGGAACTGCAACGAGGCCAGCCGCGCATAGAGCCCGTCCTCGGCCATCAACTCATCATGGCGCCCGCTCGCGACGATCCGCCCCTGATCCAAGACGAGGATCCGGTCGGCCGTGCGCACGGTCGCCAGACGATGGGCGATGACGATACTGGTGCGACCCTGCATCAGATGCTCCAACGCCTCCTGCACCAGCCGCTCGCTCTCGGCGTCCAAGGCGCTGGTCGCCTCGTCGAGCAACAGGAGGACCGGATTGCGCAGCACGGTGCGTGCGATGGCGATGCGCTGACGCTCGCCGCCCGAGAGCCTGACCCCGCGCTCGCCTAGAAAGGTATCGAAGCCCTGCGGTAGACGGTCGAGAAACTCGGCCGCGTGGGCGGCCTCGGCGGCACGGCGGACATCCGCGTCGCTCGCGTCGGCCAGACCGTAACGGATGTTCTCCCAGGCGTTGGCCCCGAAGATGACCGGATCCTGCGGGACCAGCGACATGTGCCGGCGCAGTTCTGCGGGCGCCAGATCGCGCAGATCCACCCCGTCGAACCGGACCGAACCGGCAATCGGATCGTAAAAGCGCAACAGCAGTTGAAAGAGCGTCGACTTGCCGGCGCCGGAGGGGCCGACCAGCGCCACCCGCTCGCCGGGTTCGATGACCAGATCGAGACGATCGAGCGCCGGGGTGTCCGGGCGCGCCGGGTAGACGAAGCGCACCGCATCGAACTCGACGCGACCGCGCGCCGGCTCCGGCAAGGCCTTCGGCTCGGGCGGTGTGCGAATACTCGGCTCGGATTCCAACAGCTCCATCAGGCGCTCGCTCGCACCCGCACCGCGCAGCAACTGGCCCATCAGCTCGCTCAGAGAGCCGACCGATCCGGCAACGACCACGGCGTAGAAGAGAAAGGCGGAGAGCTCGCCCCCGCTGATGGCGCCGGCCAGGACCTGCCGACCGCCGACCCAGAGCACCACTCCGATCGCGCCGAAGGTCAGGAGGGTCGACACCGCCGCCAGCAAGGCGCTGGTTTGGGAGCGCCGCGCCGCAACCTCGAAGGCGGATTCCACCTGCGTGCCGTAGCGCTCGCGGTCGATCGGCTCGTGACAGCATGCCTGCACCGTGCGAATTCCGTGGATCACCTCGTCGACATAGGCCCCGACATCGGCGATCCGGTCCTGGCTGTCGCGCGACAGACGGCGCACCCGATGCCCCAAGAGCCAGGCCGGGAGGATCACGAAAGGCACCCCGAGCAGGACCAGGCCGGTCAGGGCCGGACTGGTGATCGCCAGCATGACGATACCGCCGATCATCAACAGACCGGTGCGCAACACCATCGCCAGGGTCGAGCCGACCACGACCTGCAGCAAGGCGGTGTCGCTGGTCAGGCGCGAGATCACCTCGCCGACACGGGTCGTCTCGAAGAAGCCGACATCGAGCGACAACACCCGATCGAAGACGCTCTTGCGGATATCCGCCACGACCCGCTCGCCGATCCAATTCAGCAAATAGCTGCGCACCCCGACGGCGATGCCGGTCGCCAGGACCACGGTCAGAAACAGCATCAATGCCTGATCCAACGCCGCCGTCGAGCCGCTGGTCAGCCCCGAGTCCACCAGGGTACGAATCACCTGACCGAAGGCGAGCACCGAGCCGGCCCCGACGAAAAGGGCCACCAGCGCCCCGACGAGCTGCCAGCCGTAGGGCCGGGTGAAACCAAGAAGCCGCCGCAGCGCTCCAAGATTACGTGTACCGGGACGGTCGTTGGATGTTGCAACCTGCTCACGCATAGGTGTGATCTCGTTGGGACGACAGCGGGGGATCTCCGCTCGATGTCGAAGGATACGGCGCCCGAGCGGACGCAGCCCGAGCGTTCGGCTCGGCCCGCGTACCTCCGATTCCCACTAGGCCCATTGGGTAGCCCTCTGCTAACCTCGAAGGAACCGAGTCGCGGTCGGCGACCGTGGCCGGGCCGAGGCAAGGAACGCCGACAACACAGCAGGAATCGATTCCCCACCACCGAGGGAGCTCGAAGAGACGATGAAGACGATTCAACAACTACTCGGCGATAAAGGCTCGCAGGTTTGGTCGATCGGCCCCGATGCAAGCGTCTACGACGCACTCGTGCTCATGGCCGAGAAGCAGATCGGCGCGCTCCCGGTCATGGACGACGGCGGCATGATCGGTCTGATCTCTGAGCGCGACTACGCGCGCAGCGTCATCTTGAGGGGTCGCACGTCGAAAGAAACGCTCGTGCGCGACGTCATGACCAAGCGCGTGGTCTGCACACAACCGGAACAGAGCCTGGAAGAGGCCATGGCCCTGATGACGGAGAAGCGGATTCGCCATCTCCCGGTCATCGCCGAGGGCAAGGTCGTCGGCCTCATCTCGATCGGCGATCTGATCAAATCCATCATCTCGGAGCACAAGTTCATCATCGAGCAGCTTGAGCACTATATCAGCAGCGGCTGATATCCCGGTGTAACAAAACGTGTCCGAATCGAGGTTCTCGCGCGATTCGGATATCGGCATCGCTCGCAATCACCCAAACAGCTGCCGACCCCGCAGGTGGCTCGGGAGGAACCATCCCGGATGATCGAGTCTCACCGCTATCGCTCCGACATCGACGGCTTGCGTGCGCTTGCGATCGCGCCGGTCGTCTTGTTCCACGCGGACATTCCGGGGTTCGGCGGCGGCTTCATCGGGGTCGATGTCTTCTTCGTGATCTCCGGGTATCTGATCACCTCGATCATCGAGCGCGAGATCCGCGAGGGTCGGTTCTCTCTGCAGGGATTCTACGAACGACGCATCCGGCGCATCCTGCCTGCGCTGTTTGCGATGCTGTCGGTCTCCGCGCTGGCGGCATACCTGATTCTCTACCCCGCGCAGGCCCAGAGCTTCGCGCGATCCCTAATCGCGGCGACCCTGTTCGTGTCGAGCATCCTGTTTCAGCGCGAGGTCGGCTATTTAGACCAGGAGGCCGAGCTCAAGCCGCTCCTGCACATTTGGTCGCTCTCGGTCGAAGAGATCTTCTACGTCCTCTATCCCCTGCTCCTTTGGCTCACCTGGCGCCGGTTTTGCGGTCACCAGGCGGCGCTCGTCGCCGGGATTGCGGCACTGTCCTTTGCCGCCACGCTCATCGCTTTGTGGATCGACACGCAATCTACCGCGGCCTTCTTCCTGCCGCATTTTCGCGCTTGGGAGCTGCTGATCGGCGCACTCGTGGCACTGGCCCCGCGCGCCTGCCGAAGGGCCGGGCTTTCGCTGCCGTCCTCTCGATCGTCGGTCTGTCGATGATCGTCGTCCCTGTCTATGCCTATTCGCAGACCACGACCTTTCCGGGGCTCACAGCCCTGGCGCCGTGCCTGGGCACGGCGTTCGTGATCGTCGCCGGACAGCGTAGACCCTCGCCGGTCGGACGGATGCTGTCCTGGCGCCCGATCGTCTTCTTGGGCCTGATCTCCTATTCGCTCTATCTCTGGCATTGGCCGATCTTCGTCTTCGCTCGGCACATCATGGGGCGCGAGCCTCTACTCGGCGAGTCGCTCGCGATGATCGCGGCGAGCCTGATCGCCGCGGTTCTGTCTTGGCGGTTCGTCGAGCGTCCTTTCCGGGGTCGCTCCGGCCTACTGCCGCGCCCTGCGCTCTTCGCTGCGGCCGCTCTGGCAGCACTGGTTCTGACCGGCATCGGCCTGCACGGGAAGCAGACCGGAGGCTGGCTTGGACGTTACCCTCCCGAGCTCGTCGACATCTTCGCGGCGGGGCAGGATCGCGACCCGCGCCAAGGCGAGTGCGAAAGCGTACGGGCCGATACCCCGGGCTGCATCTATGGCGAGGCCGACGCGCCGCCCGTTGTCGCGCTCTTGGGGGATAGCCACGCCGCGGTCTATGCGATGGTTTTGGGCGAGCTGGCGCAAGGGCGCGGCGAATCGGTGCTGAGCCTGACCATGCCGATCTGCCCGCCGGCGCTGGGCTGGGAAGGAGAACACTTGTCCTGGCGGGAGGACTGCGGACGCTTTCAGCGGCTCGCCTTGGATAGAATCATCGCAACGCCGAGTATTCAAACGGAGGTACTGGCGGCCTGGTACCGGATCTACCCCTTCGATGATCCGAACGGGGAGCTTGCTGTCGCGATCGAGAAGGCGATCGAGCGGCTAGTCTCGGCAGGCAAACGGGTCGCGTTGGTCTATCCGGTGCCCCAGCCCGATGCAGACGTGCCGACGACGTTGGCCGAAGCGGTGCTCGATGGTCGGGATCCGAATCTGATCCGTCAGCCGCTCGAGCAGTTCCACGCCGACCAGAGCGGGGTCTTCGCGATGCTGGACGGACTCGACCGGCATCCGTCACTCATCCGCATCTACCCGCACCAGGTCTTGTGTCCGGGCTCCGATTGTCTGTTCTACCGAGACGGGCGCGTCCTCTATTACGACGACAATCATCTGAGCGTCACGGGTGCCGCGTTGTTGCGCCCGCTGCTTGCTCCGCTCTTCGATGGCGCTGCGCAGCAGGGGGAGGAACGCTAGCGGGCGAGCCCGGAGAGCGACCGAATCGCATCGCGATTGGTGCACGAGCTCGCCAGAGCGAGTGCCGGGGAGGCCCGAAGCCAACGGTATTCGACATGCTCGCGCGGATCGAGCCGGATCAAGCGCCGGGTTTCAATCACAAGTGCGAACCAGTATTCGCGATTGAAGCAAACATTCGGTGCATAGCGTTTTCGCCAGGCACGGATGATCGGGAAAAGGACGGAGTGATGCAGGTCGATCAGCGCGCCGCCCGCAAGTAGACCGGTTTCCTCGTAAAGCTCGCGTGCCGCGGCGTGGCGAGGCGTCTCGCCGGAGGCAAGGCTCCCGGTGACCGACTGCCAAAAGCCGGCCGGGCGGGTCCGCCTCAGGAGCAGAAACTCCCCGCCCCGGGTGCAGATGACCACGAGAACCGACTGGGGACGCTTGCGTGTTTCATCGGTCATGGACGCCTGCTCCGCGACGTCATCGCCCTCGGAGCCCGACGGCCCGATCGGCTCGGCCATCGACCGAGCCTTGGGACCGCCGCCCTGACCGTCCATCATCGCGGTAGAATCCACTGGCATCACAGGCTTCAGGCACGCAGCCTGATCCGCAGCGCAAGCTCCTTGAGCTGATTCTCGTCTACGACCGACGGGGCATCGGTGAGCAGGCAGGCCGCACTCTGGGTCTTGGGGAAGGCCATGACGTCGCGGATCGAGGTCGCGCCGGTCATCAGCATGACAAGTCGATCCAGACCGAAGGCGATGCCGCCATGTGGCGGGCAGCCGAAACGCAGCGCCTTGAGCAGGAAACCGAAACGGTCCTCGGTCTGCTCGTCGGTGATGGCCAGGAGCTTGAAGACCTGCCGCTGGACCGCATCGCGATGGATACGGATCGAGCCGCCGCCGATCTCGGTGCCGTTCAGCACCATGTCGTAGGCGCGCGAGAGACAGGCGCCCGGATCGCTTTGCAGCAGATCCAGCTGCTCCTCCTTCGGTGCCGTGAAGGGATGATGCAGGGCGACCCAGCGCAGGTTGACGGCATCGCGCTCGAACATCGGGAAGTCCACGACCCACACCGGATGCCAACCCTCGGCGAGCAAGCCGCGGTCCTGACCGAGCCGCACCCGCAGCGCACCCATCGACTCGTTGACCACCGTGGTCTTGTCGGCGCCGAAAAAGATGAGATCCCCGTCGACGGCCTCGGTGCGGGCCATGATGGCGTCGACCGCACTGTCGGGCAGGAACTTGAGGATCGGCGACTGCAGGCCCTCGCGACCCTTCTCCGCCCAGGCGTTGACCTTGATGTAGGCCAGACCTCGCGCACCGTAGATGCCGACGAACTGGGTGTAGCCGTCGATCTCCTTGCGCGAGAGCTCGCCGCCGCGCGGCAGACGCAGGGCAACCACGCGGCCCTCCGGGTCCTGTGCCGGCTCGGCGAAGACCTTGAAGTCGACCCCGGTCATCAGATCGCCGACATCGATCAGCTCAAGAGGCACGCGCAGATCCGGGCGATCCGAGCCGAAGCGGCGCATCGCCTCGGCGTAGGTCAGACGCGGAAAGGGATCGGGCAGCTCGACACCCTGCACGTCGCGGAAGAGCGTGCGGATCATGGTCTCCATGATCGCCATCAGCTCGTCCTCGGTCATGAAGGAGACCTCGATGTCGAGCTGGGTGAACTCGGGCTGACGATCGGCGCGCAGATCCTCGTCCCGGAAGCAGCGGGCGATCTGATAGTAGCGGTCCATGCCGGACATCATGAGCAACTGCTTAAAGAGTTGCGGTGACTGGGGCAGCGCGAAGAACTCGCCCGGATGGGTCCGACTGGGCACCAGATAGTCGCGCGCACCTTCGGGCGTGGACTTGGTTAGGATCGGGGTCTCGATGTCCATAAAACCCTGCGCATCCAGGAAATAGCGCATCGCCTGGGTCACCCGGCTGCGGGTGCGCAGCCGCGCCTGCATCTCGGGGCGACGCAGGTCCAGATAGCGGTAGCGCAGACGCAGCTCCTCGGAGGCGTCGGCGCCGTGCTCGTCGAGCTGGATCGGCGGGGTCTCGGAGGCGTTGAGGATCTCCAGATCCAGACCCAGCACCTCGATCTCGCCGGTCGGCAGATCCGGGTTGACGGTTCCCGCCGGACGCGCGCGCACCCGGCCCGTGACCTTGAGCACGTACTCGCTGCGGGCCTGCTCGGCGCGGGCGAAGACCTCGGGGCGATCCGGATCGAAGACGATCTGCACCAGACCTTCGCGATCACGCAGATCGATGAAGATCACCCCGCCATGATCCCGACGCCGATGCACCCAGCCGCACAAGACGACCTCCTGGCCCTCATGGCGGCTGTTCAGTTCTCCACAGTACTGCGTGCGCATCGTCGTCTCGCCTCGTGTCTTCGCATCGAGCAACGCAAAAGCGGGTCGCTCGATCAGGTTTATTGCGTGATGGGGTGGGGAAAGGTCGGTCGCCGCGTCCGGCTCACGCCGCGGGCTTTTTTTCGACCGGCTTCGGTTTTGGCGTTGCGCTCGCGTCCGGCTTCGCCGTGGTGGTGCCGCCCTTGTCGCCCGAGCCAGCGCCCGACCCGGACGCAGCACTGTCGTCCGACTTGGTCTCCTTCTTCTCGCCGCCGTCGTGCAGATTCTTCTGGTTCGACTTCTTGAAGTCGGTCTCGTACCAACCGCCGCCCTTCAACCTGAAGGCGGCCGCGGAGATCTGTTTGCGCAGCGTCGGCTGACCGCACGCGGGGCAATCGACCAGGGGCGGATCGCTGATCTTCTGAATCTGCTCAAGCTCATGACCGCAACTCTCGCAGCGGTACTCGTAGATCGGCATCGTTCGTTCCTCAACAAAAGCAAGCTGGCGCCAATTATCAGGCGTTTCCAAGAGAATGCATACCGCACAAGGCGGACCGGCACATCGGCGACAACCGCCTCGCAATCGGTCTCGTGATAACTTAAACCGCGTCCGCGGCGGCGGCTCAAAAACAGCCTACACGGAGACGCGAACGCTATCAGCTGTAGGTTGGGCAAAGCGCAGCGTGCCCAACGGCTCCCTGTGATGCCGGCGCGGGTTGGGCACGCGTTGCTTTGCCCAACCTACCAATTCATGTTGATTTTGAAACGTTTCCAAAAGCGACGAACCATGGCCACGCCGAGTCGATCGAAACCCTTGATGATGTCGCCAGGCAATCGATCCATCCTCATCACCGGCTGCTCCAGCGGTATCGGACTCACCTGCGCGCTGGGTCTGGCCCAACGCGACTGGCAGGTCGTTGCCTCCGCGCGCAGTACCGAAGACGTGTCCCGGCTTAAAGAGCAGGGTCTCACGGCCGTTCAGCTCGACCTAGACGACCCCGAGAGTATCGCGAAGGCCCTCGCACAGACGCTGGACATCACGGGCGGACGGCTCGATGCGCTCTTCAACAATGGCGCCTACGGACAACCGGGCGCGGTCGAGGACCTGACCCGAGAGGTGCTGCGCGCACAGCTGGAGACCAATTTGCTGGGCTGGCATGATCTGACCTGCCGCGTGATCCCGATCATGCGCCGGCAAGGCCATGGCCGCATCGTGCAGAACAGCTCCATCCTGGGCTTCATCCCGCTACCCTATCGCGGCGCCTATGTCGCGAGTAAGTACGCGCTGGAAGGACTGACCGATACGCTTCGCCTGGAGCTGCGCGGCAGCGGGATCTCGGTCTCCCTGATCCAGCCCGGCCCCATCCTGAGTCGCTTTCGTGACAACGCCTACCTCGCACTGAAGGCGAACATCGACACCGAGCACAGTGTTCACCACGACGCCTATGCGCGTGCGCAGCAGCGGCTCACCAAGACAGGCGCCGCACAGCCCTTCACGCTCCCGCCCGAGTCCGTATTGAAGGCACTCATCCATGCCCTGGAGAGCCCACGTCCGCGGATTCGCTATGCGGTCACCTTTCCCACTCACCTCTTCGGCGTACTCACCCGGATCCTGCCGGACCGGGCACTGGACTGGGTCATCGCGCGCATCTCACGCGGCGGCGCCGGGTAGGCATCGCGACCGCCCCGGATGCGATTCAAAGACGCTTAAATCATTCCATGGAGCTCGGGTTAGCGCAGCGTAACCCGACAATCGACCTCGGCGTGGACCGCAAACGTCGCAAAATTTTTCGTTGACGTTGTCGTTGTCGTAATCGGATACCGAACCACGACAACGACAACGAGCAGAGCCCTCGACCACCCTTCTTGGTTCCGTCGTCAAAGGGGTGTATCCATCGAACCCGCAGCCAATAAATATCCGTTTAAACCGCGTCCCGCCGGCGTCTTAGAGATCAGCCAAGGCCAGACCCACCAGAAGCGGCCGCATCGACCGCCAGACGCGGTTTAAACGTACTTCACCTCCAGAATCTCGAACTCCCGCACCCCGCCAGGCACCTGCACCGAGGTGACATCCCCCTCGCTCTTGCCGATAAGACAGCGGGCAATCGGCGAGCCGACCGAGATCTTGCCCTGTTTGAGATCCGCTTCGTCCTCGCCGACGATCTGGAAGCTGTGCTCGACGTCCTTGTCCAGCTCCAGGACCTGCACGGTCGCGCCGAAGACGACCCGGCCGCTGGCGGCGAGCTGCGTCACGTCGATGATCTGGGCGTTCGCGAGCTTGCCCTCGATGTCCTGAATACGCCCTTCGACGAAGCCCTGCTGCTCGCGCGCGGCATGGTACTCGGCGTTCTCTTTGAGATCGCCGTGCGCCCTCGCCTCGGCAATCGCCTCGATGATCCGGGGGCGCTCGATGCGTTTGAGCCGCTCGAGCTCCTCGCGCAATTTCTCAGCGCCCCTGACGGTCAGAGGGACCTGGTTCATGGGTGATTTCCTCGTCTGGATGCACCGCCTCCGTCACGTTCGCGGATCGGGCCGGAGGCCGTCGGCGGGTCGGATCTTAGGGGTGTCGCATAGAAAAAGTCGCGGGCGCCAAGGGGCGCCCGCGAGATCGGTCAGGAGAGATCTTGTAACCGATTGACGCTCAGAATGTCCAGTTGTTTCAGTGCCAGACAGGTCGCCTCGGCGCCCGAGATGGTGGTCGTATAGCTGACTTTGTGTTGAAGTGCCGCGCGCCGAATCGCCGCCGAATCCGCAATGGCTTGGGAGCCCTCGGTCGTGTTGACGATGAAGCTGATCTCGTTGTTCTTGATCATGTCGACGACATGCGGGCGCCCCTCGGCGACCTTGTTGACGCCGATACAGTCAAGACCGGCCTCGCGCAGGGACTGCGCGGTGCCGTGGGTGCCGTAAAGGGTAAAGCCGAAGGCGACCAGATCGCGTGCGACGCGAATCAGGCGCGCGCGGTCGGCCAAGCGAACGCTCAGCAGCGCCGTTCCGCCGAGTCGCGGCAGGAGCGTCCCCGCCCCTTCCTGCGCCTTGGCATAGGCCTCGCCGAAGGATTCGCCGACACCCATGACCTCGCCGGTCGACTTCATCTCCGGCCCGAGCTGGGTGTCCACGCCCGGGAATTTGATGAAGGGGAAGACCGCTTCCTTCACGAAATAATGCTTGGGCATGCGCTCGCGACGCAGCCCCTGCTCGGCGAGCGTCTTGCCGACCATGCAACGCGCGGCCACCTTCGCGAGCGGCAGACCGATCGCCTTGGAGACGAAGGGGACGGTGCGGGAGGCCCGCGGGTTGACCTCGAGGATGTAGACGTCCTCGCCCTTGACGGCGAACTGCGCATTCATCAGGCCGACGACCTTGAGCGCATGCGCCATCTGCGCCATCTGCTCGCGCATCCGGTCCTGGATCGACGGGGACAGGGTGTAGGGCGGCAGCGAGCAGGCCGAATCGCCCGAATGCACGCCGGCCTGCTCGATATGCTCCATGATGCCGCCGATCAGCACGTCCTTGCCGTCGCAGATGGCATCGATGTCGACCTCGATCGCGTCGTCGAGGAAGCGATCGAGCAGGACCGGGGATTCGTTGGAGACCCGCACCGCCTCGCGCATGTAGCGGTTGAGCTCGGTCTCGTCGTAGACGATCTCCATCGCACGCCCGCCCAACACATAGGAGGGACGCACCACCAGCGGATAGCCGATCCGGGCGGCTCGCTCGATCGCCTCGGCCTCGCTGCGCGCGGTCGCATTCGGCGGTTGACGAATCCCCAGCTCCTGGATCATCTGCTGGAAGCGCTCGCGATCCTCGGCCAGGTCGATGCTGTCCGGGCTGGTGCCGATGATGGGCACGCCGGCGGCTTCCAGATCGCGCGCAAGCTTCAAGGGGGTCTGGCCGCCGTACTGGACGATGACGCCGAGCGGCTGCTCCTTGGCGACGATCTCGAGCACGTCCTCCAGGGTCAGGGGCTCGAAGTAGAGCCGGTCGGAGGTGTCGTAATCGGTCGAGACGGTCTCGGGGTTGCAGTTAACCATGATGGTCTCGTAGCCGTCGTCTCGGAGCGCCAAGGCCGCATGGACACAACAGTAGTCGAACTCGATGCCCTGCCCGATCCGGTTCGGACCGCCGCCGAGGACCATGATCTTTTGGCGATCGCTCGGCTCGGCCTCGCACTCTTCTTCGTAGGTGGAATAGAGATAGGCGGTGCTGGAGGCGAACTCGGCCGCGCAGGTGTCCACGCGCTTGTAGACCGGCCGCAGACCCTGCCCATGCCGCAGCGCCCGGATCTCATGCTCGGTGGTACCGACCAGATGCCCGATCCGCCGGTCCGAGAAGCCCTTGCGTTTGAGCAGACGCAGCTGCTCGCGGCCCAGGGCTTCATGCCCGGCGGTGCGCACGTGCGCCTCGGTGTGTACCAGATCCTGGACCTGGGCCAAGAACCAGGGATCGATGTTGGACAGCTCGTGGATCTCCTCCAAGCTCATCCCCAGGCGGAAGGCATCGGCGAGATAAAAGATTCGCTCCGCCCCGGTTTGGCGCAGCTCATGGCGAACGCGCTGGGCCGCATCCGGCTCGCGCGGATCGACCATCTCCTCGAGACCGTAGCGGTCGATCTCTAGACCGCGCAGGGCCTTCTGTAGCGACTCCTGGAAGGTGCGACCGATCGCCATCACCTCGCCGACCGATTTCATCTGGGTGGTCAGACGCGCGTCGGCCTGAGGGAACTTCTCGAAGGCGAAGCGCGGGATCTTGGTGACGACATAGTCGATGCTGGGCTCGAAAGACGCGGGCGTCGTCCCGCCGGTGATCTCGTTGCGCAGTTCGTCGAGCGTGTAGCCCACCGCCAGTTTGGCCGCGACCTTGGCGATCGGAAAACCGGTCGCCTTGGAGGCGAGCGCCGAGGAGCGCGACACCCGCGGGTTCATCTCGATGATGATCAAGCGGCCGTCGACCGGATTGACCGCGAACTGCACGTTCGAACCACCGGTATCCACCCCGATCTCGCGCAGCACCGCGATCGAGGCATCGCGCATGATCTGGTATTCCTTGTCCGTCAGGGTCTGCGCCGGGGCGACCGTAATCGAATCGCCCGTATGCACCCCCATGGGGTCGAAGTTCTCGATCGAGCAGATGATGATGCAGTTGTCCGCGCGATCGCGGACCACCTCCATCTCGAACTCCTTCCAGCCCAGCGCCGACTCCTCGATCAGGAGCTCCTTGGTCGGCGAGAGATCGAGCCCGCGCCGGCAGATCTCCTCGAACTCCTCCTGGTTGTAGGCGATGCCGCCGCCGCTGCCGCCCATCGTGAAGGACGGCCGGATGATGGTCGGAAAACCGATCGAGGCCTGGACCTGGATCGCCTCCTCCAGGCTGTGGGCGATGGCCGAGCGCGGCATGTCCAGCCCGATCTTGCGCATCGCCTTGCGGAAGAGGTCGCGGTCCTCGGCCTTGTCGATCGCCTCGCGCGAGGCGCCGATCAACTCGACGCCGAAGCGCTTGAGCACACCTTCGCGCACCAGATCGAGCGCGCAGTTGAGCGCAGTTTGCCCGCCCATGGTCGGCAGGAGCGCGTCAGGGCGCTCGCGCTCGATGATGGCCGAGACCGCGCGCCAGGTGACCGGCTCGATGTAGGTCGCGTCCGCCATCTCGGGGTCGGTCATGATGGTGGCGGGGTTGGAGTTCACCAGGATGACCCGGTAACCCTCCTCGCGCAGCGCCTTGCAGGCTTGCGCGCCGGAGTAGTCGAACTCGCACGCCTGACCGATCACGATCGGCCCGGAGCCGATGATCAGGATGCTGGAGATGTCGGTACGCTTAGGCATGGGGCTTTAGTCGCCGGTTAAACCGCGCCGAGCGCGGTATGCGTCGTTTGTTGGATTGGCTTGGCCTCGCCGGCTCCGATAATTGTCGGAGCCTGCGCGGTTTAAGATATTGAAAAATATATAATTCTAAACCGCGCCCCCGCTAAGGGTAGTGGATGCACCAAACGTCGAACTCACGCGAAAGTGAGCATCTCGCTCCGGGCGCGGTTTAGGTCTTCCGGGCGCGCATGAGCTCGATGAAACGATCGAAGAGCGGTGCGAGATCATGGGGACCCGGACTGGCCTCGGGGTGACCCTGGAATCCGAATGCGGGGCGATCCCGATGCCGGATGCCCTGCAGACTGCCGTCGAACAAGGAGCGATGGGTGGCCTCGACCGTCGGGGGCAGACTCTCCTCGTCGACCGCGAAGCCGTGGTTCTGGCTGCTGATCATGACCTCGCCCGTGGCGAGATCCTGCACCGGGTGATTCGCGCCGTGATGGCCGAACTTCATCTTCAGCGTATGCGCGCCGCAGGCGAGACCCAGCAACTGATGGCCGAGACAGATACCGAAGAGCGGCATGTCGGTGTCGAGCAGCTCGCGGATCGCGTCGATCGCATAATCGCAAGGCTCGGGGTCGCCCGGACCGTTGGACAGAAAGACGCCGTCCGGTTTGAGGGCCAACACCGTCGTCGCCGGCATGTGCGCGGGGACCACCGTGACGTGACAGCCGCGCGCGGCGAGCATCCGCAGGATGTTGCGCTTGATGCCGTAGTCGTAGGCGACGACATGGAAGGGCAGACGATCCCCGACCGGATGAATGGACTCGGGATGGCCTTCGCCCAAAACCCAGACGCCTTGGGTCCAGCCATAGGTCTCCGACGTCGAGACCTCTTTCGCCAGATCCATGCCCTTGAGACCGGGAAAGCCCTGTGCGGCGCGCAGCGCCGCCGCCTCGTCGATCCCGTGGCCGGCCTGAAGGCAGCCGTTCTGGGCACCTTTCTCGCGCAGCAGCCGGGTCAGCCGACGGGTGTCGATGTCGGCGATGCCGACGATGCCCTGACGCCGCAGATAGGCGTCGAGGCGCTCGGTCATGCGGAAGTTGCTGGGCAGGATCGGCAGGTCGCGGATGATGAGACCGGCGGCCTGAACGCGATCGGACTCCTCGTCCTCCGGGTTGGTCCCGACATTGCCGATATGGGGGTAGGTCAGGGTGACAAGCTGGCGCAGATACGAGGGATCGGTGAGGATCTCCTGATATCCGGACATAGCGGTGTTGAACACCACCTCGCCGACGCTCGATCCATCGGCGCCGATCGACGTTCCCCGGAAGACGGAGCCGTCCTCCAGCACGAGTAACGCGGGTTTGCTCAAGGGTTTCTCCGATCCGGGCGGGGGGCGTGCAACGGCCGCGACGCAAAGGCGCGTCATGGCGAGATCACGCCTGGGCGGGCACACGGGCACCGCCCTGACCCGCCGGAATTCTAAAGAAGCCGCGCTCGAGTGTCCATGTGAAGCGCGCTGGGATCACCGCCCGACAAGACAATCCCGTCTCAGCCAGGCGTCGCCCGAGCTACATGGCCTGGCGCGCCCAGGCGATGATCCCGTTCGTATCCATCGCCCCGGCCGTGCGCGCAACCTCGGCACCACCGCGAAACAGCGCCAGTGTCGGGATGCTGCGGATGCCGAACCGCGCCCCCAAGGCCTGCGCCTCCTCGGTGTTGATCTTCACCAGACGCAGGTTCGGCTCGAGCCGACCGGCGGCGGCCTCGAACGCGGGTGCCATCATCCGGCAGGGTCCGCACCAGGGCGCCCAGAAATCGACCAAGAGCGGCAGGTCGCTACGCGAGAGATGGCGCGCAAATCGCACCTCGTCCAGCGCCAGCGGCTGGCCGAGAAACAGCGGACCGTGACACTTGCCGCATTTCGCGGCGGCACCCAGACGCTCCCGAGGGACCCGGTTGACCGCGTCGCAGGCTGGGCAGACAACGTGAAGCGATTCGGACATGGCGATGACTCTCCTTGCGGTTGTATCCGGATACCCGGCTCGATCGGCTTGAATCGACCCCTTCCGACAGTTATGTTCGATGGTTAGATCCAGCCATCCGATCCGTCTTTAGGAGTGTCCCGATCATGGCCGATTCACCGAACATCGTCACCGTCACGGCGGAGAATTTTCAGGCGGTCGTCCTGGAGGGCTCGTTCGACCGCCCCGTCCTGGTTGACTTCTGGGCCGACTGGTGTGCGCCCTGCCGCATGCTGATGCCCATCCTCGCCAATCTGGCCGCCGAGTACCGCGGGCGATTCATTCTGGCCAAGGTCAACACCGAAGAGCAACAGGCGCTGGCCGCCGAGTTCGGTATCCGCAGCCTTCCCACGGTGCAGTTGTTCAAGGGCGGGCGGCCCGTCGATCAGTTCATGGGCGCCCTTCCCGAGGGTCAGATCCGCGAATTCCTCGACCGGCATATCCCGCGCGCCTCCGACGGGCTCTTGGCACAGGCACAGGGGCTGCTGGTGGCGGGCGATCTCGCGGGTGCACGGGTCTTGATCGACCGGGCACGGGAGGCGGATCCGGAGAATGCACGCCTGGCGCTCGCCGAGCTTCAACTCTTGGCCGCGCAGGGCGAGATCGCCGAGGCGCAGGCGGCAATCGACAAGCTCCCGATCGAGCTTGCGGGCGAGCCCGAGGTCTTGGCGCTGCGCGGGCAGCTGCGGTTCGCGACGGCGCTCGAAGACGCGCCACCGGAATCGGATCTGATCGCGCGGCTCTCCGAAGACCCCGTGGACAGCCTGGCCCGCTACCAGCTCGCCGCACACCAGGTCATGCGTGGTGATTATTCTTCGGCGCTTGAGAATCTTCTGACCCTCATGAAACGCGACCGCGCCTTTCAGGACGACGCCGGACGCAAAGGGATGCTTGCGGTCTTCGATCTGCTCGGCGGCGGCGACCTGGTCGCGGGGTATCGCGCCAAGATGATGAATGCCCTCTACTGAGTCGCGTGCCGAGCGATCCTCTTGCGTCCGAGATGGCTTCAGCCTCGTGCGTGACAGCGGCCTTTGAGCGACGCGACTCAGAATCCTTCGTGAAGACAAGACCATTTCGGAGAATGGTGATCCCTGTAGGTTGGGCAAAGCGCAGCGTGCCCAACGCACCGCCGGCATCTCCGGCCACTTTCCGGCTCGGCATCCCTGTTTCCGGACTTCAGCTTCGTGATATCGGGCGCGGGGATCATTCGGCTCGATCTCGAAATAGGGCGAGGTCTTCCCAGGGATGGCCGAGCCATTGCGGTACCTCATGCATGGCCCGGTCCCAGGACTCGTTATAGCATCCGCAGACGCCGGCCACGGCGATCAGGTCGTCGCCGGAAAACACCAAGGGGACGTAGGGACGCAGCCAGCGCGGGATGCCGGCTTCCTGAAAAAGATTCTTGAGGGTGCGCCGGCGGGACGTCGGGCTCGGTCGGCAGCTCAGGCCGGTCACGCCGAAACGCACCGTAGGAGCCGGCGCCGAGCCATCGCTCGTATCCTCCCATTGCAGCCACCCCAGCCCGGTCGGAAGCTCGAGCACGGGCGGCAGCCCGCTCGGCGCTCGACGGAGCGTCAATGCGCCCGACGACTGCGGCAAGGGATCCAGTGCAAAGAGGTCGTCCCGATAGCGACGCACCTCGCAGCCCGACCAGGCGACCAGCGGATCGGCATCGGCACGGGCCGGAATGACCTCGTCGAGGATGCGCGCGAGATGACGCCTATCGGGCAGCGCGAACCCGCGGCGACGCAGCCACAGTCGCAGGACAGCCTTGCGTCGCGAGCGCTCCAGGGCCCCGAGCGCGCGGATGCCGAGCGTACCGGGGTGCGCGCCGGCGCATGACGCCATGAGCTCCGACGCCAGGCCATCGACCAGGCGGGCCGCCTCGGCACAGTGACCCGCACTGCGCGAGAGGGTTGCGGAGAGCCCCGGCCAGCGCGTCCTCAGCAAGGGGACGACGCTGTTGCGCAGATAATTGCGGTCCATCCGATCAGATGCGTTGCTCGGATCCTCAATCCACGACAGCCCGTAGGCGCGGACATACTGCTCCAGCGATGCCCTCGGGAGATCCAATAGGGGCCGCACCAGACGGCCTTGACCAAGCTTGGCCTCGCGCGGCATCGCCGCCAAACCGTGAACCCCGCTCCCGCGCAAGAGCGCGAGGAGCAGCGTCTCGGCCTGATCATCCTGATTGTGTGCCGTCAGCATGAGATCGCCGGGGCGCAGCACGTCTGCGAGCGTGCGATAGCGTGCCTCGCGCGCCGTCGCCTCGAGGCTCTCTCCGGGGATGGGTTTGAGATTCAGACAGCGCACCACGAGAGGCACGCCGAGGGTTTGGCAGATGCCGCGACAGTGCTCGGACCACCGGGGCGAGTCGGGGTGAAGACCATGGTCGATGTGGATGGCCCGCAGTGTGCCGGGCGAGTGATCAGGGCGGGGGGCAGCCGCGTGAAGCAACGCAGTCGAATCGGTTCCGCCGCTGAAGGCGACCCAGCAGTCGCCGAACGGGCCGAGTCGGCGCAGCACCTCGGCCAAGCGCTCCGGGACGCCCCCGGTCATAGCCTCACCGCGGCGCCGGGCGTTCGTCCTTGAACTTGCCGTAGCCCATCAGACGCTTGTAGCGCGCGGCGATCAACACATCCGGGTCGGTCCCGCACAGCTCGTCGAGACGGGCCACCAGGGCGGCCTTGATCGAGGCCGCGGTCGCCTCCGGGTTGCGGTGTGCGCCGCCGAGCGGCTCCTTGATGATCTGATCGATCAGACCCTGCTCAAGCAGCTTATCCGAGGTGATGGCCATCGCCTCGGCGGCGAGCTGGGCCTTGTCGGCGCTTTTCCAGAGGATGGAAGCGCAGCCCTCGGGGGAGATCACGGAATAGGTGCTGAACTGCAGCATGCCCAGCCAGTCGCCGACGCCGATGGCCAGCGCGCCGCCCGAGCCGCCCTCGCCGACGACCGTGCAGAGGATCGGGGTGCGCAGCCTGGACATCTCGCGCAGGTTGCGCGCGATCGCCTCGCTTTGGCCGCGCTCCTCGGCACCCACACCCGGATAGGCACCGGGCGTGTCGATGAAGGTCAGGACCGGCAGGTCGAAGCGCTCGGCCATCTCCATCAGACGCAGCGCCTTGCGATAGCCCTCGGGACGCGGCATCCCGAAGTTGCGCAGGATCTTCTCCTTGGTGTCGCGGCCCTTCTGATGACCGATCACCATCACAGGCCGACCCTCGATCCGGGCCATCCCGCCGACGATGGCGCGGTCGTCCGCAAAGGCGCGGTCGCCATGCAACTCATGGAACTCGTCGAAGATCCGCCGCACGTAGTCCAGCAGATAGGGCCGCTGCGGGTGCCGCGAGAGCTGCGAGATCTGCCAAGGCGTGAGCGCGGAGAAGATGGAGTCGGTCAGCGCGACACACTTGGTATGAAGCCGCTCGATCTCTTCTTGGATGTTCAGCTCGTTGTCGAAGCCGACCAGACGCAGCTCTTCGATCTTGGCCTCGAGCTCTGCGATGGGCTGTTCGAAGTCGAGAAAGTTCAGGTCCATAACCACAGGATCGTCGTTGGAAGCTCCGGGAGTCTGGCATTGGCGCCCCGCGAGTTCAAGCCGCCGTCGACGATCTTCGGGTTGCCGGCACGCAGCGCATCAGCGCACAAGGCTGAGGGATGCGCGCACCCTGGCGATCGACCCGCACCGGATGAGCGATTCATCCGAGTCCGGAGCGAGTTGCTTAGTTCCGGGTGAGCTCTACGGTGAGTGCACGCCCGAACCTCGGCCCGTGCGCGGTTTAAAATTTTTGTTTTTCAGAATCCTAAACCGCGTCAGCTCGGACGTTCAAGGATCCGACGGAGGCAGCTCCAATCCAAAAACGATGCATGCCGCTCCGGACGCGGTTTAGATACGTATGACCCCGGCCTCGAGCAAACCTACGAGGATTAGATAGATCCCGATGACATAGTTGAGGATGTTGGGCTTGACCAGGATGAGCACACCGGCGACCAGCGCGATGATGGGCTGCGCCTTCACCGCCTGCCCCTGATAGACCAGCAGGAGCCCGAGCGCCCCGACCGCGAGCAGGTAGGTGGCAACGGCGTAGTTGAGGACGCGCGGAACGATCAGGATGATCAGGCCCGCCACGATCGCGAGCGCGGCCTGCAACGGCCACTGCACGAGGAAGCTCGGGATCTCCATCGGTGTGTCACCTCTGCTGGTTGAGTTGAAGCCCGAGGCGCAGCATCAATTCCCAGTGTAGCGGTGGAGAGATTCCGAGACCGTCGGAGATCATCTTCGTTGTCGTAATCGACCGTCGATTAGGACAACGACAACGACAACGAAAGGTCTCGAAACATCTGCCGTGCTGCACTAGGGGCCGCCGGGACTCGGGGCCATTTGGGAACAATCGAAAATCAGGGGCTCGCCGGTCCGACAAGATCGTCCAGGATTCGGCCCATCAGCCGATTGGCCTCGGCGTAGACGGCCGCATCGACCCCGCGAATCGCCGCCTCGGTCTGGATCCAGGGCGCGGGCACGAGCTCGTCCCGGCAGTGATCGAGGATCGCCGCGGCGCTCTCCGCCGTGGTTTCCAGGTGGAACTGGAGCCCGACCACCTGCCGGCCGATGCGGAACGCCTGGTTCTCGCAGGCCGCGCTGCGCGCCAAGCGCACGGCGCCGGGCGGTAGATCGAAGGTCTCGCCGTGCCAGTGGAAAACCAGGCTTTCGGCCGGAAAGCCGCAGCAGGCTTCACCCGGGGGTGCGTCCTCGGAAACCCCATGAATGGGGAACCAGCCGATCTCCTTCGCGGCATTGGGAAAGACGCGGGCACCGAGTGCGTCGGCGATGAGTTGCGCCCCCAGGCAGACCCCCAGCACGCGGACCCCGTGCGCGATCGCCTCGCGTAAAAACTGCTTCTCGTCGCGCAGCCAGGGCAATTGCGCCTCGTCGTTGACGCTCATCGGACCGCCCATCACGATGACCAGATCGATGCCGGCGACCGGCGGGAGCAAGCCGTCTTCGTAGAAGCGCGTGTAGTCCGGGATCACGCCGCGCGCCGCCAACCAAGGCGCCATCGCGCCGATGTCCTCGAACGGGACGTGTTGCAGGACCTGAACCCTCATGGATCGCCTCTTTGGCCGGTGGTCATGTCGGTCGCGGCCCGCTTCGATGTCGGCTACGGGCGGAAGTCGGCCAATTTGAACCGCAAAGGCGCGAAGGACGCAAAGGGTTTTCGGGTTCCGCCTCGATATAGAATGGCGCCCGCTCATGACCGGATGTAGATCACCGATGCTGTCTATCGAAAACCTCTCGAAGCGTTTCGACGCCTCGCTAGATCACCCCCTCTTCGCGCAGGTCTCTTTGAACCTCTCGCCGGGCGAATCGGTCGCCGTGATGGGCGAGTCCGGCGTGGGCAAGTCGACCCTGCTCAACTGCATCGCGGGTCTGGAGACGGTCGACGGCGGCCGCATCCGCTTGCGCGACACCGAGGTGACCGCGCTCGACGAGGACGCCTGCTCGCGGCTGCGTCGGCGCGAGCTGGGGTTCGTGTTCCAAGCGTTCCATGTCCTGCCGCACCTGACCTTGGCGCAGAACGTTGCCCTGCCTCTGTGGCTGCTCGACGAGAAGGAAGCAGTCGCCGATCGGCGCGCCCGAGCCATGCTCGAGCGGGTCGGACTGGGTCGGCGCGGCGACGACTGGCCGCGTCATCTCTCGGGCGGCGAGCTTCAACGAGTCGCCATCGCTCGCGCACTGGTGCATGCGCCGGCGGTCGTGCTTTGCGACGAGCCGACCGGAAACCTCGACCCGGAACGCGCGCAGGGTGTGCTCGAGTTGCTGTTCGAGGGCATCCACAACGCCGGTGCCATCGGGATCCTGGTCACGCATTCGCGCGCGGCGGCCGCCCATGCCGACCGCATCCTGCGCCTGACCGCGAGCGGCCTGGTCGAGGATGCGGGATAAGACGATGGGCCTCCTCGGATCCGGCAACAGTGCTGCACTACGGCATGTCTTTCTCGCCAGTCTTCGGCGGCGGCGCCTCGCGACCGCACTGTCTCTGCTCGCCATCGCGCTCGGCGTGGCGCTCGGGCTGGCAGTGCAGCTCATTCATACCGCCGCGCTCGACGAGCTCGATCGCGGGATGCGCCTGCTGAGCGGGGATGCCGATCTGCAGGTTGTCGGTCCGCGCAGCGGCTTCGACGACGCGGTCTATGCGCAGATCGCCCTGCATCCGACGGTGGCCGCGGCGAGCCCGCTCCTGGAGATTCAAGCCCGGCTGCCGGGTCGCGAGGAGACGCTGCGGGTGTTCGGGATCGATCTCTTTCGCGTTGCTCAGGTCACGCCTTCGTTGCTGCCCATCGTCGAGACGGCAGCGGCGGATGACGACGATGCCGAAGGGTCCGACGCGGATCGGCCCGATCGACTGGCCGCACTCCAGCCCGACGCCCTCTTCCTGAGCCCTGCCGCGGGCACGCGACTCGGGCTCGGTGCCGGGGATGCGATTGCCGTTCAGGTCGGGCTCGGCGAGGCGCGTCTGCGGTTTGCAGGCGCCGTGCCAGGCGCCGGGGTCGGGCAAGTGCTGGCCGTGATGGACATCGCCGGTGCCCAGCAGACCTTCGATCGGATCGGTCGCCTCACCCGAATCGATCTGCGTCTCGCCCCGGGGATCGAGCGCGGGCCGGCGCAGGAGCAGCTGCGCACCCTGCTGCCGCCGGGCGTCACCCTGCTGACCCCGGAGGAGACCGCCTCCGAGGTCACGGGCGTGTCGCGCGCCTACCGGGTCAATCTGACCATGCTCGCGGCCATCGCGCTCCTGACCGGCGGTTTCCTGGTCTTCTCGACACAGTGGCTCGCGGTCGTGCGCCGGCGCCGCGAATTCGCCTTCCTGCGCGCGCTCGGGCTCGACCGCGGGAGCCTGCGGCGCGGGTTGCTGGCGGAAGGCGCACTGCTGGGGCTCGTCGGCGGCCTGATCGGCGTGATCCTGGCCTATCTGCTGACCGCAATCGCCTTCCGCCTGATCGGCGGCGATCTGGGCGCGGGTTTCTTTCGCGGCGTCGCCCCGCAGTTGCGCGTCGAGTCGGTGCTGACCCTGGCCTATCTCGTGCTCGGCGTGCTCGCGGGCGTGGCCGGCGCCTGGCTGCCGGCGCGAGAGGCCGCGCGGATGGTGCCCGCGCGCGGCCTGCGGGCGGGCGACGAGGCCGAGGTCTATCAGGCGCGTCCGCGCTGGGGTGCGGCACTGATCGCCCTGATGCTGTCCGGGCTGCTCTGTCTGCTGCCGCCGGTCGGCGGCGTTCCGGTGTCGGGTTATCTGGCCGTCGCACTCATCCTGATCGGTGCCGTGCTCGCCATCCCCGGTGCTACGGTCGGGGCGATGCGGCTTCTGCCGGTGCGGGGCTCGCTCGTGACCCGACTGGCGCGGGCGCGACTCGCCGCCGCTCCGGGTCAAGCGGTCGTGGCCGGTGTCGGGGTCGTCGCCAGCGTCGCCTTGGCGGTCTCCATGGCCATCATGGTCGACTCCTTCCGCGACTCGCTGGACGACTGGCTAACCCGGATGCTCCCCGCCGATCTCTATCTGCGCGCATCCGACTCGGGCGCGAGCGGCTATTTGGATCCGGATGCCGTGGCGCGGGTGGCCGCACTGCCGGGCGTCGAGGCGGTGCGCCCGGTGCGCTTCGAGAGCCTGCGCATCGGCGAGGTGCGCGAGGCGATCGCGCTCATCGCCCGCCCGGTGCAGGACAGCTCGGGCCTTCCGCTCGTCGCAGGCACGCTCGATCCGCCCGCCGGGTCGGGCACGGAACCGCCGACCTGGATCTCGGAGGCGATGGCCGATCGGCTGGGCCTCGGGATCGGGGATCCGCTCGCCCTGCCCATCGGCGAGCAGCTGCAGATCTTTCGCATCGTCGGCATCTGGCGGGACTATGCACGCCAACAAGGAGCGGCGGTGATCGAGCTGGAAACCTTCCGCGCCTTGACCGGCGATCGGCGCACCAACGATCTGGGCCTGACCCTGACGCCCGGGACGGATCCCGTCGGGGTCATGACCGCTATCCGCGCAACACTCGGCGATCGGGTCAGCGAAATGATCCTGCCTGGGGAGCTGCGCGCCATGATCCTCCAGGTCTTCGATCGCACCTTCCTGGCGACCTACCTGATGCTGGCTGTCGCGGTGACGATCGGTCTCTTCGGCATCGGGACTACGTTCGCCGCGCTCGCGACCAGCCGCCAAAAGGAGTTCGGGATCCTGCGCCACCTGGGCCTGCCGCGCCGCCGGATCGGGACGCTTCTGGCCTTGGAGGCCGCACTGACCGCCGCGGTCGGCGTCGGTGTCGGTCTCGTCGCCGGCGGGGCAATCGCGCTGGTGCTGATCCAGTTCATCAATCCCCAGAGCTTTCACTGGAGCATGGACATGCAGCTTCCGTTCGGCCTGCTGCTGATCTTCGGCTCGACGATGATCCTGCTCGCCGCGCTCGCCGCCCGACTCGCCGGTGGGCAGGCGATGCGACAGGACGCGGTGCTCGCGGTGCGGGAGGATTGGTGATGCGCGCGTGGTGGTTTTCGCTGGTCCTCGTGTTCTTCTGGCCGACCACGTCCGTCTCGGCAAGCGACTTCGCGCCGGTGGTCGAAGGTCGGCCCTTGATCTTTCCAGCGGACACGGGCGCGCATCCGGGGTTCCGCACCGAATGGTGGTACATCACCGGCTGGCTGACCGACGAGACGGGCACCGAGCGTGGCTTCCAGGTCACCTTCTTCCGGGTCGGGACCGGTATCGGCGCGGACAACCCGAGCCGCTTCGCACCGCGCCAGCTCATCCTGGCCCATGCGGCGATCGCCGATCCGGCCACCGGAGCCCTGATCCATGCCGAGCGCGTCGAGCGTGCGCTCGATCCCTTGGCCGGTGCAGCCGTCGGGCGAACCCGCGCCTGGATCGGCGATTGGGAGCTGGTGCTGGATGAGGCCGGCACGCAGTATCGAACCCGAATCAGGTCCGACGCCTTCGACCTGGACCTTGCGCTGGTTCCGCCGGGACCGCCCGTCCTCAACGGCCGCGAAGGCTTCAGCCAAAAGACGCCGAACCCGAGCAACGCGAGCTACTACTACAGCCGCCCGCAGCTCGCCGTCGGCGGGCGTATCCGCATCGAGGGGGCAGACCTGAAGGTCAGCGGGCACGCCTGGCTCGACCACGAGTGGTCGAGCGAGATCATGCCGGCGCAGGCCCAAGGCTGGGATTGGATGGGCATCAACCTGCACGACGGCGGGTCGCTGATGGCGTTTCGGATGCGCAGGGACGACGACTCGGCACTCTGGGCGGCCGCGACGCTGCGCGAGGGCACGGAGCCGGCGCAGATCCTCGCGCCCGAGCAGGTGCGCCTACTTCCTCGGCGGCGCTGGCAGTCGCCCCGCACGGGCGCCGAATATCCCGTGGAGTGGACCCTGGAGATCGACGGCCGGACGCTCCGACTGGAACCTTTTATCGACGACCAGGAGCTCGACGGCCGACGCTCGACCGGCATCGTCTATTGGGAAGGCGCGGTCAGGGTTTACGAGGGTGAGCAGGAGATCGGACGCGGGTATTTGGAGATGACGGGGTATGCGGATCGGCCCGACAACCTCTGAGAATAAACCGCGTCCGGCGTGACATGTGAGGATCGAGCGGGCACTTGGGATCCCTGGGACTGGCGAGGTCGGCGTTGACGCGGTTTATGATTTTCGATCGGGAGGAGAAGCCGAAGTTGTGCCGAGCCGTGCGAGGCACAGCCAACTGTCGTCGTGTAGGTGCGAATTTATTCGCATCTACAGCTCGTAGGTTGGGCAAAGCGCAGCGTGCCCAACCCGCGCCAGCATCGCAGGGAGCCGTTGGGCACGCTGCGCTTTGCTCAACCTACTTGTTCCCGTTTCCGTTTTCGGGCTCGACGATTGCAGTGAATCGGCCCTTCGCGAGACGTGCCTCGATGCGCGTGCCCGGCGGGGCCTGCTCGGGTGCTCGCACGATCTCGCCGTCCGGAAGACGGGTGACGATGGCATAGCCGCGGGCCAGCGTCGCCAAGGGACTGCGGGCCTCCAATCCAGCGACGGCGCGCATCAATCGCTCGCGCCGGGTCTCGGAGAGCCGCGCTCGGGCGCGGGCGAGACGCTCGGCGAGCGCAGCGACGGCGATGCCGAGCCCATCCAACCGTCGCCCCGGCGAGGCGAACAAGAGGCGCGCCGCGGCGGGGCGCAATCGAGACTGCGCCCGCGCCAGCCGATTCGACAGGAGCGAGACCAAGCGCTGCTCAAGCTGATCCAGACGCTGCGCACGCTGTTGCAGACGCGCGGCCGGGTGAAGCAAAGCTAAATGACGCACGACGGCGTTCAGCCGTTGGCGGACGGCGAGCCGATGACGCGCATGGGCCGCGTCCAGGCGCCGGGTCAATGCGACCAAGCGATGGCGCAGATGCTCGCCCGAGGGCGCCACCAGCTCGGCCGCCGCCGAAGGGGTCGCCGCACGCCGGTCGGCGACCAGATCGGCGATGCTGATGTCGCTCTCATGCCCCACCCCGGTGACGACCGGGATGGCGGAGGCGCGAATCGCGCGCGCGAGGGCCTCGTCGTTGAAGGCGTTGAGGTCTTCGAGCGAACCCCCGCCGCGGGCCAGGATGAGCACGTCGCACTCGGCACGGGCGTTGGCCGCCGCCAACGCGGCGCGGAGCGACGCCGGTGCGGCCTCGCCCTGCACCTGCGCGGGATAGATGACCACGGGCAAGGCCGCGAACCGCCGCTTCAAGACCGCGAGCAGATCACGCACCGCGGCCCCGCCGGGCGAGGTGATCAGACCCACCTGTCGCGGAAAAGCCGGAATCGGCCGCTTGGCGGCCTCTTCGAATAACCCTTCCACCGCCAGCTTGCGCTTCAAGCGCTCGAACTCGAGTCGGAGCGCACCCTCGCCACCCGGCTCCATGTAGTCGATCACCAACTGAAAATCGCCGCGCGGCTCGAAGAGCGTCGCCCGACCGCGGACCAGCACCTCTTGACCGTTGGTCGGGCGGAAACTCAGGAGCATCCGCTTGGGCCGAAACATGGCGCATCGCACCTGAGCCGCCGCATCTTTGAGGGTGAAGTAGATGTGACCGGACGCCGGCTGGGCCAGATTCGACAGCTCGCCTTGGACCCAAAGCACGGGGAAGCTCCCGTCGAGCACCGCCCGCACCTCGCTCGCGAGGCGGGCTACGCTGTAGATATCGCGGTGATCGTCGAGGGCACGGACAGGTCGTTCGAGCAGCATGGGCGGGATTCGCAATCGAAGGCTTCGATGACGTTGGCGTCGGACGGAGTTTACCTGCGCCCGTTGAAATTCTATACTTTCGGGTTACTTTCCTGTTCTGGTTACTGATTGCGGAGCCTCCCCATGCGCCTGATCCAGGAAGCACTCACCTTCGACGACGTCCTCCTTGTCCCGGCGCACTCGCGGGTGCTCCCGAACGAGGTCGATTTCCAGACCCGGCTGACGCGCGACATTGCGCTCAAGATCCCGCTTGTCTCGGCCGCAATGGATACGGTCACGGAGGCGCGCCTGGCCATCGCAATGGCGCTGGAAGGCGGCATCGGGATCATCCACAAAAACATGAACGCCGAGCGCCAGGCCCGCGAGGTCATGGCGGTCAAACGTTACGAGAGCGGCATCATCCGGAACCCCATCACGGTCGGCCCCGGGACCAGCATCGGCGAGGTGCTGAAACTGACCCACGCGCACAACATCTCGGGCGTACCGGTCACGGAGAACGGGCTGCTGGTCGGCATCGTCACGGGGCGGGATCTACGTTTCGAGACCCGCATGTCCGAGCCGGTCTCGACCATCATGACCCCGCAGGAACGCCTGGTGACGGTGCGCGAAGGGGCAAGCCGTGAGGATGTGGTGCGACTCCTTCACGAGCATCGCATCGAGAAGGTGCTGGTGATCAACGACAAGTTCGAGCTGCGCGGTCTCATCACGGTCAAGGACATCCAGAAGGCGAAGGACTTCCCGAAGGCCTCGCGCGACGCCCAGGAGCGGTTGCGCTGCGGCGCGGCCGTGAGCGTCGGCAAGGGAACGGACGAGCGCGTCGCCGCCTTGGTCGAGGCCGGGGTGGACGTGATCGTGGTCGATACGGCACACGGGCACTCGCAAGGTGTGCTGGATCGGGTCGAGTGGGTCAAGGTCCGCTATCCGGAGGTCCAGGTCATCGGCGGCAATATCGCCACTGCGGATGCAGCCCGTGCACTGGTCGACGCAGGTGCCGATGCCGTGAAGGTCGGGATCGGACCCGGCTCCATCTGCACCACCCGCATCGTCGCCGGTGTCGGCGTCCCGCAGATCACCGCGGTCGCCAACGTCAACGAGGCGTTGGAAGGGACGGGTGTCCCGCTGATCGCCGACGGCGGTCTGCGTTTCTCCGGAGACGTCGCCAAGGTCATCGCCGCCGGCGCCAACAGCGTCATGATCGGCGGACTCTTCGCCGGTACGGACGAGGCACCGGGAGAGGTCGAGATCTATCAGGGACGCTCCTACAAGTCCTATCGCGGAATGGGCTCGCTTGGCGCCATGGGCTCGAACGAGGGGTCCAGCGATCGCTATTTCCAAGAAGATACCGAGAAAGAAAAGCTGGTCCCGGAGGGTATCGAAGGGCGCGTACCCTACAAGGGCAGTGTGCTGAACGTCATTCACCAACTCGTCGGCGGTCTGGGCTCGAGCATGGGCTACACCGGCTGTGCGACGATCGAGGAGATGCGCACCAAACCGCAGTTCGTGCGCGTGAGCTCGGCCGGGATGCGCGAGTCGCATGTCCATGATGTGCAGATTACGAAAGAGGCGCCCAATTACCGGATCGACAATTGATTTCGTGCGCCGGATTGTGCTTTGGACACAATCCGGCGCACGAAATCAAGGTGCTTTTTTAAGGTTGCCCCGGCGTACTGCTAGGTGATTTCCGGGAACAGAACGACCGGCGTGTAGGTGCGAATTTATTCGCATACGCAGCCATTCGGGCCTTTCCGGCATACGCAGTCGGGATGCTTGCTCCCGAAAATCGCCTTAGAGATGCCGTTGCGACCGATCATCGATTTCCTCTCTCCTATTCCCGCCCCCCTTTCGGAACCATCGCCCAATCATGACCAATATCCACGCCGACCGCATTCTGATCCTCGACTTCGGGTCGCAATACACCCAACTGATCGCGCGGCGGGTGCGCGAGGCCGGGGTTTACTGCGAGCTGCACCCACATGACATGGGTGCGTCGGCGATCCGGGGGTTTGCGCCAAGTGGTGTCATTCTGTCCGGCGGTCACCAGTCCGTCCATGATGACGAGACACCGCGCGCCGATCCGCTGGTGTTCGATCTGGGCGTGCCCGTGCTGGGCATCTGTTACGGCATGCAGACAATGGCTGCGCAGCTCGGGGGCAGTGTCGCGCCGGCGACCCATCGCGAGTACGGCTATGCCCAGGTCCGAGCACGCGGGCACTCGCGCCTGTTGCGCGACATCGAGGATCACACCAGCCCGGAAGGTTACGGCCTGCTGGATGTCTGGATGAGCCACGGCGACCGGGTCGAGGCCCTGCCGGCGGGCTTCCAGGTCATCGCCGAAACCGCCAATGCACCGCTGGCCGGCATCGCAGACGAGGAGCGCCGCTTCTACGGCGTGCAGTTCCATCCCGAGGTCACACACACCCGCCAAGGCCAACGGATCATCGAGCGCTTTATCCACGAGATCTGCGGCTGCGGACGTCTCTGGACCCCCGGCAACATCATCGAGGATAGCATCGCCAAGGTGCGCGATCAGGTCGGCAGCGACGCCGTCCTGCTTGGACTCTCGGGCGGCGTGGATTCCAGCGTCGTCGCCGCGCTGCTGCACCGCGCCATCGGCAGCCAGCTGACCTGCGTCTTCGTCGACAACGGCCTGCTGCGACTCGGCGAGGGCGATCAGGTCATGAGCACCTTCGCGCGCCACATGGGCGTGCGGGTGATCCGAGTCGATGCCGAAGACCGTTTCCTCGGCCGGCTCAAGGGCGTGACCGACCCGGAGCAGAAGCGCAAGATCATCGGCAACACCTTCATCGAGGTGTTCGACGACGAGGCGAGCAAGCTCGCCAACGTTCAGTGGCTCGCCCAAGGCACCATCTACCCGGACGTGATCGAATCCGCCGGGGCCAAGTCCGGCAAAGCCACCGTCATCAAGTCGCACCACAACGTGGGCGGCCTGCCGGAGGAGATGAACCTCAAGCTTGTCGAGCCCCTGCGCGAGCTCTTCAAGGACGAGGTGCGAAAGATCGGCGTCGAGCTCGGCCTGCCCTCCGAAATGGTCTATCGTCACCCCTTCCCCGGACCCGGCCTCGGCGTGCGCATCCTGGGCGAGGTCCACAAGGAGGACGCCGTCACCCTGCGCAAGGCCGACCACATCTTCATCGAGGAGCTGCGCCGCGCCGACCTCTATGATCAGGTCTCCCAAGCCTTCGCCGTCTTCCTGCCGATCCGCTCCGTCGGCGTCGTCGGCGACAACCGCCAGTACGCACACGTCATCGCGCTGCGTGCGGTGGAAACACTCGACTTCATGACCGCCCGCTGGGCCCACCTCCCCTACGACTTCCTGGATCTGGTGTGCCGGCGCATCGTCAACGAGGTCCCCGGCGTGTCCCGTGTCGTCTACGACATCACCGGCAAGCCGCCGGGGACGATCGAGTGGGAGTGACCGCGCGGCGTAGAAGTGCGTAACCAAACGAGAGCACCGGCGTAGGCGCAGGATGGGTAGAGCGCAGCGAAACCCATCGTCCCCTCTCCGACGCTCGAGAGATGCGCAACCGCCCAATCCGTAAGCCGCTCGGGCCAACCCATCGATGGATCCTTCAAAAGAGACCGACGAGCACTGGATGCAACTGGCCTTGACCCTCGCCAACCGCGCCGCGGCGGAGGGCGAGGTCCCGGTTGGCGCGATCCTGGTCCTGAAGAACGAGCTCATCGGCGAAGGCTGGAACCGTCCAATCGGCGCCCACGACGCAACCGCCCATGCCGAGATCCAGGCCCTGCGCGACGCGGGACTTCGCATGGGCAACTACCGCCTCCCCGACACGACCCTCTACGTCACCCTCGAGCCCTGCGTCATGTGCGCCGGGGCCATCATCCATGCGCGCGTCGGCGAGGTGGTCTTCGGAGCGGCGGATCCGAAGGCAGGCGCCTGCGGAAGCCTCTTCGACCTCCTGCCGTCGGACGGGCGTTTCAATCATCGCACCGGATGTCGCGGAGGCATCCTCGCCGATGCGTGCGGCGAGACGCTGCGTGGCTTCTTCCAATCCAGGCGCCGAAGGCAGGCGATCCCGACGATAGACAAGTAAGGTTTCGCGACTTACACTTAGCGGCTTGTCGAAAGCGAGCAACTCGCGCGACCGACAATCCTGGAGAGGTGCCGGAGTGGCCGAACGGGCTTGACTCGAAATCAAGAGAAGGCGCAAGCCTTCCGTGGGTTCGAATCCCACCCTCTCCGCCATATAGATTTGCAACACGCTGTAAAGATTACTTTTTCTTGACAAGAAGCGCGATTTTCCCCACATTTCGCCCCACACTGTGACATGGATAGCCGCGTTTTTGACCTTCGCTTGACCCGACAAACGGCACCTCGGTGAGCGGGTCCGACACAGGTCAATTCCATCAGGATAACGATACTCCGATAACGACAGCGGGATTATGCCTCGGAAGATTCGAGCCATTGCCGGGTCGATTCCGATGCAAGAACAACAACCGCCATAGCGGAGCGGAAAACGTTAGACCGCCGGGGCTCGAAACCTGTCCCCCGGCAAGACTCGGCAGAGGGACCCGTGAGTTCAGGACAGCGACGCCTCGCTTGGGTCGCCCGTCTCGGATCGGGAGCGCCGCCCGATGTGGCGCGCGGCAGGCAAGGCTCGACCCGGCACGGCGGGGCGAGACAAGGCAGCCAAACAAGAAAAGAATATCATGAACGGAACGACAGCGATCGTCGCAGTTATCCCCGCCGCCGGAGCCCTTCAGGGGTGCGCAACGATTACCAGGGGCTCGACCCAAGAGATCGCCGTCGACTCTACCCCGCAAGGCGCGCAAGTCCAGACCACCGGCGGCGCGAGCTACACCACGCCCGCGGCTGTCAAGCTCAAGCGCAACATCTCCCACAAGCTCGACTTCACCGCGCCAGGCTATAAGCCCGCGTCCGCCGTCGTCACGCCCTCGATCTCGGGCGGCGGAGCTGCGGGTATGGCCGGGAACATTTTGCTCGGAGGCATCATCGGTGGCGCGATCGATGCCGGGTCCGGGGCGATGTATGACCTCGCGCCCACTCGCGTGCATGTTGTGATGACCAAGATGGAGGAATAACCATGCTTGGCCTTCAAGACACGGTGATCCTGATTTTCGGCCGAAGTGCCGCGGCTCGAAACCTGTCCCCTGGGTAGGACCCACCAGCGGGACCCACGCCTACCCTGCGGCCTCGCCTGCGTCGGCAGAAGAGGTCGCAGCCGCCGCCTTCGTCATGCTGGTGATGCCGCTTGCGCCGATGATGCCGAGCGCCGCGCGGAGCTTCAGGTTAGGGTCGTGCCGGTACTCAAGTAGCGCTTCCAGGACGTCGAGCGCGCGGTGCGTCAGATCGGCCATGCGACCGATTACCTCAGCGTTAAAGAAAAGGGGCCAAAGAAAAGCAAAGAAAAGGGGCCAGGCCGCACTGGCCCCTTTTCCCTGTGGTGACGACGACCTGGTGTTGCGCGCAAACCGTTGGTGACTGCCTGGCGTCGGTCGCGGGCCAGTCGTACGCGGATCGATCGACCGCGATCAGTGGTAAACTGCAACCCCGTACATCCCGATAATAAGCGCACTGCTCTCGCTACTTTTGCCCGAGCAAAGGCTTGCCGGCCGATCTTATGAAAAAATGAATCTAGCTGTTCGCAAGCGCTTAGAGAACAACAAGCCATAACAGAGAGGAGATTTCCGAAAGCATGACAGCAAATTTCGACGGCGCGGACTTCCACAACAAGGCCGACGGTTTCTCTGATCCCACTCAGCGACCCGTCAGCCCGGAGCAAAGGCTAATTTGGCAGGAAGCGAACCGGTCCTGGTGGTCATCCAACCCCATGCGCTATGACTGGCGCAGCGAGATCCCTTGGCCCCGATACAGCCCCGAGTACTTCGCCGAGATCGACGCCCGTTTCTTCGACTCCGCGCGCCATTATATGCCCTGGCAGGAGCTACCCTTCGAGCGGGAGATTCCCTACGGGGAACTACCAAGACTCGATGTGCTGGAAATCGGTGTCGGTCAGGGCTCGCACGCCGGCCTGATCGCCCCGCGTGCTCAATCATTCACCGGCATTGACCTCACTGCACCTGCGATCGAGGCGACCAGCCGTCGCTTGGAGCAGATGGGATTAACCAATGTCCAAATCCTGCAAATGGATGCGGAGGAGATGGCCTTTCCCGACGCGAGCTTCGACTTCATCTGATCATGGGGCGTTATTCATCACTCGGCGGACACCCGTCGCATCCTCGAGGAAATGCACCGTGTCCTGCGCCATGGGGGGAGAGCGAATGTGATGGTCTATCACCGCTCATTCTGGAACTACTACGTCATCGGCGGGCTGCTCAAAGGGCTCGTTCAGGGGCGTCTATTGCGAGGCAACTCCCTGCACGCAGTCAACCAGCACGCCACCGACGGGGCCATTGCTCGCCATTACCGGCGGCCAGAATGGCGGGTCCTGGTTGAAGACCTGTTTCGGATCGACGAATTTCGCGTCACCGGGCTCAAGGCCGAGGTTATCCCCATCCCCGCCAGCACCCTCAAAGAATGGTTGGAGGGCCACCTACCTGACGGCTTCACTCGTTTCTTGACCAATACTCTCGGCTGGGGCTCCTTCCTCACCATTCGCATGACCAAGCGCTGAGTCATGAAGATCCTTGCACTGGTCCCAGAGGCACATGGTGGCTTTGGGGGTATCTCCGTTTACAACCGAGACCTCATCGACGCCTTTTGCGAACTGCCCCATGTCGACAGCCTGACCCTGTTGCCACGCCGCCTGCGCGAGGCCCCTCAAGGCTTACCTGACAAGGTTGATCTGGTCAAAACCGCTGCAAATGGCCGGATTGCCTACAGCCTCGCAGCCCTGAAAGCGGCCGGGCAGCGTTATGACTTCATTCTTTGCAGCCATCTCTATCTGCTGCCTTTCGCCAAATTGGCCCAGCGCGGCAGGGCAATTCCAATTTTGGGGGTGCTTTACGGTGTGGAGGCTTGGGCGCCAACCGGTCGCCTCTTGGTCGACCGGCTAGCCCGGAACTGCACTGGTCTGATCGCCATTTCCGCCTATACCAGGGACCGGTTTCGCGCATGGTCCGGTGCGGCGGAGCAAAAAATCCATATCTTACCGAACGCACTGGATCCAGCGGCCTAGTAACGATTCAAAAACAAGTTAAACATGTTAATAAGCGAACCCATTCGGATCGATGAGGTAGTTCCATTGCCCGTTCACGCGGTCATGGCGAATGAACCGATCCTTGACGTCGCGAAAGGTGTCGGAGCACGTGC
>NZ_DATITZ010000108.1:0-17405 GCF_035467215.1 Thiocapsa sp. | reverse complement strand
TTCGGCGATTTTCGGAGCGCTTGCGAAGGCTTCTTCGACAATTCGCATCTGTATCGTGATCAGATGCGCTCGTTGTTGACCGAGAACTTCGCGATTATCGGCGAGTGAAAATGCCGAAAATCTCGCATTCGCCGAGTATATGTCGTGCACTTTCAAGATGCGTTCGGCGCGAGCTCGCACGACAACAGCATTCCACATCTCACCGGCGAAATGCTGCGCGCGCACAAGTTCCCGTTCCCTTCTTTCGACGAGCAAACACTGATCGCGGCTTACATCGACGAAAAGGTTGCGGATATTGACCAAGCGCGGGCGTTAATCACCTGCGAGATTGAACGTGTTCTCGAATACCGCACCCGTCTGATCGCTGACGTGGTCACCGGCAAGCTCGACGTGCGCGAGGCGGCTTTGCTCTTGCCGGACGAATCCGAGGAGTCGAAGCCACTCAACGAGGCCGATCCCGAGAGGGAAGATGTCGCGGAAGACAACCTCGACACCCTGCCGGAGGAGACGCTGGCGTGAGTAATACACCCGACGAAGCGTCGCGCGGCGGCCTGGTGCTGTACGAGACCCCGGACGGGGCGGTCCGGGTCGAGGTGCGGCTGCATGGGGACACGGTTTGGTTGACGCAGGCGCAGATGGCGGAGCTGTTTGGCCGCGAACGGTCGGTCGTGACCAAGCACGTGCAGAATGTCTTTCGCGAGGGGGAGCTGGAACAGGATGGCAATGTGCAAATTTTGCACATTGCCGGCTCCGACAAGCCGGTCGGATTCTACAGTCTGGACGTGATCATCTCGGTCGGCTACCGGGTCAAGTCGCCCCGCGGGACTCAGTTCCGCATCTGGGCCACGCGGGTGCTGCGCGATCATCTGGTTCAGGGCTATTCGGTGAATCAGGCCCGTCTGCGCGACCTCGGCCAGGCCGTGCGGCTGATCGCCGACACCGCGCAACGGCGCGACCTGGCTGCCGACGAGGCTCAGGCCCTGCTGGCGATCGTCGGCGACTACAACCGCGCCCTGAGTCTGCTCGACGATTACGACCATCAACGGGTGTCGACGCCGGGACGGCGCACCGCGGCGCCCTACGTGCTGCACGAGGAGGAGGCGCTGCGGATCGTCGAGGGGCTGCGCCGGCGGTTCGGCGAATCGGCCCTGTTCGGCGTGGAGAAGGACCAGGGGCTCGCGAGTGCGCTGGGGGCGATCAGGCAGACCTTCGGCGGCGAGGAGCTGTATCCGGGCCTGGAGGAGAAGGCGGCGCATCTGCTGGTCGGCGGGGATTGACCATGACCACCGACACGACCGAGCGCGGCCTTGAACGGCTGATCTGTGCGGCCATGACCGGCTCCCCGTGCGAGCCCGGCGCCCTGACGCCGGGTCCGCTGGACGAGCCCCACGCCGATTACGGGGTGGGCTGGATGTGCGGCAGGGCGGCGGACTACGACCGGGAATACTGCGTCGATCTGGCCCAGCTTGCGGCCTTCCTCCACGAGACGCAGCCCGAGGTCGCCGCGGCACTCGACCTGCACGAGGACGGTCCGACGCGGCGCAAGTTCCTGGCCCGCCTGCAAGGCGAGATCACACGGCGCGGCACCATCGACGTGCTGCGCCACGGGATCAAGCACGGGCCGCATCATATCGACCTCTTCTACGGCACGCCGTCACCCGGGAATGCGAGGGCCGCCGAGCGGAACAAAGCCAACCGCTTCAGCGTGACGCGCCAGCTCCGCTACAGCCGCGACGAGACCCAACTCGCTCTGGACCTGTGCCTCTTCATCAACGGCCTGCCGGTGGCCAGCTTCGAGCTGAAGAACAGCTTGACCAAGCAGACCGTCGAGGATGCCGTCCAGCAGTACAAGATCGACCGCGACCCGCGCGAGAGGCTCTTCGAGCTCGGCCGCTGCGTCGTGCATTTCGCCGTGGACGATCACGAGGTGCGCTTCTGCACCCAGCTCAAGGGCAAGGCATCCTGGTTCCTGCCCTTCAACCTGGGCTGGAACGATGGGGCCGGCAACCCACCGAACCCGAATGGCCTGAAGACCGACTATCTGTGGATGCGTGTCCTCACCCCGGCAGGGCTGACCGACATCCTGGAGAATTATGCCCAGGTGGTCGAGATCAAGGACGAGAAGACCGGCCGCAAGAAGACGGCTCAGATCTGGCCGCGATACCACCAGCTCGACGTGGTGCGCAAACTGCTGGCGGACGCGGCGCAGAACGGCGCCGGCCGGCGCTACCTGATCCAGCACTCGGCCGGCAGCGGCAAGTCGAACTCCATCGCCTGGCTGGCTCACCAGCTGATCGGGCTGGAGCAGGACGGCCTGCCGGTCTTCGACTCCATCATCGTCGTCACCGACCGACGCATCCTCGATCAGCAGATCAAGGACACCATCAAGCAGTTCGCCCAGGTCGGCGCGACCGTGGGCCACGCCCAGCACTCCGGCGACCTGCGCCGGTTCATCGAGAGCGGCAAGAAGATCATCATCTCCACGGTGCAGAAGTTCCCGTTCATCCTCGATGAGATCGGGGACGAGATCGGGACCTACGGGGGCACCGGGAACCACACGCGGCGCTTCGCCATCGTCATCGACGAGGCGCATTCCAGCCAGGGCGGAAAGACCTCCGCCGCCCTCTCGACAGCCCTCTCGGCGAAAGAGGCCGAGGAGGACGACGAGACCCCCGAGGACACGATCAACCGCCTGATGGAGGGCAAGAAGCTGCTGCCCACCGCCAGCTACTTCGCCTTTACGGCCACGCCGAAAAACAAGACGCTGGAGATCTTCGGCGAGCCCGAGCCGCAGCCGGACGGTACGGTCAAGCACCGGGCCTTCCACAGCTACACCATGAAACAGGCGATCCAGGAGGGCTTCATCCTCGACGTGCTGCGGCACTACACGCCGGTCGAGAGCTACTACAAGCTCATCAAGAAGGTGGAAGGCGACCCCGAGCTCGACACGAAGAAGGCAAACAAGAAACTCCGCCGTTATGTCGAGGGCCACGACCACGCCATCCGCCTCAAGGCCGAGATCATGGTCGACCACTTCCACGAGCAGGTCCTGGCGCTCAAGAAGATCGGCGGGCAGGCGCGGGCCATGGTAGTCACCGGCGGCGTCGAGCGGGCCATCCAATACCACCACGCCATCCGCGATTACCTGGCCGAGCGCAAGAGTCCATACCGGGGCATCGTCGCCTTCTCGGGCGAGCACGACTTCTCGCATACCGACTGGGGCGGGGCCAAGGTGACCGAGGCATCCCTCAACGGCTTTCCGTCCGGGCAGATCGCCGACAAGATCCAGGAGGACCCCTATCGCTTCCTCGTGTGCGCCGACAAGTTTCAGACCGGCTACGACGAGCCCTTGCTGCACACGATGTACGTGGACAAGCCGCTCTCCGGCATCAAGGCGGTGCAGACCCTCTCACGCCTCAACCGCGCGCACCCGCAGAAGCATGACGTCTTCGTGCTCGACTTCATGAACGACTCGGACGCCATCCAGCAGGCGTTCAGCGACTACTACCGCACCACGATCCTGGCCGAGGAGACCGACCCGGACAAGCTCCACGACCTGAAGGCCGCGCTCGACGGCTACCAGGTGTACATGGCTGCGCAGATCGAGGACCTCGTGCAGCGCTACCTGGGCGGTGCCGAGCGGGATGCGCTCGATCCGATCCTCGACGCCTGCGTGGCCGTCTACAAAGGCCAGCTCGACGAGGACGGCCAGGTCGACTTCAAAGGCAAGGCCAAGGCGTTCCTGCGGACCTACGGATTCCTCGCCGCGATCCTGCCCTACACCAACGCCGACTGGGAGAAGCTCTCGATCTTCCTCACCTTTCTCGTGCCCAAGCTGCCCGCCCCCGTGGAGGAGGACCTCGCCAAGGGCATCCTCGAAGCGATCGATATGGACAGCTACCGGGTCGAGAAGCAGGCGGCAGTGACGATTCAGCTCCCCGATGCGGACGCGGAGGTCGAGCCGGTGCCGACCGCGGGGGGCGGCCGCAAGTCCGAGCCGAGTTTGGACCGGCTCTCGAACATCCTCAAGACCTTCAACGACCAGTTCGGCAATATCCCCTGGACCGACGCCGATCGCGTCCACAAGCTCCTCACCGAAGACATCCCGAGCCGTGTGGCGGCCGACGGGGCGTACCGGAACGCCAAGAAGAGCTCGGACAAGCAGAATGCCCGCATCGAGCACGACAAGGCGCTGTGTCGCGTGATGACGGCCTTACTCCAAGACGACACGGAGCTGTTCAAGCAGTTCGCGGATAACCCGTCCTTCCGCCGTTGGCTGACCGATACCGTGTTCGGCCTGACCTACGAGGGCGCCGAAGTCTGAGTGCCTGTCCAAGGCAAGTAAGGGCGCCGGGATCGATGCGCCGATCATCGTTGGCACATCAACCCAGATCAGCTCACTGGCGATGGCGAGTGGTACGACCGGCGCCGACAGACTCGGGATAAAGAGGACGTCGACGATGTTGCCGCCGACCAAGGTGACGAGCTCTCAGGTCTCCAGCGGCCGCTCGAACTTCTCGTGGTCGAGTACCGCGACATCGGACACGAACACGGTCAGGTGATAGCCCTGGCCGATCAGTGCGTCCAGGTCATCAAGCAGGTCGGACATGCGATCCGGCGGCAGAATGACCTTCAAAAGCAGGTTCGTGTCGACCTCCAGGTTTCCCGACTGCAACCCGTCGGAGCCGGCGCCGCGAGCGCGCAGCAGGGTATAGCCGCTTGCGCCGCGGCGGCGCACCGCCGCGGCCAGACGATGCTCGAGCACGTCCGTGGTGACGACGGTGACAAGTTTTTCAGGGACAAGGCGGTGCATCTGCGTAGGCTCCTGCGGCTTTCGATAAAACAGTCTGGCGGGACACGCAGGTTGCCGTGCCCCGTGCGCCGATCAGGCCCCGCCGGCCAGCAGCAGGGACAGTTGATGATAGATCGGGATACCGAAGACGACATTGAACGGGAAGGTCACGCCGAGCGACAAGGTCAGATAAAACGACGGATTGGCCTCCGGTACCGCCAGGCGCATCGCGGGCGGAACCGCGATATAGGAGGCGCTTGCACCGAGAACCCCGACCAGCGTCGTGCCGCCGACGCCGAAACCGAGCATCAGGTGTCCGACCAGCACACCGATGACACCGCCGATCAGCGGCATCACCAGTCCGAAGGCGCCGAGGGCCAAGCCGACGCGCCGGAAGTCGCCGAAGCGCCGCCCCGCCTCGAGCCCCATCTCCAGTAGGAAGAGGCAGAGCATGCCCATAAAGATATCGGTGGTGAAGGGGTGCAGCGACTCCATCGCCTTCGGGTTGGCGATGGCCCCGATCAGCATCGACCCGATCAGGAGCACCACGCTGCCGTTCGTGAAGGCCTCGCGCAGGATCTCGCCCAGATGGGTTTTTCCCGGCTCGGTGCGAGCGGCGGTGCGGCTCGGATCCGTCTTGGCGGCGCGCCCGCGACTCCAGGCCGCCAGCAGAAGACCGACAACAATGGCCGGAGACTCCATGATCGCGAGCATGATCAACGGATAGCGCTCGTACTCGATCCCCTGGCTACCCAGGAAGGCGATCGCGGTGAGGAAGGTGCCGGCGCTGACCGAGCCGTAATGCGCGGCGATCGCGGCGGCATCGAGCGGACCGACTCGTCGCGTCGCGAGCAACAGCGCGAAGCCGATGATCGGCAGCAGGAGTCCGAGCAGCAGTGCCCAGACCACCGCGGCCAGGGCCTCGCCGAGGTCCGCATTCGCCAACTCCACGCCGCCATGCAGGCCGATCGAGACCAGCAGGTAGATGGACAGGATCTTCGCCAGATCGGGAGGGAAGCGCAGATCCGACTTGATCAGGCGCGCGATGAAGCCCAGTGCGAAGAAGAGCACGGCCGGTATCAATAGATTGGAAAACGCGGACATCGTGCCTCCAGGGTCCCGGACGGGGGCTTGGATGATGGGAGCTCAAGCGCAGCTTAGCGCCGCGGAGGCTTTGATGGTAATCGATGGTTGTGATGTCAACGATCAACGAAAGGCGATGGGTCTGCGCCGGTCTGGAGCAGGGCGCTCGGCCGGGTCTCTCATGCTGATCGGTCTAAGCTCGGATGTCGGACCCGAAGGTAAGAACAAGTCGGTTTGGTGGCCGCGCGGCTCGTACGTCGGGCGAGCCGCGCGGTAGACCTCGGACGTGAAGACCTTGACGCTCCTTGTGGTTAGGCTGCCCTTCGAGAACTCAGCGATGATACTCGCCCGAGCGCTCGGGTTGGTAGGTCACCTCTTCGATGCGGACCCTCAAGATGCCTCCGCCCGGTTTCGGCCAGTCGATCTCGTCGCCCTCGGACAGGCCCAGCAGGGCGCTGCCGACGGGGGCGAGGATCGAGATGGTCCGGCCGCTGTCATCGACATCGCTCGGGTAGACGAGCGTCAAGCAGCGCTCCTCCGCGGACGACTCGATGCGGAACTTCACGGTCGATCGCATGGTGACGACCTTCGGCGGGATATCCTTCGCATCCACCACGATCGCCCGAGAGAGCTCGGCCTCCAGGTCTGCTTTGCCGGGAAAGTCGGCCGTGTCGACGGAGTCCATGAGCCGCTCCAGCCGCTCGGCATCCGTGGTCGAAAGAATGATGTTGGGTCGCGTGCTCATGTCGTGTCCTGACTAACGGTAGGGGCGCAGATACCACCATTCGAAGCCCAGCTTCATCCAATGAAAGAGCCGTGTCGAAGGCAGTACCCAGTTGTTCTTTTCGGTGCGCGCGACCAGCATGCCCGTATCGTTGGCGTCGACGATGCAGACCAGCTCGACCTTGAAGGTCTCGCTCGGCGCGCGGCCCTGCAGCTCTCCGAGCAGGTTCTTGACGGCTGCACGGGCCTGCAGGTCCGCCATGTGGGCCTGCTTCGGCATCCAGTCCGGACCCGGAAAGCTGCCCGAATCGCCTGCGACATAGACCCGCTCGTAGCCCGCGACCCGGCAGTGTGCATCGGCCTGCAGCAGTCCTCCCGGCGAGCGCGGCAGGGCCGTGTTGTCGAACCAGCTGTTGCCGGTCATGCCGGGCATGAAAAGGATGAGGTCGGCGTCGAATTCTCCGCCTTCGGTCGTCACCTTCGTCTCCGTGAACGACTTGAGCTTGTGGCCCAGATGGGTCTCGATGCCGCGGCGCTTCATCTCGGCGAGGATGCCGTCGACCGCCTTCGGGCCGAGCCGGTTGCCGGGACGTTCCGCCGGGGTGAAGAAGTGCAGGCGGAAACGGTCCCGACGCCCTTCCTTTCGCAGTTGGCTGTCCATCCCGAAGATAAACTCGAAGATGGGGCCGCCGCGCATGGAGCTTGGCTCGTTGGGGTTGCCGGCGAATCCCATCGCGATGCTGCCGCCGTCCATCGCCTTGACGCGATCGCGGATCGCCTCGGCGGCGGCGATGCCCTCGCAGGGTGTGATGGCGTGCTCGATGCCGGGGAGTTTCTTGATGAAGCGCCCGCCGCTGCCGATGACGAGCCCGTCGTTCTCGACCGGTCCGGCGGTGGTCTCGAGCGTGCGCCCGTCCGCACTCAGTCCGGTCGCCTCACCGGCGAGATGGCGCACCCGCATGCGTTTGAAGAAGGGGCGCAGGTCGATGCGCAGATCCTCGCCGCTGCGGATGCCGCAGGGCACCCAGATCAGGCCGGGATAGTAGATGAATTCCGGCTTCGCGCTGACGAGCGTGATCTCGGCGTCGGGTGCGCTCCGTCGGATGCTTTGGACGGCCGTGAGGCCGGCGAATCCGGAACCGACGATGGTGATGCGATGCATGGATGACTCCGGTAACCCTTGGGTGGGACATTGCGATGCGTGAGATTGTACCCCGATCCGGGAGCGAGACCGGGACGAGTGGACACGGACGCGTAGGTCGGGTTAGGCGCGCCGGCACGATTTTGAATGTTGTCCGCCGAGGTCGATGCGCGCCGTAACCCGACGTTTGCGGCTCGTAGGTGCGAATTTATTCGCACAGCCCGGGCGGTTATATCGCCGAGCGCCTAGCGGCCTAAACCGACGTGTGTGCGAATAAATTCGCACCTACAGCTCTCGGGCATGCGCAGTAGGGGTGCTTATGCCCGCAAATCACCTAACGGCTCGCCTCCAGCAACGGCTCCAAGACCGGCCAGATGTTGTTGAGGATAAGGGGCTGCGCCTCGGCGGTCGGGTGCAGTCCGTCGGCCTGCATCAGATCCCAGTTCTCGGCGACCCCGGCGAGCAGATCCGGCACCAAGGGGATGGATTCGGTCTCGGCGACCTCCCGGAACATCGCTTGAAAGCCGTCGGTGTAAGCCGCACCGTAATTGGGCGGAAGACGCAAGCCGGCCACGACGACTTGACTGCCGGCGGCGCGGCTGCGCTCCACCAGCGTCTTTAGATTGTTGCGGATGACCTCGAATCCCAGCCCGCGCAAGCCGTCGTTTGCACCGAGCTCGATGAGAACGATGGCGGGTGCGTGGTCGTCGAGCAGCGCACCGAGCCGCGTCAGGCCGCCGGCTGTCGTATCGCCCGAGACACTCGCATTCACGACGCGGTAGGCCATTCCACGCTCGCGCAGACGCTCCTCGAGGAGCGACACCCAGCCGCTCTCGCGATCCAAACCATAGCTCGCACTCAGGCTGTCGCCGAGGACCAAGATGACCGGTGGGATGACCGGCGCGTCGGTCGTGGTTTTTCCGAGCGTCAGGACGGGCAACAACATACAGGTCAGCAGGAGTAGACGGATCATGTCGGGACAAAGACCTCGGGCCGTGTCGAAAGCGGTCGCAGTGGGAAAGCATGTTACGGGGCCGGCCGGCGGCTTGACCATCTTGGAGCGCCTCGACCTGGAGATCCAGGCCGGCGAGGCGGTGGCCATCCTCGGTGCATCCGGCTCGGGCAAGTCCACATTATTGGGGCTCTTGGCCGGTCTCGACAGTGCTACCTCGGGCGAGGTGTGGCTGTGCGGCCAGCGCGTCGACGATCTCGACGAGGACGGACGCGCGGCGCTGCGCAGCGGGCGAGTCGGCTTCGTCTTCCAGAACTTCCAGCTCCTGCCGACCCTGACCGCGCGCGAGAACGTGCTGCTTCCGCTCGAGCTGACCGGGACGCGCGACGCCGCGCGCCGCGCCGACGAGGCCCTGGATCGGGTCGGTCTGACCCCGCGTGCCCGACACTACCCGCGCCAGCTCTCGGGCGGGGAGCAGCAGCGTGTCGCCATCGCTCGGGCCTACGCCCCGCGTCCCGAGGTGCTGTTCGCCGACGAGCCGACCGGGAACCTGGACCAGGTCACCGGTGAGCACATCATCGATCTCCTTCTGGATCTGCGCAGCGACGCCGGAGCGGCACTGGTGCTGGTCACCCATGACGCGCGTCTGGCCGAGCGCTGCGATCGGCGTCTGCACATGACCGCCGGCCACCTGGAGCAAGGCTCGTGAAGACCTGGCGGATCACCCTGCGACTGCTGGGTCAGGACTGGCGCAGCGGCGAGCTCTATCTGCTCGCCTCGGCCCTGATCCTGACCGTTGCCGCCATCACGGCGGTGGGCTTCTTTAGCGATCGTGTCGAAAGCGCCATGGCCCGTCAGGGCGGGGAGCTGATCGCGGCGGATCTCGCCCTGGAGTCGGCCACCCAGCTGCCGGCCGACTACCGGGAGCAGGCGGAACGCTTGGGTCTGACCACCGCCGGGATCGTCGAGTTTCGCAGTGTCGTGGTCGGCGAGGGCGGGCCGCAGCTCGTTCAGGTGAAGGCCGTCGACACCGCTTATCCCTTGCGCGGGCAATTGAGCGTCCGCGATGCCTTCGACGCGCCGGATCGCGAGGTCGAGACGGGACCGCCGCCCGGCGAGGTCTGGGTGGAGTCGCGTCTCCTGCCGTTACTCGGTGCGGCGCTCGGCGACGAGGTCGGTCTCGGCGAGTCGCGTCTGCGCATGGGCGCCATCCTGAGCAACGAGCCTGACCGCGGCGGTGCGCTCTTTGCGCTGGCCCCGCGGGTCATGCTGAGCCAGTCGGATCTCGCGGCGACCGGACTGATCACCGAGGCGAGCCGGGCCGAGCATCGCCTTCTGGTCGCCGGCGAGGCTGCGGCCGTCGAGCGCTTCAAAAGGGCCATCGAGGCGGGTCTGCCGGTCAATATCGATCTGATCGACGGCAGCACCGCCCGACCCGAATTCGAATCCGCGGTCGATCGTGCCTCGCGTTTCCTGCATCTGGCGACACTCGTCACCTTGCTGGTCGCCGGGGCCGCCATCGCGCTGGCCAGCCGTCGCTTCGTCGAGCGCCAGACCGATGCCGTCGCCGTGATGCGCTGTCTGGGTGCCCCCAATCACCTGCTGATGCGGGTCTTCATAATGCGCCTGGTGCTCTTCGGTCTGATCGCCAGTCTGGTGGGCTGTCTGCTCGGTTGGCTGGGACAGCTCGGGCTGATGGGCCTGCTCTCCGAGTGGTTCGCGACGGACCTGCCGACGCCCTCGCTAGCGCCTGTCGTCGTCGGCGTGGCGACGGGTCTGGTCGCGCTCTTGGGCTTCGCGCTGCCGCCCCTGTTTCAACTGGCGCAGGTCTCGCCGTTGCGTGCGCTGCGTCGCGATCTGGGTGCTCCGCGTGGCTCGGCGATCCTGACGGTGGTCGGTGCCGCATCGGCCCTGGCCCTTCTGATCGTCTGGCAGGCGGATGATTTCCAATTGGCCTGGAAGCTGATGGCCGGCGTGCTCGGCGTGGTGGCGAGCTTGGTCATCACGGTGCTCGTGCTGGTGCGTCTTGCCGGCGGGCTCGCCGGGCGTGCGCGCGGGGTCTGGCGACTCGGGCTTGCGGCCCTGGCGCGGCGACCCTCCGCAGCCGTCCTGCAGATCTCCGGCATGGGGCTCGGCATCCTCGCCTTGCTGCTGCTGGCCGTGGTGCGCGTCGATCTCCTCGCGGCCTGGCAGGAGACCTTGCCCGAAGGTGCGCCGAATCACTTCCTGATCAACATCCAGCCGCAGGATGTCGAGCCGCTTGGCCAGTTCCTGCGCGAGGGGGGGCTGGGCGAGTCGGCCATCTACCCGATGATCCGCGGCCGGCTGGTGCGGATCAACGACCGCGAGATCGTCCCGTCCGAGTACGAGAATCCGCGGGCCGAGCAGCTCGCCTCGCGCGAGTTCAACCTGAGCCAGGGCGCGGAGCTGCAATCGGACAACCGCATCGTCGCCGGCGCTTGGTGGTCGGGCGCGGATGCGCCTCCCGAGTTTTCGGTCGAGGAGGGCATCGCCGAGACGCTCGGTATCGCCTTGGGCGACGAGATCGCCTTCCTGGTCTCCGGGCGCGAGGTGAGTGCGCCTGTCACGAGCCTGCGCGAGGTCCAGTGGGACAGCTTCAACGTCAACTTCTTCGTGATCTCCTCTCCCGCGCTCCTCGGGTCCGAGCCCGCGACCTACATCACCAGCTTCTATCTGCCCGAGGATCGGGAGACCTTGATGCCGGAGTTGGTCAAGCGCTTCCCGAGCGTGACTTTGCTCGACGTCGACGCCTTGCTGACGCAGGTTCGGCAGGTGGTCGACCGCGGCGTGATGGCGGTGGAATATGTCTTTCTCTTCACGCTCGCGGCCGGGATCCTGGTCATGTACGCCGGCATCCAAGCCAGCCTGGAAGAGCGCCGACTCGAGCACGGCATCCTGCGCACCCTGGGCACCGGACGCCGAGCGCTGCTGACCAGTCTCGCCATGGAGTTCACCGCGGCCGGCATCCTCGCGGGCGCGCTCGCCTCCGTCTTCGCCGAGCTGACCGGCTGGTTGCTGGCCGAGCAGCTCTTCGGCCTCACCTTCAGCTTCAATCCGATGCTCTGGCTGATCGGCGTCTTCGGCTCCGGGGCACTGATCGGAATCGCCGGGACCTTGGCGACCTATCCGTTGTTGATTCGCCCGCCGTTGCAGACGCTGCGGCAGGCGGGCTGAGTCTCGGCGGGCGGTGCTCGAGGTGTGCACGATTCCCGACGGGCGGTGTTGGTTTCTTTTCGCTTTCGTCTACGCTTTTAGTATGGTATGGCTCAGGCCATTCCCGTAGTGCGAATCGAACGAGAGGATCAACAGAGAGGAGCCGCATCCATGTCCCAGAACATCGTGTTGCCGGTGGCGTTTGCCGTAACCCTGATCCCGCTTTCGCCCTTGGCTTGGTCGACGGATCGCCCCGATATGGAGGGCGAGCAGTTGTTCATCTACCACGGCTGTGTGAACTGCCACGGTACTGCGGGGAGGGATCCCAGCAGTAAGCTGGTCCCCAAAATCGGCGGTCTGGAGGCCGACGAGATCCTGAATAAGGCCCAGAAAATCCTGCGTGGCGAGGGCGAGACGGAGGAGGCGAAACTGATGCATTCGGCCGTTGCCTACAGTCAGTCCTGCGACGCGCCGCCGAGCCCGCCCGAGCTCCAGAAGATTGCGACCTGGCTGGCTCTCCAGAAGTGACCCCCCGCGCAAGGTGTTCGAGACCCCGATTGCGGGTTTGCCGCCTTGCATCGACATTCGTGCTCTGCTGTTTCGGTGCGGACGCGGTACCGGCCGCATCCCCCGAACGGCAGATGTTGGCCGGGAACTGCAACGGCTGCCACGGCCTGAACGGGGTCAGCGCGGGACCGGCCTCTCCGAGCTTCGCCGGCTTCGACCGCCAATTCCTGATTCGCGTCCTGCAGGAATTCCGCAGCGGCGAGCGGGCTTCCACCATCATGGATCGCATCATGACGGGCTACACCGACCGGCAGATCCGCCAGTTGGCCAGCCACTACGCCGAGCAGGCTTGGCAAAGCGCCGCGCTCCCCCTGGACACCGCCGTTCTCGCGCAGGGCGAGCGTCTGCATGAGGACGCTTGTGCGGAGTGTCACGAAGAACGGGGGCGATTCCAGGACCGAGACATTCCTCGGATCGCTGGCCAATGGCCCGATTACCTGGTGTTTCAGCTCCTGACCTATCGGGATCTACCCGAGTCGATCCCGCAGCCGAGCAAGATGCGCGAGGCGTTGGTCGGACTCTCGGATGCCGATCTGTACGCCCTGGGTCAGTTCTACGCGAGTCAGAGGTAGGTCACGCGCAACAGTTGAATGCCCGCCGCCGCGAGCGCTCGCCCCCCGAGAAGATCAGCACGCTTTCGATCATCGCCGAGCAAGCACAAAAAAGGCGGGTCTCCCCGCCTTTTTCGTTCGCCCGAATCGGGGTCAGGCCTTGACCCAGTCCCCGAAATTGTCGGTGTTCTTCTCTTCGCCGTCGCCGTAGCCGGCCTCGTAGGCCTCGGTGAGGCGCTGCTCTTCGCGCTTCGGATTCTGGAGGAAACCGCACTGCCAGCCTTGGATGTACTCGTCGTCGACACCGAGTTGTTCCATTTTGGTTACGGCGTCGTAATAGAACTGGTTCATGTCCGCTCTCCGGGCTCTTATCGTTGACGAAGGGTCGGCTTGGGAACGCCTGCCTTCGGAAATCTTGATCTTATTGGCGACGTGGATTCGGGTGCGTCGACCCGGATCCTCGGGTCCTCTCTCGAGTCTCGTAAGGAGCCTTGCCCGCACGACTCGCAGGGTCATGAGGGGGCGAGAAGGGCTATAAGAATACAGCGTTTTTCTTATGTGTGACAAGGCGATCACGCACCCGGTCGGGCACGGATTGTACCCCGGCGAGGTGTCGACTTGTGAAGCCGAGCGCCAAAACCCACTCTCATGCCAACCCAGTTGCGATGACGACCTGATATCGCGCCCATATCCGGCCACTCTCGGGCGGCCATCGCCCCGGGCCTCGCGGATGAGGTACCTTCGCACCAGACCCAAGAGCCAGACCCAAGAGGAAGACGACCCGCTATGCGTCCAGCCCAGTTGCTCCGTGTCCTCGACCGCGAGTTTTCCAGTACCGCGGAAGGTCACCATACCCCTGTCATGCTCTGGGGCCCTCCGGGCGTCGGAAAGTCGCAAATGGTCGCGCAGATCGCCGAGCGCCATCGGGTGCCCATGATCGATATCCGCCTCTCGCAGATGGAGCCGAGCGATCTGCGCGGGATCCCGTTCCGCGCAGGGGACCGGGTGGAGTGGGCGATTCCCGCCATCCTGCCGGATGCCGAGCGCCATGCGCCGGCCGGGATCCTCTTTCTCGACGAGATCACCTCGGCGCCTCCGGCGGTGTCCGCGGCGGCCTATCAGCTGATCCTGGATCGCCGACTCGGCGAGTATCGCGTCCCCGACCGGTGGGCGATCTTCGCGGCCGGCAATCGCCAAGGCGATCGCGGCGTGACCTACAGCATGCCCGCGCCGCTGGCCAATCGCTTCTCGCACTTCGAGGTCGAGACCCATCTGGACGACTGGGTCGCCTGGGCCTACGCGCAGGGCATCGACGAGCGTGTCATCGGCTTTCTGCGTTTCCGTCCGGAGCTGTTGTTCGATTTCGACCCGGCCCACAACCCGGTCGCCTTCCCCTCGCCGCGATCCTGGGAGTTTGCGCACCGCTGTCTGAAGAAGTTCGAGGACATCCCCGAGCTGCTGCAGGGCACCTTGCAGGGCTGTGTCGGGCCGGCGGCGGGAATCGAGGTCGCCGCCTTCGTCGACAGCCTGGATCAGATGCCCGATCTGGATGCCATCCTCGCGGGCGAGGTCGTGCCCGTGCCGCGCGAGATCGATCTCCAATATGCCGTCGCCGCAGCCTTGGTCGGCCGTGCCATCCGCGCGCAGGCGGAGCCGGACAAGGACCGGGTGATCGGCAACATCCTCGCCTACGCGGGTCGTTTTCCGCAGCGCGAGATGGGTGTCATGTTGGTGTCCGATCTGCATCGGGCGGTCGGCAACAGCCTCTTCGAGGTGCCTGCCTTCGCCGATTGGGCCGCGGTCGTTGCCGACGTGATGCTTTATGAGTAGCGGTGTCGGCAGTGCGGGCGGTGCGGCGGTATCCGATGCCGAGCGGCGTGTGATCGAGACCAAGCTCGCGGCGGCCCGCACGCGCTTGATCCTGGACAAGCCCTTTCTCGGGGCCTTGGTGCTGCGCCTGCCCATGCATGCGTCGAACCCCGAGTGGTGCCCGACGACGGCGACCGATGCGCGTGCCTTCTACTACAACCCCGAGTACATCGCGAGCCTGAGCCTCGACCAGACGCAATTCATGCTCGCGCACGAGGCCCTGCACTGTGCGCTGTCGCATTTCGCGCGGCGACAGCATCGCATCAAGCACAAGTGGGATCTCGCCTGCGATTACGCGATCAATCCGCTCTTGATCGACGAGGGGCTGACGCCCCCGCCGAACGCCTTGGTGATGCCGCCCTACAAGGGCATGACCGCCGAGGAGATCTACCCGCTCATCGACGACAACGATGAGTCCGAGACCCTGGACAAGCACGCCTACGATCGCGAGAACCAGCAGGGCGGCAGCCGGTCCGGCATGAGCGAGAAGGATCTCGATCGCCAGCCCGAGCAGCCGCAATCGCAACAGGGCGAGTCCGAAGAAGGGCAGGGGGCGAACCGCTCGGCGCAACCCGATCAATCCGACGGGGCCGACGGCGGCACCGGGCAATCCCGGCCCGAACCCGATCCCCTGACCCCGGACGAGCAGGAGACGCTCTCGGTGCAATGGCAGCAGCGTCTTGCCGGGGCCGCTCAGCAGGCGCAGCAGGCCGGCAAGCTCGGCCGCGAGATGGCGCGCATGATCGACCATCTTCTGCAGCCGCGCCTGCCCTGGCGGATGCTGCTGGCCCGCTACATGACGGCCGTCTCGCGCGAGGATTACAGCTACGCGCGCCCGTCACGCCGCGACGGCGACTTCATCAGGCCGAGTCTGCGTGCCCAGCAGACCGACCTGGTGGTCGCCGTCGATACCTCGGGCTCGATCAAGGCGGCGGAGCTGGATGAGTTCATCGGCGAGATCGACGCGCTCAAGGGCCAGGTGCGCGCCCGGGTGACCCTCTTGCCCTGCGATGCGGCCTTGTGTGAAGGTGCACCCTTTCGGTTCGAGCCTTGGGAGAACCTCCGGTTGCCCGAGGCGATCGGCGGCGGCGGGGGTACCAGCTTCCGACCGGTCTTTCAGTGGATCGATCGCGAGGGCATCCGCCCGGATCTGCTCGTCTACTTTACCGATGGCGAAGGCGAGTTTCCTCCGATCGAGCCGGCGTTTCCGGTGATCTGGCTGGTCAAGGGGCGGGGCAAGGTGCCTTGGGGGCAGCGCATTCAGCTCAACTGAACCGCGTCCGGAGGACTATGGGCTGTTTCGAGATGGTTTTGGCGATGGGCGGGATCAACGGCCTCGGTGCGACGCGGTTCAGATGGGCGATTGCCTTCGGAGGGCTTGCCCGCAACGAGCGTCGCGGATCACGATGACGTGTTTGGCCGTCGAAACCGTAAAGGGTCGCTCGCGGCGCGCGCTTTGAGGAACTACGAGGGGCGCATTGCGTCTCACCAAACCATGATGATCCGGATGTTTATCGGTCGATGTCGGCGGTTGGCGCTGGGCGTGCTTGCGTTCTCGGCGGTGGTGTCCACGACGATATCGTCGCCGGTGTCGGCCGATGCCTACAGTCTTCCCGATATGGGCAGCTCCTCGGACAGCATGATGACCCGGACCGCCGAGGTGCGGCTCGGCAGGCTCTTCATGCGCAGCGTGCGTAAGGCCCTTCCCGTGATGGACGATCCGCTCGCCACCAGCTATATCGAGTCCTTGGGTACCGCCTTGGTCGAGGCCGATCCGACCGCCGGGGGCAGCTTTACCTTTTTCCTGATCGACGAGCCCGTGATCAATGCCTTCGCGGGGCCGGGCGGCTACATCGGCGTCTACGGCGGTCTGGTCTTGGCGGCGGAGACCGAGAGCGAGCTCGCGGCCGTCATGGCGCACGAGATCGCCCATGTCACTCAGCGCCATCTGATGCGCTCGTTCGAGGACCAGAGCAAGCTCAGTCTGCCGACCATGGCCTTGCTCGTTGCCGCGGCTGTTCTCGGCGCCCAAGTCTCGCCGGATGCCGGGGCCGCGGCCATCGCGGGCGTGCAGGCCGCCGCGCTCCAGCGCCGGATCAACTTTACCCGCGACAACGAGAAGGAGGCGGATCGCATCGGGATCCAGACGCTGGCCGGTGCCGGTCACGATCCCTTCGCGATGGCCGGCTTTTTCGAGCGGCTCGCCAAGGCCACGCGCGTCTACGAGTCCAACGCCCCGGAGTTCCTGCGGACGCACCCGGTGACTGCCGATCGGATCTCGGACTCGCTCGGGCGTGCCGAGAGCTTCGGCGTGCGTCAGCGCCCGGATAGCCTGCGGTTTCAGCTCACGCGCGCCAAGCTGCGCGAGCGCTCCTATCGGCGCGCCGAGCAGTCCGTCGCGCATTTCGAGGACACCTTGAAGGGCGGGCGTTTTCGCGAAGAGATTGCCGAGCGTTACGGCTATGCCCTCGCGCTGCAGCGCGCGCGACGGTTCAGCGAGGCAAAGCGCGAGAGCGACAAGCTGATCGCGGCCCATCCGAGCCAGGCCGAATT
>NZ_DATITZ010000107.1:0-3858 GCF_035467215.1 Thiocapsa sp. | reverse complement strand
CGCCGCTATTCGATTGCCAACGCGCGTAGTATCCCGCTCGACTCCGGTGTTGCACTCGATCTTCTGGTCCGTCGCTGCTTCTATATCGACGAGGTCAGCGGAGAGCGCTATCCGGGTATCGCCTCGAACTATCTGTGCGATGCAAAGCCGGGTGCCTCATTGATCATCAGCGGTCCCTATCTCAGTCCATTCAAGATGCCGTTGGACAACCGAGCCAACCTACTCATGATCGGCACCGGGACCGGTATTGCCCCGTTCCGGGCCTTCGCACAGCTGATCTACGAACGGCGCGGCGATTGGACGGGGCAGGTTCGGCTGTATTACGGCGGCCGCAGCGGGCTGGACCTCATGTATACCAACGACGAGACCACCGATCTCGCCAACTATTACGACGAGAAGACCTTCAAGGCATTCAGGGCGCTCGGCACGCGTCCCTTGATGTCGTCCTCGCAGGCATTGGAACGCGGTCTGGCCGACAACGCCGACGAGGCATTGCACCTCATCAACGAGCCCACGACGCATGTCTTCCTCTCGGGACTGGGCAAGATCGCGGCGGTCTTCGACAAGGTGATGGCGGAGCGGGCGGGGTCGTCCGAAGATTGGAAGGCGATCAAGGAAAAGATGATCGACGAGGGACGTTGGTCCGAGCTGATCTATGATTGACCGCGGAGATTGACCCCTCGGTCCGTAGGGACGAGCGAGAGCGAAGTCCACCGAACCCCGCGGCGGCGTTGGTGGACGGCGCTGGGCTTGTCCACCCCTACGGCGTTGCTCGGGCGTCGGCGTCGGGGGACGGGTTTCGCAACGCTCTACCCATCCGGCGGCTCAGCTCGGCGGGTTTCGTGGCGATTTCGCGGGACTCGGTGCGCGCGAGAAGGCGTTGAGGTCCAAGGTCACCAGAGCCTGCGTTTGCGGTTTTGGACCCTCCGGACGTGTTCCGATCCACAGCGCCACCAGACCCAGAATCGCCGCGACCGAGAGCGCCAGCACAGGCCCCGGGGTGGCGAGTCCGTACCAGACCGACCAGCTGATCGCCATGCTCCCGATGGCCGCCGTCTTGCCGGTTCGGCACATCTCGCCGCGCTCAAGAAACCCTCGAATCGATTCGCCGAAACGCGGGTGCTCGACCAAGAAGCGCACCCGCTTGGGCGAGCTGCGCAGCCACAGCCAGGTCGCACAGATCCAGAACACCGTGGTCGGCATCAGCGGCAACACCATTCCCAAAAAACCCAATCCGAAGCAGAGCCAGCCCAATAGGTTGTAAACCCGGCGGCGGTTCCGGCCTACGCTTGGGACAGGGGGATGTTGCTCGGGGATATTGCCGTGCATCGGATGCTCCAGGCTGAAGGGTCGACTTCCGAAGGGACACCGAGGTTCGACTACCCGAATTCGGGATAGATTACCCTGCGGCTCCGCTCCATCCAGAAGGACCCCACGACGGCCCAACTGACTGCGAGGCCGAGAGTATAGCGGCTCCCGACTGATACGCCCATTGGCCGGAAGAGGCAGGGATGCGTGAGAATCGACGCGCCGACAGCGTGGCCCGGGCGCGGGTCACACCGGGCCGGCTCGGGAGAGACGGCGGGGGTTAAGGCGTGGGCGAGACGGTGATCCCGCGCGCCGCGAGCCATTGAGTATCAAGCTGCCATTCGACGGAGTCGACCTGGGGTTGTGCCAGAATCAAACCTTGGGCACGCTTCTGATGATCGATCAGATCCTGTTGTGCGGCGATCACCTGCGGATCATTGTCCGCCTTGTTGGTCAGATTCGGGTGGATAATGGCGAGGAATCGGTAGGCCGGTACGTCGAAGGAGCGCGGCGTCGAGATCGTCGCGACCCCGTTCTCGAACGAGACCACCCGGAAGCGATAGGGGTAGGACGAAACCAGCGGATCTGCTTCGAGGACTTGATCGAGCTCCCAAACCTGCGGCTTCCAGGCCGAGGCGATCCAAACGGCCAGGGCGCCGATGACGACGACGCCGATTGCGATACTGTAGATACGGGTGAAACGATCCATCCGGGGGTGTCTCCTGAGGTCGGTGCATGGCGTGACGAGGACACGGCGAGACGTCCCCGAAAAAGGAGCAGCTTGCTCCGCTCGCACCATTTGTCCCATGAAAAACGTCAATCACTCTCGATTGCCACAGGGCTTTTTCTGCATTCGCGGCTTCACGGCACTGACCGAATCCCAACCCTCCCCACAGCATCATCAGGCTGCTCAATCGGTCCTTCGCGCGGATGGTGGGGCTCGTCCACCGTCACGGGGGCGTCGTCGACAAATTCATGGGCGACGCCGTGATGGCGCTCTTCGGAGCGCCGGTGCGTCGCGACGATCACCTCAAGTGCGCGCTTTCCTGTGCGGTCGAGATGCAGCAGGCGATGCTCGAGCTCAACCGTGAAAGCCAACTGATCGGAAAGCCCGGCATCTATGCCGGTATCGCCGTCAACAGCGGCAGCGTGATGGCCGGCAGCTTCGGCTCGCGGGTCTACAACGAGTACACCGTGATCGGCGACACGGTTAATCTGACGGCCCGGATGGAGGGCTACAGCCTGTGGGGGCAGGTGCTGCACGCCCTCTTCATCGCCTTCGTCGCCCTCGGCGGGTTCTTGGCGTTGCGCTGGCCGGCGGTGGCTTACCTGCATCTGCCGTGTCTACTCTGGGGAATCGTTATCGAGCTCGGCGGCTTCATCTGTCCGCTCACGCCGCTCGAGGTCCAATGGCGACTCGCAGCAGGAGAGGGCGGCTACAGCGGCGGTTTCATCGACCATTACATCGTGCCTCTGATCTACCCTCCCGGCCTGACCCGCGGGACCCAGCTCATGCTCGGTCTCGCACTCATTCTCGGAAACGGGCTCCTCTACGGATACCTCGGGTACAAGCGCAGTCGTCACAGTCGCCGTTGCCCGTAGGTTTACGGAGCCAGCACAGCGAATGCGCCGAGCCAGCCGATCGTTACTCGCCACCCGGACTCACCTTCCCGACCGGCATGCGACAAGACCTGTCGCGTCATGGGTGCACTCTAGGTCCGTCGCGCACGCCCGTGGAGGGAAAACACCTCCGATCGCGGCGAGCGCGCCATCCCCGAACAATGGACCGGAGTCTCAATGATCATGACTGTTCGCCAGCCCCCCAAACCTGCTCTCCCGCGCGATACCGCCTTCCCGCGCCACTACCTGAGGATCGGCGTTCTGGAGGTCGCCACGCCTGCGCCGGCCGGGTCACCACGCCCCGAGCCCATGCCGTACCAGTGGTCTTGCCATGTCGAGTCCGCCAGCGGTCTGACCGAGCAGTTCGGATTTCTGGATACGCGCGGACTCGACCCGCGACCCGAGCTGGTCGAAGCACTGCTCGCCGTCATCGCGCGCACGGGCGCGATCCTGGTGCCTTCCGCCCGCGAGACGGCACTCCTGCATGGGCTACACCGACATCTTGCCGATCCGCCGGGAGCACTCGCCGATGCGCTGACCCGATTGGTGGAGGTCGATCGATTCGCGCAACGGCGAGCGAAGACCGAGATCGGTCGCGCCCTGTCGGTCGACGACCCGGCGACATCGGTTCTGTGGCCAGACGATGCCGTCGACACCTCGCCCGAGCTGCGCGACGATCCGGCGGCTCGGGCGGCTTATCTCGAGCTCATTGATGTGCGCACCCAGACCACTCGTCGGCGCCAGCTCATCCGTGCCCTGGTTCGGTACGGCGATCGGCAGCTCTCTGATCTGGTGCAGGCCTTCGCCGAGCATGCGGGAGGTGCTCCGGATCCGGCGGCATCGGGTCAGATGCTCAATTAGCGCGAGCCTACGCCCGCGGCGATGGATGCGACGGTCCTGTTGGTCTCCCGCAGGACGCGAAACGGCACT
>NZ_DATITZ010000106.1:0-4427 GCF_035467215.1 Thiocapsa sp. | reverse complement strand
CATGAGTCCCCGACCATGAGTCTGCGTCTGAACCGATTGATTCGGCATCACTGGAGACACTCGCGGGTTGTTCCCGCCTCGACGCGCTCGGCGACACGGGGTTACCTGGTCGCCCTGAGCGGCAGCCTCCTGACCTTGGGCCTGGCGGCTTGGGATTATCGCGGGCGGATGTCCGCAATCGCGGCCGATTCGAGCCGACAGGACGGCGAGCTCGGGGTTACGCTGGCCCTGGCGCTGGCCGTCGCGATGGCAACGGCGGGGATCGCGCTGCTCTTCTATCTGCGTTTCCGCATGCTCGCACGCGCGGAGCTGCGCGACCTCGCTGATCTGGACGCTGCCGGCGAGACCTTGCGCGCGCTGCTGGGCACCGTCTCGCACGGGGTGATCCTGACCGACATCGACGGCCGGATCCGCTTGTTCAATCCGGCCGCCGAGGTCCTCTTCGGACGCCTCGGCGAAGAGACCCTGGCCTTGCCGATCGATATCCTGATCCCGGATTTGCGCCTGTCGGATGTTTTCGATGGCTCCAGGGCGAGTCCCGGACTCGAGCCGCGCGTGCTCCACCTTCACGGTGTTCGCGCGGACGATCGGCCGTTCCCGATGCGCTTGCTGACGCGTCCCTTGACGCTCGACGGCGAGGAGTTCCGACTACTGATCGCCGAGGACATGACCGAGTCCGAGCGCAGCGAGCAACGCGTGGAATTCCTCCAACAGCGCGACCCGCTGACGGGTCTTCAGAACCGACCGACCTTCGAGCGCATCCTCGGTGCCGTCACGCCGCTGCGCGTTCAAGGGAGCCCCAAACACGCACTCTGCTTGATCGATATCGACCGTTTCAAGATCATCAACGACACCTTCGGTCACGCCGCGGGCAACAAGGTCCTCGAGCAGCTCGGGCAAATCGTCAAGACCAAATTGGCCGCCGCAACCGCCTTGGCCCGCTTGAGCGGAGACGAGATCGTCGCTCTCTTTGTCGGCGACGCGGCAAACCGGTCAAAGGATCTCTGCGAAGACCTGATCCGCACGACCCGCAATTTTCTCTTCACGTGGCAGGACCGTTCGTTCGACATCACCCTCAGCATCGGCCTCGTCGTCTTCGACCCGGTCACGACCAGGGCCCTCGATGCGCTCGGACAGGCCGATATCGCGTGCGGTGTCGCCAAGGAGAAAGGCCGGGATCGGTTACATATCTACAGCCATCGCGATGCCGAGAGCATCCGTCACCGCGGCGATCTCGCCCTCGTCCCCGCCATCGGCCGCGCGCTGAGCGAAGGGCGATTCCGAATCATGGCGCAGCCGATCCGATCGCTCCACGGCAGCGATGAGCCGATGCATTACGAGATCCTGGCTCGGATGCAGGACGAAAAGGGCAACGCCGTCGTGCCGGACACCTTCATCGGAGCGGCCGAGCGCCACATCCTGATGCCGGCAATCGACCGCTGGATCATCACGCACGTCTTTTCGCGCCAGTCCGAGCAACTTGCCGCCTGGCACGAGGCGGTTCCGGATCGCTTCATGCTCGCGATCAATCTGTCCGGGACCACGCTGATGGACGACGGCTTCATCGCTTATCTCAAACGTCAGTTCGCCGAGTACGCGGTCCCCTACTCCAGCATCTGCTTTGAAATCACCGAGACTGCCGCCGTGGCGGATCTGCGCCGCGCACGGACCTTTATGCTGGAGATGCGTGCGCTCGGAACATCCTTCGCGGTCGACGATTTCGGAACGGGCTTCGCCTCTTATGCCTATCTGAAGTTCCTGCCGGTGGACTATCTCAAGATCGACGGAAGCTTCGTGCGCAATCTGGAAACCGACCCCGTCGATCGTGCGCTCGTCTCCTCCATCAACCACATCGGACATGTGTTGGGCATGAAGACGATCGCCGAATGGGCCGAGACCCCGGAGCTGGTCGAGCGACTGCGTACGATGGGCGTGGACTATGCCCAAGGTTTCGCAGTCGGACGACCATTGCGGCTGGAGGATCTTCGGCTGCATCGCGCCTTGCGACAGGATGCAGCCGTGCCGGCTGCGGCGGATATCCTGCCTCGATCGGTCGCGCTTTGAGCCCGGGGCGCGACCACGCGATCAGCCGAGCTGCGGGTTTCACGGAATAGGACGGAGACGGTTTGCTTCAAAAATAAATAGAACAACTCGGCGAGAGAATTCCTTTACCACGGCTTTCGTTGTCGTTGTCGTTGTCGCAATCGTAATCGACAACGACAACGATTAAATTCCGTGCTCGACTTATCACTGACACGTGACTAACGCGATGGGAGCCAAGAAACGACTTCTCCGACGCGCCGAGGCCCTTTTGGAGCGTCTCGCGGTGCTGCTGCCCGGCGGCACCGAGCCCCCGGACTGGAGCGCCCACGCCTTTCGGTGGCGCCGCCGCGGCGATCGCGGTTGGCTGCAGGCGGTGCCCGCTCCGCATCGGATCAACCTCGACGATCTGCTCTGTCTGGATCGGCAGAAGGCCGAGATCGAGCGCAACACCGCTGCGTTCCTCGCCGGACGCGGGGCCAACAACGTCCTGCTGTGGGGCTCGCGCGGGACCGGCAAATCCTCGCTGATCAAGGCGGTCTTCAATGCGATGCGCGAGCGCGGACTGCGTCTGATCGAGATCGACAAGGACGACCTGATTCAGCTCCCCGAGATCCTGGAGCTGATTCGCGACCGCCCGGAGCGCTTCATCCTCTTCTGCGACGACCTCTCCTTCGATGCCGGCGAATCCGGCTACAAGGCGCTGAAGGCCGCCTTGGACGGCTCGATCACGGCAACACCGGAGAACCTGCTCATCTACGCCACCTCCAACCGCCGCCATCTGCTGCCCGAGCTTCAGTCGGAGAACCGGGAGGCCCGTATCGTCGACGGCGAGCTGCACCACGGTGAATCGGTCGAGGAGAAGATCTCGCTCTCGGATCGATTCGGCCTCTGGGTCGCCTTTCACCCATTCAGTCAGGCCCAATACCTCGCCCTTGTGCATCACTGGCTTGCCCGTCTCGCCACGACACCCGAATCGGCGGCATCCGAAACCGACGCATCCGAGCGGCACGAAGCGCTCGAGCGTGCCGCGCTCCAATGGGCCCTGCGTCGCGGCTCGCGCAGCGGTCGCACGGCGTGGCAGTTCGCGCGCGATTGGTCCGGGCGGGTTTGATCGGAACGCGGATCTGCGCGACCCGTTTTGCTATTCTGCGCGGGCGTGAGGAGCCCCCCCGAGCCGCACCCGATACCCCGTTGCTAAACGACTGACCCCCGAGGAACCAGCATGTCCGGTACAACCCCCTTAAAGCGATCGGCGTGGGTGCTCGCCTCCATCGTTCTCGGTATCGCCATTGCTGCCGGTCTCCTCATGGACGTCAGCCCGGGAACGGACACGGTGGCACTCTCCGCGGCGCCCGACGAGACCCGCGAGACAGCCGATATCCCCGTCGCGAGTCCGGTCGAGACACCTCTTGCCCCCATCGACACAGACGCGGATCAAAGGGCCGTTGACGCCCTGTTGGCCGAATTGCAGAACAAGATCCAGCGGCTCGAAGAAGACGTCGCCACCCTGCAGGAGCAACGCAAGCGGATCGACGATGACCTTGTCCGGCTGGCGGATCGCGGCACTCGGGAGCCTTTGTCGGCAACGACGTCTCCCCCGCCCGTCGAAGCGGCGCCGCCCGTGGAAGCGGCTCTGGCGGTCGAAGCGCCTCCGGCGGTCGATCGCGCGGGATTGGACGAGGCGCTCGAGCAGCTGGGTGCGCTTCCGACCGAACGCGGTCACTTGATCGCGCTCGGTGAACCCGAGCTCTCGTTCAAGGTTGGCCGGGCGGAATTCGACTCCGAGAAACCGGATGTCCTCGGCGAGATCGCCGAGGTGCTCAAGCGCTACGAGCACATGCTCGCGCGGATCGAGGGACACTCCGACAGCAAGGGAAACACGCGGCGGAACCTACAGCTGACTCAAGACCGAGCGCAATTGGTTCGCGACCTATTATCCGAGGCAGGTATCGATCCCGACCGCATTCAGGCCGAAGGCTTCGGCGGAATCCGCCCGATCACCGACAATCGGACGATCGCGGCGCGGGAGCGCAATCGTCGGATCGAGATCTATCTGATCGAGCCATAACGCCACGGTTGCCTCGGGGCAGCCGAGCGCTCGGTTCAGATCGGCGATCAGGTCCTCGGAAGGCGTTCGTCGCTGAGTCGTCCCTCGCCCCCATTGGCCGGCCCGGACGTATACTGACCGCTCGCCGAACCTCGAACAGCCCCGCCGTCGAGCCTTCATCTGCATCGGAGCACGTTGGACATGCCCAAAGCCCGTATCCCGCGTCGGGCCTCCAGGCCACCCACCGGTCCGGCTCGCGAGCCGATTCCCGAGCGGCCACCCAAACAGGCCCTGTTCGAGCACCTGGCGCTCATCGCCCGCGGTCTCGCTAGCGCCG
>NZ_DATITZ010000105.1:0-15031 GCF_035467215.1 Thiocapsa sp. | reverse complement strand
TCACGTCCGCTCGCGGGCGAAGCTCGTCTCGAGCACCCGCCAGCACAGTTCGTCGAAGTCGATCCCGACCGCGCGCGCCGCCATCGGCACGAGGCTGTGATCGGTCATGCCCGGCACCGTGTTGATCTCGAGCAGGAACGGCTCGCCGCTCCCGTCGACCATCAGGTCGACACGGCCCCAACCGCTCGCACCGGTCGCCGCGAAGGCGTCGAGCGCGAGTCGCTGCAAGCGCGACTCATCCGCTTCGGGCAGACCGCAGGGACAGTGATAGCGCGTGCTGTCGGCCCGATACTTGGCCTCGAAGTCGTAAAAGGCGTGCGGCGTTTCGAGCCGGATCATAGGGAGCGCTTCCTGTCCGAGCACGGCACAGGTGTATTCGGCCCCCTGAATCCAACGCTCGGCGAGGACAAGTGCGTCGTAACCGCGTGCCGCGCGCCAGGCATCGGCGAGTGCGGCCCGGTCCTCGACCCGCGCCATCCCGATGCTCGAACCCTCGTGAACCGGCTTGATCATGAGCGGAAAGCCCAACGCCTCGGCACCGGCCAGATCGGCCTCCGTGCGCAGCAGCACCGAGGCGGCCGTCGGCAGGCCGCAGCCCGTCCAAGCCAGCTTGCAGCGATACTTGTCCATGCCCAGCGCCGAGCCCAGCACACCGGAGCCCGTGTAGGGCATCCCGATGGTCTCCAAGGCGCCCTGGATCTGACCGTCTTCGCCGCCGCGCCCGTGCAGGATGATGAAGGCGCGATCGAAGCCGCCGATGCGCAGATGCTCCAGAACCCGCTCGTCCGGATCCAGCGCATGGGCGTCGATGCCCTGACGCAGCAAGGCGGCCAACACGGCACTGCCGCTCTTGAGCGAGATCTCGCGCTCCGCCGCGCGCCCGCCGAGGAGCACCGCGACCTTGCCGAACCGAGCGCGCGCCTGGATTTTCTCTGGTGTCATGGTTGCTCTCCGGCGATTCGTTTGACCTCTGGCACCAATCGGACGCCGGTGGCGTCCTCGACCCGGCGCTGCACCAGGTCGATCAGCTCGCGGATGTCCGCGGCACTGGCCTCGCCCGTGTTGATGATGAAATTCGCGTGTTTCTCGGACACTTGAGCACCACCGATTCGATAACCCTTGAGCCCCTCCGACTCGATCAGGCGCGCGGCATGATCGCCCGGAGGATTGCGGAACACCGATCCGCAGCTCGGAAGCCCCACGGGTTGGGTCTGCGCACGCCGGTCGAGCAGCTCGCGGATCCGCGCCATCCCCGCCTTGCCGTCGCCGGGGGCAAGCTCGAGCGCGACGTCCAGGAACCACTCGCCGGGCGGTCCGAGGACCTCGCGGTAGCCGATGGAGAAATCCCCCGGCACACGCTCGCGAATCCGACCGACGCGATCGATAGTCCGCACCGAGACCACATGCGCCCAGGTCTCGCCGCCCCAGGCGCCCGCATTCATCGCCAGCGCGCCGCCCATGGTGCCGGGGATTCCGGCCAGAAACTCGCACCCGACCAGATCGTGCCGCGCGGCGAAACGGGCCACCTTGGCGCAGGAGACACCGGACTCGGCATCGATCCCGGTCACACCCCTTCGCTCCAGACGTGTCAAACAGGCTTGTGTCTGGATCACGGTGCCGGGAAAACCGGCGTCGTCCACCAGCAGATTGCTCCCGAGCCCGAGCCACAAGAGCGGCTCCCGCGGATCGAGCCGCGCCAGGAAGGCGGACAGATCCGCCGCATCGGTCGGCCGATAGAAGCGGCGCGCAGGCCCGCCGACCCGCCAACTGGTGTGGCGGGAGAGCGGCTCGCGCTCGCGCAGCTCGCCCATCATGCCTCCGACCGGGCCATCAGGCCGGGCAGACGCGCCGCCAGGCCACCGATGTCGCCGGCACCCATCACCAGCACCATATCCCCGTCGAGCACCAGGTTGTCCAAAAGTCCCGGAACCTCGCCGCTCGCTTGTGCGAAGACCGGATCCAGCTCGCCGCGCGTGCGGATCGCACGGCTCAATGCACGCCCGTCGGCACCCGCGATCGGCGCCTCGCCGGCCGGGTAGACCTCGCACAAGACCAACGCGTCGGGGCTGGACAAGACCGCCACGAAGTCCTCGAACTGCTCCTGCGTCCGCGAATACCGATGGGGTTGGAAGACCAAGACCAGCCGGCATCCGGGCCATCCCGCACGCGCCGCCGCCAAGGTGGCCGCGATCTCGCGCGGATGGTGCCCGTAGTCGTCGACCAGAAGCACTCGGCGACCACGCTTGTCCGTCAGCTCGCTCATCATGAAGCGACGCCCGACCCCTTCGAACCGAGACAAGGCGCGCGCGATCGCCTCCTCCTCGACACCCAGCTCGAGTGCAACGCTGATGGCGGCCAGGGCGTTCAGCACGTTGTGCCGACCGGGCAGGTTCAGATCGATCTCCAACGGCGACTCGAGGTCGCGCGCCTCGACGCGGAAACGGGTGCGCATGCCGTCCTGCCGGATCTCGACCGCGCGCACGTCGGCCTCCGGACGCGTGCCGTAGGTCCGCACCGGGCGCGGCACCGTCTCGATCAGGGCGCGGATCTCGTCGTCGTCGATACAGAGCACCGCAAGCCCGTAGAAGGGCAGATGGTGCAGGAACTCCATGAAGGTGCTGCGCAACCGATTGAAGTCGTTGCCGTAGGTGCGCATGTGATCGGCATCGATATTGGTGACGATCGAGATCATGGGCTGCAGATAGAGGAAGGAGGCATCGCTCTCGTCGGCCTCGGCAACCAGATATTTGGTCGTCCCCAGCTTCGCATTGGCGCCTGCACTGTTGAGCCGACCGCCGATGACGAAGGTCGGATCGAGTCCGCCCTCGGCGAGGATGCTCGCGACCAGACTCGTCGTCGTGGTCTTGCCGTGCGTGCCCGCCACCGCGACGCCGTAATAGAAGCGCATCAGCTCGGCCAACATCTCGGCACGGCGCACGATCGGGATGCGCCCGGCTCTAGCCCCTTGGATCTCGGGGTTGGTCTCGTCGATCGCGCTCGACACCACGACGGCATCCGCATCCGCGACCTGCTCGGCCCGGTGACCGATGAAGATCTCGACACCCAACCCTTTGAGACGACGCGTCGCATCGCTCTCGCGCAGATCCGACCCCGCGACCTCGTAGCCCAGATTGGCCATCAGCTCGGCGATGCCGCTCATCCCGGAGCCGCCGATCCCCACGAAGTGGAGTCGGCGAACCCGACCCATCCGAGCGGCGGTATGTTGAAGATGTGCGTTCATCGACCGGCAACCTCTAAACAAGCAGCCGCGATCCGTCCTGCGGCATCCGGCTGCGCGCGCTCGCGGGCCGCATCGGCCATCGCCGACAGGGTCTCGCGATCGCCCAGCAATTCATGGAGCAGCGCGGTCAAACCGGCAACGGTCAGATCGCGCTGAATGACGAGTCGCGCCGCCCCGACATCGGCCAGGTAGCGGGCGTTGCCGACCTGGTGGTCGTCGACCGCAAACGGATAAGGCACCAAGACCGAGGCGACGCCGGCGGCGGCCAGCTCCGAGACGGTGAGCGCGCCGGCCCGGCAGACAACCAGATCGGCCCAACCGTAAGCCTCGGCCATGTCGTTGATAAAGGGAACGACCTCGGCCTCCACACCGACCGCCCGATAGCCCGCCCGTGCGGTGTCGATCGTGCGCTCGCCGGCCTGATGGCGCACGCGCGGACGCAGCTCCGTCGGCAGCCCCGCCAGCGCGGCGGGGACCATCTCGTTGAGGACTTGCGCGCCGAGCGAGCCACCCAGAATCAGCAGTCGAGCGGGCTCGGCAGTCCCCTCCGCGCGGCGCCGCGACAGACGCTCGCGCGGCGGAGGCAGATCGACGATCGCGCGGCGCACCGGATTTCCGCAAGCCTGCGCACCACGCGCACCCGGGAAGCTCCCCGGAAATGCCTCGAATACCCGCGTCGCAATCCGCGCCAACCACTGATTGGTCATCCCGGGCACGAAGTTCTGCTCGTGGATCACCAGCGGCAGACCCAACATCCGAGCGGCCAGACCACCGGGACCGGAGGCGAATCCACCCATCCCCAGCACCACCGAGGGACGACGTCGACGCAGGATCCGCGCGGCTTGCCAGAGTGCAACCGCGATCTTGAAGGGGCCGCCGAGGATCTGAGCGATCCCCTTGCCGCGCAGTCCCTCGATGCGAATCCACTCCATCTCCAAGCCGTGCTCGGGCACCAGGCGCGACTCCATCCCGCGACGCGTGCCGATCCAGAAGACACCCACATCCTGCTCGCGCAGACGCTCGGCGACCGCGAGCGCGGGAAAGACATGCCCGCCGGTACCGCCGGCCATGACGGCTACGCTCGTACCCATGGCAGCCCCCGTGTCGGTCCCTTCTCGACCTCGATTCGGCGCACGGCCGCATCGATCCGCAGCAGGATCGCGATCGACATACAGGCGGCGATCAGGCTGTTGCTGCCGTAGCTCATGAAGGGGAGCGTCAGCCCTTTGGTCGGCAACATCCCGACATTCACGCCGATGTTCACGAAGGCCTGCAGACCGAGACCCAGCCCGATCCCCTGGGCAACATAGGCGGAGAAACGCTCGCCGGCAGCCTGCGCGCGCGCGCCGATCGAAAAGGCTCGCCATGTCAGAAACGCAAAAGCCGCGATCAGCAGCAGCATTCCGACCAGACCGAGCTCCTCGCCCACGACCGACGCGATAAAGTCCGTATGGGCCTCCGGAAGGAAGAACTGCTTTTGGATGCCGTTGCCCAGCCCCACACCGAGCCATTCGCCCCGGCCGAAGGCGATCAATGCCTGGCTCAACTGGTAGCCCGTGTTGAAGGGATCCTGAAAGGGATCGAGAAAGGAGGTGACACGCTGCAATCGATAGGGCGAGATGATGACGAGCACCAAGAGCCCGGCGGCGACGACCAGGAACAAGACCACGAAGGGCATGAGGCTGACACCGCCCAAAAACAGCAGGCCCATGACGGTCGCCAGCATGACCGCAGTGGTCCCGAAATCAGGCTGTTGCAGGATCAGCGCACCGGCGATGCCGATCAGGATCATGGGCCGAATAAATCCCGAGATCCGGTTGACCACGTCTTCGGCATGACGCACCAGGTATCCGGACACGTAGATGATCGCGAACAACTTCACCAGCTCGGAAGGCTGAAGATTCAGCGGGCCGAGCGGGATCCAGCGCGTCGCGCCGTTGACCTCGCGGCCCACACCCGGCACCAACACCAGGACGAGCGACAGGAGACCGAACAGGAAAAGCCAGACCCCGCCGCGTTCCCACCACTCGACGGGCACGCTGTAGGCCAGGACAGCCGCGGTCAACGCGAGGCCCAGCGCAAAACCGTGGCGCGTCACGTAATAGAAGGGATCGTCGCAGCAGTTGGACGCGATCGACATCGATGCCGAGGCGACCATCACAAAGCCGAATGCCACCAACCCCAAGGCACAAAAGAGCAAGGGGAAGTCGACCCCGGCGATCGAACGCTCGCGCCTGCGTTGTGCGCTGCGCGCTGGATTTCCACGCACCTGGCGGGCAGCGACTGTCATGCTCCGAGCCCCCGCACCGCCTCGGCGAAGACTCGCCCGCGATGCTCGTAGCTGTCGAACATATCGAAACTGGCGCAGGCCGGCGAGAGGAGAACCGTATCGCCGGGCCGGGCGATCTCCGCCGCCCGAGCGACCGCATCCTGCATGCTCGCGGCTTCCAACAGCGGGACCTCTCCGTCCAAAACCTGCGCGATCAGCCCGGCGTCGCGTCCGATCAGGACCACCGCGCGTACGGTGCGCTTGACCGCCGAGCGCAGCGGCGCGAAGTCGGCACCCTTGCCCTCGCCGCCGGCGATCAGGACTGCGCGGCCGGTGCTCCCGGGAGGAATCAACCCTTCAAGTGCCGCCACGGTCGCCCCCGGATTTGTCCCCTTGGAATCGTCGTACCAGCGCACGCCGGCGCGCTCGGCGACCAGCTCGCTGCGGTGCGGCAGACCGGAGAAACGACGCAAAACCGCGCAGGACTGCTCCATCGGCAGGCCGCAACCGGATGCCAGCGCCAAGGCTGCAAGGGCGTTCGCCAGGTTGTGAATCCCCGGGATGCGGACCTCTGAGGCCGGCATCAGGGGCTGCGTCCCGCGGCAGAGCCAACGCGCCCCGTCGTGGACGCGCAGCCCGAAGTCGCTGCCCGTCGGCTCGCGGAGGGTGAATCCGATCTCGAGCTCGGCCTCCCGCGGCATCGCGGCGACGATCGGATCGTCGCGATTCACGACGGCGACCCGCGCCCCCCGGTAGATGCGCGCCTTGGTCTGCGCATAGGCATCCAGATCCGGGTAGCGGTCCATGTGGTCGGCCGAGATATTGAGCACGACCGCCACATCGGCGCCGAGACCGAAGGTGGTCTCCAATTGGAAGCTCGACAGCTCAAGGACATAGCGCTCCGCCGAGGCGCCCAGCAAACCCAACGCCGGCTCGCCGAGGTTTCCCCCGACGGACACACGCTCCCCGGCGGCCGCGGCCATCTGCCCGACCAGCGTCGTGACCGTGCTCTTGCCGTTCGATCCGGTGATGGCACAGATCGGCGCCTGAGCGGCCTGAGCGAAGAGCTCGATGTCGCCGATGACCTCGACACCGCGTGCCATCGCATCCCGAATCAAGGGGTCGGAGACGGGAACACCCGGACTGACGATCAGACGCGCGGCGGCTGCGAAGGCTTCGGGCTCGAAGCCGCCGACGAAGACCGCGACCTCCGGCATCTCGTCAAGCAATTGCTGCAAACCGGGCGGATTCTCGCGCGAGTCGGTCACGGCCGTTGCGATGCCTTGCAAGCGCAAATAACAGGCACAGGAGAGTCCTGTCTTACCGAGCCCGACCACCAGGGTCTTCGCGGTTTCGGACAGCCGACTCATCCTACCTGCTCGCAAGACATGCGCGGACCTGTGCCGCGATTGTCCGTTTCGATCGCTTTCATTCCCCCCCCGTCGAATCAAAGCCTACACGAACCCAATGCTGTCGCTGCGCTTACCGGATCTTCAGACTCGCCAGACCGACCAGAACCAGCACCACGGTCACGATCCAAAAACGGACGATGACACGCGGCTCGGGCCAACCCTTGAGCTCGAAATGATGATGGATCGGCGCCATCCGGAAGATGCGCTTGCCGGTGAGCTTGAAAGACATCACCTGCATCATCACCGAGATGGTCTCCACCACGAAGACGCCGCCCATTACGAAGAGCACCAGCTCCTGCCGCGCCGCCACCGCAACCACACCGAGCGCTGCCCCGAGCGCCAGTGCGCCGACGTCGCCCATGAAGACCTGCGCCGGATAGGCGTTGAACCAGAGAAACCCCAACCCCGCGCCGACCAAGGCGCCGCAGAAGACGACCAGCTCCCCGACCTCCGGGATGTGCGGGATCAGGAGATAGCTGGAGATCGGGCCATGACTCGCGGCATAGACGAAGACCGCCAATGCGCCGGCGACCAAGACTGTGGGCATGACGGCGAGTCCGTCCAGCCCATCGGTCAGATTCACCGCGTTGCTGGCCCCGACGATCACGAAATAGGTCAGCAGAATGAACCAGGGCCCGAGCTGGATCGAGACATCCTTCAGATACGGAATCAGCAGCTCGGTCTCCGCCGGAGAACCTGCGGTGACGTAGAGCGCGATCGCCGCGGCAAAACCCGCGACGGTCTGCCAGAGATACTTCCAGCGCGCCGCCAATCCGCGCGGGTTGCGCAGCACCAGCTTTTTGTAGTCGTCCACCAGACCGACCAGGCCGAACGCCAGCGTAGTCAGGAGCACGATCCAGACATAGCGGTTGTCCAGATCGGCCCACAACAGCGTGCTGACCGCGACCGCGACGAGGATGAGGGCACCGCCCATAGTCGGCGTACCGGCCTTGGACAGATGACTCTGCGGGCCGTCGTCGCGCACCATCTGGCCGACCTTGTAGGCGCGCAGACGGGTGATCATCGGTCGGCCGACAAGCAAAGCGATCGCGAGCGCCGTGAGCACGCCCATGATGGCGCGCAGGGTCAGATACCGGAAGACATTGAATCCGGTCTGAAACTGGGACAGCCATTCGGCAAGGTAAAGCAACACCTAACTCTCTCCTACGGCGCCCAGCGCCTCGACGACCTGCTCCATCCGGGCGGAGCGCGAGCCCTTGACCAGGATACGGTCACCTGCGGACAGCTCGGTCCGGAGCGCGCGTACGAGATCCCTTTGGTCGGTGAAATGGCGTGCGCCGTCGCCGAAGGCGGACGCCGCCGACGTGCTCAGGACACCCACGCTGAAAAGACGATCGATGCCGGCGTCGCGCGCGCGCTCGCCGATCTCGCGGTGCAGTGCATCCGCCTCCGGACCCAGCTCGGCAAGGTCTCCCAAGACCAGCCAGCGCCGGCCCGACAGGCCCGCGAGGACTTGAATCGCTGCGGCGATCGAATCCGGGTTGGCGTTGTAGGTGTCGTCAATGACACCGACCTCGCCACACCGAAGGGGACAGAGACGACCCTTCACGGGCATCAAGGTCGCGAGGCCCGCCTGGATCGCGCCCGGCGCGACCCCGAGCGCCAGCGCCGTCGCGGCTGCGGCCAAGGCGTTGCGGGCGTTGTGCTCGCCGGCCAGACGCAGGTCGATCGGGATCGCCTTGCCGTCGTGATGGGCGACGACATGGGTGCCGAAACCCGCCTCGGTCCACTCGACCCGGATTGCCGAGCGATCCGCCCGGAGGTCGGCCCGGAGATCCGCACTACCCTCCAGAGCGAAGGTCAGAACACGGCGACCCTCGGCCAGCTCGCGCCAGAGGCCGGCGTAAGGGGAGTCGCCTGCGAAGACGAAAACCCCGTCGGTCGGCAGACCGCGGGCGATCTCGCCTTTGGCATGGGCGACGCCGTCGACGCTGCCGAAGCCCTCCAAGTGAGCGCGTCCGGCATTGGTGATAAGTGCAACATCGGGACGCGCGATGTCGGTCATGTAGCCGATCTCGCCGTGATGATTGGCCCCCATTTCAAGGACGAGGAAGGTCTCGTCCCGAGCGCTCAAAAGGGTCAGAGGCATCCCGATATCGTTGTTCAGATTGCCGCGGGTCGCGCGGACGCTGCCGACCTGCGCGAGGATGGCGGCGACCATCTCTTTGACCGTGGTCTTGCCGTTGCTCCCCGTGATGGCGACGATCCGCCCCGGGAAGACGTCACGCCAGGCCGCGGCGAGTGCCCCGAGCCCGCAGCGGGTGTCCTCGACAATCCACTGCGGCAGGTCCACCGGGAGCGGGTGATCGACCATTGCCGCGACGGCACCGGCAGCCCGGGCGGCGGCGACGTGGTCATGACCGTCAAAGCGCTCGCCGCGCAGGGCGACGAAGAGCTGACCACTGCAATCGGCACGGCTGTCGGTACCGACCGAGACGAAGCGGCGATCTTCTCCTTCGAGACGGCCGCCGGCGCGAGCAACGGCTTGGGCAAGAGACCACATCACCGGCGGCCCTCCTGCCATTCGCGCAGGGCCTCGACGACCTGGGCGCGATCGCTGAAACGCACCTTGAGCTCGCCCATCTCCTGGATCGTCTCGTGACCTTTGCCGGCGACGAGCACGGCATCGCCGATACCGGCCAGGGCCATTGCGGTGCGGATCGCGAGACCACGTCGGCGTTGCACCCGCACCCGGCTCGGATTGACGACGCCGGCGAGGATATCCGCGATGATCGCATCGCCGCACTCCCCGCGCGGGTTGTCGTCGGCAAGGATCAGCTCGTCGCTCAGACGCTCGGCAATAGACCCCATAACGGGGCGTACGCGGGGATCACGCTCGCCCTCGCAACCGAAGACCGTGAAGATGCGCCGCGGGCCGTGTTTGCGCAGATTCACGAGCGCCGTATCGAGTGCGGCCGGTGTCCGGGCCTCGTCGACCACGATCAGCGGCGTCTGCTCGCCGCCGAAGCACTCCATCCGGCCCGGCACGCACTGGATGCGACTCGACTCCCGTGCAGCGCGCTCGAGCGGAAGGCCGCGCGCGAGCAGCACGGCCATGACGGCAAGAAGATTGGCCGCATTGAAGGCGCCCATCAAACCAACGGCGAGATCCGCCTCGGCACAGGCATCCCGCGTCTCGCAGGCGACGCGCAGACGCAGACCTCTCGGCATCGGAGCGATCGATCGGGCACGGATGCAGATGTCGCATGCGGCCAACAGGGCGTCGTCGGGCGGCGCGGTGTTCGCATCCGCCACGAAACCCGCTACCGAAACCCCCGCGGGCAGTGCGTTCAGGATGGTCTTCGAAAAGGGATCGCTCAGATTCAGAACGGCCCACTTCAGATCCGGAGACCGGAAGAGGTGCAAGATGGCCTCGGCGATGGCCGGCGACTCGGCCATGTCGCCTGCTTCCCCAGGGGCGACGCCGTCGAGTCCGGTGAAGAGCGCATGGCTGAAATGGAGGTCTTCCGCTCGGGAGCGCGCGAGGGCGTCGAAGGAGACCTCGACAGCGACGGCCCGGGCGCCGCGGGAGCAGAGCCCCTCGAGCATCGACTCGAGGTTGCCGAGGTCGCGTTCGCCTGTCGCCTTGAGGTCGCCTGGAAACCCATGACCGACCGTGGCGACGACACCGCAGGGCAACTCGACGGCCAACACCTGCGCAAGCGCGTGGGCGACGCTGGTTTTGCCGCGCGCCCCGGTGATAGCGAAGGTCTCCGGGCATGCGTTCGGCGAGCCGAGGACGCGGTCCGCCATCATGGCTTGACCTCGCGTCGCGCCAAAAGCATCGAGGGCTGCGGATCGTCAGGCGGGACATTGAACAGACGCAGAGCCCCTTCCATGACCTTCTGGAAGACGGGCGCGGCGACGAGGCCGCCGTAGTAAGCCTTGCCTTTCGGCTCGTCGATCATCACGGCGATCACCAGGCGCGGCGAGCCCGCCGGCGCAAAACCGGCGAACACCGCTTGGTAGCGCCCGCCGCCGTAGCCGGCGCGCCCTGCCGATTTTTTGGCCGTTCCGGTCTTGCCGGCGACCCGATAGCCGGTGATGGCGGCACGTTTCGCCGTGCCTTGATCCGAGACCACCGTCTCCATCATCGCCCGCACCTTGCGCGCCGTTTCGGCGCTGAGGACACGCGTCTCCTCGCCCGCAGGCACGGGCGACGCGGGATCCCGCCTCAACAAGGACACCGGGCGCTTGACGCCGTCGGCGGCCAACACGCCGTAGGCTTGTGCCAGTTGCAGTGCCGTGACGGACAAGCCGTATCCGAAGGCTTGGGTGGCATGCTCGAAGACGCGCCATGTCGAATGATGGCGCAGCACGCCGCGGCTCTCGCCAGGCACGCCGACATCCGTCGCGTGCCCGAAGCCGAGCTGATCGTAAAGCCCCCAAAGATCGCCATAGCTCATCATCTGGGCAATCTTCACGACGCCGACGTTGCTCGACTTGGTGATGACCCCGGTCACATCGAGGTTGCCGTAGTTGCGTACGTCCTTGACGGTGTTGCTCCCGACCGCCAACGACCCGCCCCGCGTCGCGATCGTCGTCGTCGGCTTGATCAAACCCCGCTCCAGTGCGGCAGCCACGACAAACGGCTTGATCGTCGAGCCCGGCTCCATGACGTCGGTCACGGCCCGATTGCGGCGACGCTCGCTGCTGCCGCCGCGCTGGGCGTTCGGGTTATAGCCCGGCTGGTTGACCATCGCGAGGATCTCGCCGGTCTCGACATCCAAGGCCACCAGCGTCCCACCGACCGCCTTGTGCTCGGCCACGGCGGCCTTGAGCTCGCGATAGGCGAGGAACTGAAGGCGTCGGTCGAGACTGAGCGCGAGATCCGCACCCTGGCTCGGCGCGCGGACCTGCTCGATCTCCTGCACGATCTGCTGCCGGCCGTCGCGAATCACCCGACGCAAGCCGGGCTCGGACTTCAGCCAGGAGTCGTACGTGAGCTCGATGCCCTCTTGGCCGCTGTCGTCGATGTCGGTAAACCCGAGGACGTGCCCGAAGACCTCGACACCCGGATAGAAGCGACGGTACTCGGTCTCGAAGTCCACGCCCGCGAGATCGTGATCGGCGATGACCTGCCGCACCGCCCGCGCCTCCTCGAAGCTGACACGCCGCTTGAGATAGAGAAACCCGCGCTCCGCGGTGGCGTCGAGCCGCTCCTGCAGCTCCTTCGGCTCAAGCCCCAGCGCGATGGCCAACGGCGGGATCGCATCGCGTCGCTCGACCAGCTTGCGCGGCTCGCCCCAGACCGTTTCCACCGGGGTGCTCACCGCCAGCGGCTCGCCGTTGCGGTCGGTGATCATGCCGCGGCGCGCGGCGATCTCGCCCACACGCAGGTAACGGCGCTCGCCTTCGCTGCGCAGATAGTCGGTTTCGACGACTTGACGATAGAAGACCGCCGCCGAGAGGACGAGGAAGGCGCTCGACAGCACACCGACCAACAGGCGGCGACGCAGCGCGAGATTCGGCTTGGCGTGCCGCGGCTCGGGACGTCGAGCACGGCGATTACGGGTAGACACGGCCGACCTCCTCGATCATCAAGACATCCTCGAACCTTGGATTGAACATGCCGAGCTGGTCCCTGGCCTTGCGCTCGACCCGAACGTGCGTCGAGAGTGCGGCCTCCTCGAGGCGGAGCCGATTCCACTCCACGTCGACGGCGTCGCGTTGGGCGCGCAGCTCCTGCAAATGACCGAAATGGATTCGCGTCTGGTACTTGGTGTACACCACCGCGATCGCCGAGAGTGTCACGGCCAACGCCAAAGCGACCAGAATCCACAGCGGGCGGGCGTTCATGAGAGGCGCTCCGCGACGCGCATGATGGCGCTGCGTGCACGGGGATTGGATGCGACCTCGGCGGGCGAAGGGCGCACCGGCTTGCCGAGGATGCGTAAGCGCCCGCGCGATTCCTCGGCGGTCACCGGGAGCCCCTTGGGCAGAGCGGGGCCGCGCGACTCCGTGCGCATGAAACGCTTGACGATACGGTCCTCCAGCGAGTGAAAACTGATGACGACCAGCCGTCCGGCGTGGGCCAAGAGGTCGCAGGATTGACGCAGGCAATCCTGAATCTCCTCGAGCTCGTCGTTGATCCGGATGCGCAGGGCCTGGAAGGTCCGCGTTGCCGGGTGCTTGCCGGGCTCGCGCGTCGGCACCGACCGCGCAACCAAGGCGGCGAGCTGGGTCGTCGTCGTCAAGGGGCTTTCGCTGCGCTGCGCGACGATATTGCGCGCGATCCGTTTGGCGAAACGCTCCTCGCCGAAGTCGAACAGGACTTGGACGATCTCGGCATCGGACGCATGCGCCAGCCATTGCGCGGCCGATTCGCCGCGGGTGGGGTCCATCCTCAGATCCAGCGGACCTTCGGAAGAAAAACTGAAACCGCGCTCCGCCGTGTCGAGCTGAGGCGAGGAGACCCCGAAATCCAACAGCAGGCCGCAGAGTTTGCCTTGGACGCCGACGTGCGCGAGCAGCTCGGTGATCGAGCCGAAGCGCCCGGACACCATCGTGAATCGCCGATCGGTACGCGCAAGCTCGCTCCCCGCATCGACCGCCTCGGGATCGCGATCGATCGAGATCAATCGACCGGCCTCGCCGAGACGCGCCAGAACGGCACGACTGTGCCCGCCGCGCCCGAAGGTGCCGTCGACATAGATGCCGTTCGGATCCACGACCAAGGCGTGCACACTCTCCTCCAGCAGAACCGGCAGATGTTGTTGTTCGATCAAAGGAACACTCAAAGCGTCAAGGAACCGAGCCCGGCTGCCATGGCCAACTCTCCGATTCCCGCATCGCCGAGCGCCGCTTCGTTGCGCGCGTTCCATGCGGGCTCGTCCCAAAGTTCGAACTTCGAGCCTTGACCGACGAAGGCGACTCGCTTGTCAAGCGAGGCGAAATCACGTAGGTACTGCGGCAGCAGGATTCGGCCCTGGGCGTCCATCTCGACCTCCTGTGCGTTGCCGATATAGAGGCGTTGGATCGCACGGGCCGTGTTGTCGAATGCGGGAAGTGCGGCGAGCTTCGCCTCGATCAACTCCCACTCGGGCTCCGGGTACAGCAGGAGACAGCGGTCGCGATCGACGGTGACGACGAGTTGGGAGTTGCACGACGACTGCAGCCGCTCGCGGTACTTTGCAGGAACCGCAAGACGCCCCTTGACGTCGAGATTGACGATGAAGACCCCCCGAAACACGGCCCGCCCCCCGTGGTGACTTGCGCCAGGCGACCACTTCCCCTATCCCCTAGCCCCTATCCCCTATCCCCCTATTCCCTAATTCCCTAATTCCCCACTTTCCCCCACTTGAGCCTCATCTTAGAGCTGCCAAACGGGATCGTCAAGGTAATGCGCGGCTTTAATTCTTGACAGACAGCAACTTAGATGCGGAGCACCAAGCACAGCATAACGTCTGCGTAACGCATTTCTTTTCATGCAACTAACAGGTAAAGCTGAAGAGGTTTTACAGGAGAGTCTCAGACGACGGGGATGCGGCAGCGCGGCTGCCGTCGGTCGGATCCCGGGACGGGGCCGGGGAAGGGTCTGGGAGCCGGCCTGTAAGCCGGGTTCTGTCGGGGACAGTCATTCATCTGGGACGTACGTCACCGTACGCCTCGAGCGACCTACCCGGGAGCACGCGCGGGCCGCGCGCTGCAGCGCAGGGCTGCATGCCCCCTATTTGGTCTTGCTCCGGGTGGGGTTTACCCTGCCGCTGCTGTTGCCACCAGCGCGGTGCGCTCTTACCGCACCATTTCACCCTTACCTCCCGTCACGAAGACGGGGTCGGCGGTATCTTTTCTGTGGCACTTTCCGTGGACTCTCGCCCCCCAGGCGTTACCTGGCACCCTGCCCTATGGAGCCCGGACTTTCCTCCCTCGCCGCGAACGGCGAGCGCGACTGTCCGGCCGACTCCCAGCCGAGAAGTATAGCGCCGACCGGGGCTGCGGGTCTCGGTCGATCGCGAACGTATGCCCCGTCGGCACAACATCATGGAACACTGCAGATGTGTCGAGACTGCTCGCTGTCGTTGTCGTTGTCGTTGTCGTTGTCGTTGTCGTTGTCGTATCCGATGGTCGATTACGACAACGACAACG
>NZ_DATITZ010000104.1:0-41761 GCF_035467215.1 Thiocapsa sp. | reverse complement strand
AGTGCGACATCGATGCGCATCTCTCGAGCGGTATTGGGGACGTAATCGAGATCGCAGTCCGGATCCGGCGTCTCGTAATTGATGGTCGGCGGTGCGGTCTGATCGCGGAGGGCGAGGATGGTGAAGATCGCCTCCGCCCCGCCGGCAGCGCCCAGCATGTGGCCGGTCATGGATTTGGTCGAGCTCACCGGGATCTCGTAGGCGCGTTGACCGAACGCGCGTTTGATCGCCATGGTCTCGGCCGCATCGCCGGCGGGCGTCGAGGTGCCGTGCGCGTTGATGTAGTGCACCTGCTCCTTGTCGAGACCGGCATCCGCGAGTGCGAGCAGCATGCAGTCGCAGGCGCCTTCGCCGTTCTCCGACGGGGCGGTCATGTGATAGGCATCGGAGTTCATGCCCACACCGACCAGCTCGGCATAGATGGTCGCACCGCGCGCCTTGGCGCGCTCGTACTCCTCGAGCACGACGACACCCGCACCGTCGCTGAGGACGAAGCCGTCACGATCGCGATCAAAGGGACGACTCGCCGCCTCCGGTGCATCGTTGCGGGTGGAGAGCGCACGGGCCGCGGCAAAGCCGCCTAGGCCGACCGGCGAGGTCGCCATCTCGGCGCCGCCCGCGATCATCACGTCCACATAGCCGTGGCGGATCATGATCGCCGCCTCGCCGATGTTGTGGGTCGCCGTGCTGCAGGCGGAGACGATGGAGTAGTTCGGCCCTTTTAGCCCGAACTTGATCGAGAGGTTGCCGGCAACCATGTTGATGATATTGGCGGGCACGAAGAAGGGCGAGATCCGACGCGGCCCCTTGGTCCGGTAGGCCTCGTAGTTGTTCTCGATGCCCGTGATCCCGCCGATCCCCGACCCGATCGCCACGCCGATGCGGCGACAGTTGGAGTCATCGATCTCGAGCCCGGCGTCGGCGATCGCCTGACATCCGGCAGCCATGCCGTAATGGATAAACTTATCCATCTTTTTGGCTTCTTTCTCAGAGATGTAGTCGCTGATCTCGAAGCCGTAGATCGGGCCGCCGAAGCGAGTGCTGAATGGCTCGATATCGAAATGGGTGATGGGTTTGATCCCGCTTTTGCCGGCGAGGATGTTGTCCCAGGAGGACTTGACGTCCAAACCAACCGGCGCCACGAGGCCCAAACCGGTGACCACGACCCTTCTGCCTGACATTGCCTACCCCTTTCGTTCGAAACGCGCTATTCGACGCTCGCCGCCGCACCGGCATCCAGCTGCGGCCGACGGCCCTCGAGCCTCGGAGCACCCGACCCGGGTGCCGGACACCTGCCTAGGCTTGGTGCTGGTTGATGTAGTTGATGGCCTGTTGGACGGTGGTGATCTTCTCCGCATCCTCGTCCGGGATCTCGGTTTCGAACTCTTCTTCGAGGGCCATGACCAACTCAACCGTGTCGAGTGAGTCCGCGCCCAGATCGTCGACGAAGGACGCCTCCGAGGTCACTTCCTCTTCCTTGACGCCAAGTTGCTCGACAACGATTTTGCGGACTCGATCTTCAACGCTGCTCATGGGACTGATTCCTCCGGATGAATAAAGGTGGCCCTCGCTGGACCAGGCGGTATTCTAGTGACAATCGACGGCCGATGAAAGCTGCATCAGCTCTCGGGAAAAAGCACAAGGATCTGATTTAGCTGATCTTAATCATATCGACGACAACGACTTTCATGCCATGTGCATGCCGCCGTTCACGTGTAGGGTCTCGCCGGTGATGTAGGCCGCTGCAGGAGACGCCAAAAAGACCACGGCGCCGGCGATCTCCTCGGGCTGCCCAAGCCTGCCCAGCGGGATGCCTCCGATCAACGCCTGGCGCTGCGCATCGGGCAAGGCGCGCGTCATGTCGGTATCGATGAACCCGGGGGCCACGCAGTTGACCGTGATCGCGCGGGACCCGACCTCGCGTGCCAACGCCTTAGTGAAGCCCATCATGCCTGCCTTGGCAGCCGCATAGTTGGTCTGACCGGCGTTGCCCATGGAACCGACGACCGAAGCGATGTTGATGATCCGGCCTTTACGCGCCTTCGTCATCGAACGCAGACAGGCCTTGGTGACACGGTAGAGCGAGCTGAGATTGGTCTCGATGACCGAGTCCCACTCCTCGTCCTTCATCCGCATCAGGAGGTTGTCGCGTGTAATTCCGGCGTTGTTCACGAGAATCCCCGGCGCACCGAGGCGCTCGGTGATCTCTCCGACGGCGGCCTCGACAGAGGCTTGATCGGCGACGTCGAGCACGATCCCGATGCCCCGGTAACCTGCCTCGTTGAGCGCCTCCTCGATCGAGCGCGCACCGGCCGCCGTCGTGGCCGTACCGGCAACCGCGGCGCCCTGCTCGGCCAGCGCCATGGCGATGGCCCGACCGATTCCCCTCGAGGCACCCGAGACGAGCGCGATTTCATCTTTCAGCATTGTCTATCGCCTCCATTGCCGTCTCGAGTGACTTCGGGTCAAAGACCGGCAGTGTCGTCAGATTGTCGTCGATGCGTTTGTTCAGACCGGTCAGCACCTTGCCCGGGCCACACTCGATCGCGATCCGAATGCCTTCGGCGGCGACAGCACGCACCGTCTCCACCCAACGCACCGGGCGATAGAGCTGCCGGACCAGTTGATCGCGCAGCACGGCGCTGTCGGCCGCGCGCTGCACACTGGCGTTGTGCAGGACCGCGACCTCGGGGACCCGGATCTCGATCGTGGCCAACCGCTCGGCGAGGCGATCCGCCGCGGGGCGCATCAGGGCACAATGCGAGGGGACGCTGACCGGCAAGGTCAGGGCTCGCCTCGCACCGGCGCCCTTGGCCGCGCCGATCGCACGGTCCACCGCAGCGGCCTCGCCTGCGATCACAACCTGGCCGGGCGAGTTGAAATTGACGGCCTCGAGCACGGCGCCTTGCGCCTGCTCGGCGCAGAGTGCAATGACCTCGGCGTCGCCCAGACCCAGCACGGCCGCCATCGCACCCTCTCCGGCCGGAACCGCCTCCTGCATAAAGCGCGCACGTTCGGCAGCCAAACGCACGCCGTCGGCAAAGCTCAGCGCGCCGGCGGCCACCAAGGCCGAATACTCGCCCAGGCTGTGACCGGCCATCATGCTCGCGGGCGGCCCACCGGCCTGCATCCAGGCGCGCCAGACCGCAATACCGGCGCTCAGCATGACGGGTTGGGTGTTCCGGGTGAGATCGAGATCCTCTTTCGGACCCTCGTGGACCAAACGCCAAAGGTCGAAACCCAAGGCGTCCGATGCTTCATCGAAGGTCCTGCGCACATCCGGATAGGACTCGGCGAGTGCGTCGAGCATCCCGATCGACTGGGAGCCTTGACCGGGGAAAAAAGCGGCAATCATGTGTGTCATCCGTATCGACAGGGACCCGGCAACGAACCAATCAGCAACAAAGCAAATCAGTAACGAACCAAGACGGAACCCCAGGTGAAACCGCCGCCGAAGGCTTCCATCAGGAGGAGCTCGCCACGCTGAATACGCCCGTCGCGCACCGCTTGATCGAAGGCCAGCGGAATGGATGCGGCAGAGGTGTTGCCGTGCTCGGCAACCGTGACCACGACACGCTCCATCGGCAGATCCAGCTTACGCGCGGTCGCCTGGATGATCCGGATATTCGCCTGGTGCGGGATCAACCAGTCGATGTCCGACTTGGCCAGACCGGCGGCCTCGAGGGTCTCGTCGACGATGCGACCGAGCGTGGTCACGGCGACGCGGAAGACCTCGTTGCCCTTCATCTCCATGAAACGGTCATCGGGGTGTCCGTTGCCGAGGCCGCCCGGGACCTGAAGCAGGTCCTTGTAGGCACCGTCGGCATGCAGATGCGTGGAGATGATGCCCGGCTCGTCCGACGCCTCCAAGACCACCGCCCCTGCGCCGTCTCCGAAGAGCACGCAGGTCCCGCGGTCCTCCCAGTTGAGAATGCGCGACAGCGTCTCTGCCCCGACGACCAGCGCCCGTTTGGCGGAGCCGGTTCGGATGAACTTGTCGGCAACCCCGACGGCGTAGACAAAACCCGTGCAGACCGCCTGAAGATCGAAGGCCGGGCAACCGTGCACGCCGAGACGCTGCTGCAGAAGACAGGCGGTGCTCGGAAAGAACTGATCCGGGGTGGTCGTGGCGACAATGATCAGATCGATGTCGGACGGTTGGAGACCGGCCGCATCGAGTGCTCTGCGGGCGGCTACCTCGGCGAGATCGCAACAGGTCTCGCCCTCGGACACCACATGGCGCTTCTCGATGCCGGTACGCTCGAAGATCCAGGTCGCCGTGGTATCGACGATCGCCTCGAGATCGGCATTCGTCACCGTCCGGGCCGGGAGGTGGCTCCCGGTCCCCAGGATGCGCGAGTAAATCATCAGGCGATCGCCTTGTATTGTCCGCTGTCGAGATGCCGGCCGACTTGCTCGCCGATCCGCTTGGGGATGTTCGCGTGAATCTCTTTCAGGGCGATGTGGATCGCGTTCTCGAACGCCATCTCGTCCGCCCCGCCGTGGCTCTTGATCACGATCCCGCGCAGGCCGAGAAGACTGGCACCGTTGTAGCGGCGCGGGTCCATCGTGCGGCGAAACTGCTTGAGAATCGGCATCGCGGCAAGCCCGGCCAGGCGACTGAACCAGGTCCGCTTAAACTGCGTGCTCAAGGAATGCCGGACGAACTTGGCCACCCCTTCGCTGCATTTAAGGGCCACGTTGCCGACGAATCCGTCGGCCACGACCACGTCGATGTCGTCGAGGAAGATCCCGTCACCCTCGATGTAGCCGACATAGTTCAAGCCGCTGCGCAGCAGCAGCTCGTTGGCCTGCTTGACCTGCTCGTTGCCCTTGATCTCTTCCTGTCCGATGTTCAGGAGCGCCACGCGCGGCGCGGCGACGCCTTCGACGGCCGTCACCAACTCACTGCCCATCACCGCGAACTGAAAGAGATGCTCGGCCGTGCAATCCACGTTCGCGCCCAGGTCGAGCATGTGGGTATGCCCGTGCAGGGAGGGCACGGCGGTGATGATCGCCGGGCGATCGACACTCGGTAGTGTCTTGAGGACGAAACGCGCGGTCGCCATCAAGGCACCGGTGTTGCCGGCGCTGACGCAGGCGTCGGCGTCGCCGCTCTTCACCAGGTCGATGGCCACGCGCATCGAGGAATCCTTCTTCCCTCTCAACGCCTTGGAAGGCGCCTCGTCCATCCCGACCTCTTGCGTCGTCGGGCGAATCTTCAGTCGAGACCGATCGGCGTTGCCGAGATGCTCGGCGATCTTGGCCTCGTCGCCGACGAGGATCAGATCGACCCGCTCGGAGGCCGCGAGAAAACGCAGCGCGGCCGCCACCACGACACCCGGACCATGGTCACCGCCCATGGCGTCGAGCGCGATTGTCGAGGGCGATCCCATCCCGAGAACGTTCGAGCTGCGGATCGGCGCTGGATTGAAAGCTCCAAGGCGACCGCGTGCGGTCACTCAGAGCGATCCAGAACCTTACGGCCGCGATAGAACCCGTCCGGCGTCACATGGTGGCGAAGATGTGTCTCGCCGCTGGTGGGGTCCACCGACAAGGTCGGCTTGCTCAGTGCGTCATGGGAGCGACGCATGCCGCGCTTGGACGGGGTTTTTCGATTTTGTTGAACGGCCATCTTTGATCTCCGAATAAAGCTCGGCCGCCGTTTGAGCGGGAGCGCAATCTGTTGTCCAATCCATCAATCGTGTCGGGCACCGCACCCGTTATCCGCGCACGGTGCGAGCCTTGCATTCCTTTGGGCCATGCCAATGGACGCTTGGGCCTCAGGTCTGCGGCGGTCGTTTGAGTGCCGCCAGAACCTCGAAGGGCCGGCGTTTCGTATCCGACCCCTCCGCCTCCTCTCCCGTCGATACCGCATCGCCAGCCTCGATCGGCCCCGCCGCGCAGCCCCCGAGAGGATGGCGCGGGATCGCGGGAAGCGCCAACAGCAGCTCGTCCTCGACGAGATCCATCGGATTGAGCCGCTCATCGACGACCATCCAAGGATCGAGATCCTCGGGCAGGTCGAGCGCGTCTTCATCCCGGCGGATCAGTGCCAGCGCAATCGGAGCATCGACCGGAACCTCGACCTCGTCGAGGCAGCGCTGGCAGCGTAACCTTAGGGTCGCACGCACGCGCCCGGTGACGACGCACCGACCCTTTCGATCGCGCGCGAACAGAAGCTCGTAGCTCGCCTCGTCGACGGTGCTAGCCTCGTCGACGGTCGCGGTGCCCTCAAGTGCCGAACCGGACTCCGGCGTAGCGCGCTCGAGACCGTCCATGGCGGCGGCAAGCCGCGGCATCGCGTTCAACGACAGCTCGCCGTTGAAGGTCTGCTCACGGCGACATGCACGCCAGGGGTCGATCAGATCAAGAGGTGCGCCCGACATAAGCGCGCAAAAGTAGCGCATATCGGATCGCAGCGTCAACCTAAACCGCGTGCCGAGCGCGATCCGGCATTGACGCGCCATCGCTGATCGCAGACCCGACAGGCGGAAGACCGGCTGCCGAATCGAGCGCTACGGGCCCACGAGGGCGAGCAAGACGCCGGCGGCGACCGCCGAGCCGATGACGCCCGCAACGTTCGGACCCATGGCGTGCATCAGCAGGAAATTGTGATGATTCTCGGCAAGGCCGACCTTGTTCACGACCCGCGCAGCCATGGGAACCGCCGAGACACCCGCCGCACCGATCAACGGGTTCACCTTTCCCCCGCTGAGACGACACATGATCTTGCCCATGATGACCCCTGCGGCTGTCCCGATGCTGAAAGCAATGGCGCCGAGGACCAGAATCCCAAGCGTCTGCGTCGTGAGAAAGAGCTCGCCCGAGAGTTTGGAGCCGATCGCCAAACCCAGCAGGATGGTGACGACGTTGATGATCTCGTTCTGAGCCGCCCGACTGAGACGCTCCACGACGCCGCTTTCACGCAGGAGGTTCCCCAAGGTGAGCATCCCGATCAGCGGCGCTGCCGAGGGCAACAACAGGGCACAGAGAAAGAGCACGACGAGGGGGAAGAGGATACGCTCCAAACGCGAGACGGGGCGCAGCTGCTCCATGACGACACCGCGCTCTGCCTTGGTCGTCAGGGCACGCATGATCGGGGGCTGAATGATCGGGACCAGCGCCATGTAGGAATAGGCGGCGACCGCGATCGCACCGAGGAGATCCGGCGCGAGGCGCGAGGCCAGGAAGATGGCAGTCGGCCCGTCCGCCCCACCGATGATGCCGATGGCGGCGGCATCGGCCAGACTGAAGTTGAATCCGGGCAGCAGGTTCAGCGCGAGCGCACCGATGAGGGTCGCAAAGATCCCGAACTGCGCAGCCGCGCCGAGGAGCAGCGTCGAGGGCCTGGCGATGAGTGCGCTGAAATCGGTCAGGGCGCCGACACCGAGGAAGATGAGCAGGGGGAATATCCCGGTCTCGACCCCGACGTGATAGATCATCCCGATCATCCCGTCCGGCCCGGCCATGCCGGCGACCGGAATGTTCGAGAGGATCGCGCCGAAGCCGATGGGCAGCAGCAGGAGCGGCTCGAAGCGCTTGGCGATCGCCAGATAAATGAGTCCAACCCCGACCAGGAGCATGAGCAGCTCGCGCCAGGTGACGTTGGCGATGCCCGTGGACTGCCAGAGGGTGAGAAGCGCCTCCATGCCGCTCAGCCCAGGGTCAGGAGAATCTGGCCGACTTGGAGGCTGTCGCCTTCCTTGACCGACACGGCGAGCACGGTGCCGGCTTCCGGAGAGCGGACCTCGGTCTCCATCTTCATCGCCTCGAGCAGCATGATCAGCTCACCGGAGGCGATGACCTGCCCCGGTTTGACCTTGACCGCCACCACGGTCCCGGCAAGCGGGGCCGGCACGCCCCGGCCGGCGACGGGAGACGGCAAAGCGACGCTCGGCACGCCGGCGACCTGCTCGATCACGCCCTCCGGGGAGACCACGACGTGGTAGCTGTGGCCGTCGACCTCCACCCGATAGCGCTCGGCGACGGCGGTGACCGCAACCGCCGACGGGGCGGTCTCGACGACGGTCTGACCGACCGACTCGGTCCACGGCGGTGGCTCGAAGACACTCGGATCCCCCCGATGCGCCAGGAACTTGAGCCCGACCTGGGGAAACAAGGCATAGGTCAGGACATCATCCACGACATCCGAGGCTAACCTGATGGAGCGCTCCTCGGCCAGGCGTTGCAACTCCGCGGCGAGCGCATCGAGCTCGGGCGTCAGATTGTCGGCCGGACGACAGGTGATCGGCGCCTCGCCCGCGGCCAAGACGCGCTGTTGAAGCTCGACGTTGACCGGGGCCGGGGTCGCACCGTACTCGCCCTTGAGGACGCCGGCGGTCTCGTTGGTGATGCTCTTGTAGCGCTCGCCCATCAGGACGTTGAGCACGGCCTGGCTGCCGACGATCTGTGATGTCGGCGTCACCAAGGGCAGGAATCCGAGGTCCTCGCGAACGCGCGGGATCTCGGCAAGCACCGCGTCGAACCGGTCGGTGGCCCCTTGCTCGCGCAGTTGACTCTCCATGTTGGTGAGCATGCCGCCGGGCACCTGAGCCACCAGGATGCGGGAGTCCACACCCTTGAGCGCACCCTCGAACTTGGCATATTTCTTACGGACCTCGCGAAAATAGGCCGCGATCTCTTCGAGCAGGAAGAGATTCAATCCGGTCGAGCGATCCGTATCCTCGAGGATGGCGACGACCGACTCGGTCGGCGAATGACCGTAGGTCATGCTCATCGATGAGATGGCGGTATCGACCATATCGATCCCCGCCTCCGCAGCCTTGAGGATGGTGCTCGTGCTCATTCCGGTCGTCGCATGGCTCTGCATGGCGATCGGGACGCTGCAGGTCTCCTTCAGCCGCGTCACCAGGGTCTCGGCGACATAGGGCTTGAGCAGACCCGCCATGTCCTTGATGCAGATCGAATGGCAACCCATGTCTTCGAGGCGGCGACCCATATCGACCCAGTAGTCCAGATCGTGTACCGGGCTGACCGTATAGGACATGGTGCCTTGGGCGTGCTTGCCGGTCGCCAAGGCGGCCTTCACCGAGGTCTCGAGGTTGCGCACGTCGTTCATGGCATCGAAGATGCGGAAGACATCGATCCCGTTGAGTGCGGCGCGCTCCACGAAGGTCTCGACCAGGTCGTCGGCATAGTGCCGGTAGCCCAGCAGGTTTTGCCCGCGCAGCAGCATCTGCTGCGGCGTCTTCGGCATCGCGGCCTTGATAAGACGCAGCCGCTCCCAGGGGTCCTCGCCGAGATAACGGATGCAGGCATCGAAGGTCGCCCCGCCCCAGCTCTCGATCGACCAATAGCCGACCTCGTCGAGCTTCGGCGCGATGGGGAGCATGTCCTCGATACGCAGACGGGTCGCGAGCAGCGACTGGTGGGCATCGCGCAGGACGACATCGGTGATCGCAAGTCGGTTGGATGGCTTCATGCGGGACTCGATCTCGGGTTTGGGTGATGCTCGGTCGGCGGAGCGTGCGCCGAATGCGGCCTCGGCTCGCTGCCGGCACGACCACGAGGCAAAACGCGCTCGGGCGGGCCGGCAACAGGTCGACGCGATACGAAAGACGAGCGAAATGATGCGATTGCGGCACGACCCGGCTCGGTCGGCACGTCAAGGGCGATGGCGTCGGCGATGTGCCTGGATCCCGGCGCCGATGACCGCGATCAAACGCTTGTCATCCTGCGGTCGCGCGAGCGCATGACCGCCGGCCGTCGCCGCCGGGAGCGGTTCATCGGGGGCCCAGCGGGCGACCGCCTTCGACATCAGGGTGAGGGCCCCGACCAGCATCACGAGAAAGGAAAAGACGATGGACATCCCGATGACCATCAGCCAAAGCCCCTCGACAACAAGCGCTGTTCCGGCAGTATCCATCGCGTCGGACAGGCCTCAGACGTCGAACGGGTGGCGACGGACGAGGGTCTCGATCCGGTCCGGGCCCGTGGAGACGAGGTCGATCGGGACTCCGCCCAGCTGCTCGATGGTCTCGAGATAGGCACGCGCCGCCGCAGGCAGGGCATCGTACGAGGTCGTGCCGACCGTGGACTCCGACCAGCCCGGCAGCTCGATATAGCGCGGCTCGCACCGCTCGAGCGCATCGGATCCGACCGGCGGGGTCTCGATCTCCTCGCCGTCGACGACATAGCTCGTACAGATCTTGATGGTCTCCAGACCGTCGAGCACGTCGAGCTTGGTGATACAGATGCCGGTGACGCTGTTGATGGCGAGCGATCGTTTGAGCGCGACCATGTCGAGCCAACCGCAGCGGCGCTTGCGCCCGGTGGTCGCGCCGAACTCGTTGCCCCGCTTGCCGAGATGGTCGCCGATCGCGTCGAACAGCTCGGTCGGAAATGGACCGGCGCCCACCCGAGTGGTGTAGGCCTTCACGATCCCGAGGATGTAATCCAGGTCGCGCGGTCCGACGCCGCTGCCGCTCGACGCCCCGCCGGCAGTCGTCGTGGACGAGGTCACGTAGGGGTAGGTACCGTGGTCGATGTCGAGCAAGGCCCCTTGGGCGCCTTCGAACAGGATGTCTTTGCCTTCGGCACGGCAGCTGTGCAGATATCCCGGGACATCCATCACCAAGGGACGCAGCACCTCGGCATGACCGAGGTACTCGTCGAGGACCGCGGCATAATCGACCGGCGTGACCTTGAAGTAATGCTCGAGCATGAAGTTGTGGTACTCCATGACCTCGCGCAGGCGCTCCTTGAAATGCTCGATGTCGAGAAGCTCGCCGAGGCGGATACCGCGACGCGCCGTCTTGTCTTCATACGCAGGGCCGATGCCTCGGCCGGTCGTCCCGATCGCCTTCACGCCGCGCGCAAGCTCGCGCGCCTGATCGAGCGCGATGTGGTAAGGCAGGATCAGCGGACAGGCCGCACTGATGCCCAGCCGCTCGCGCGCCGGCACGCCGGAGGCTTCGAGCATGGCGAGCTCTTCCTGCAGCGCCGAGGGCGAGAGCACCACGCCGTTGCCGATCAGGCAACGCACGCCGTCGCGCAGCACGCCGGACGGGACCAGATGCAGAACGGTCTTCACACCGTCGATGACCAAGGTGTGCCCGGCATTGTGGCCCCCTTGAAACCGCACGACGACCGAAGCCCGGTCGGTCAGCAGGTCCACCACCTTACCTTTGCCTTCATCACCCCATTGGGTGCCGATTACAACGACGTTGTTGCCCATCTTTAGTCATCTACTCCGCGAGGATATCGTCTAGTTCCCAACGCCCGTCACGTTCGACCAGCACCTGCCGGCAGCCCGGATCGCGCAGATCCTGCTCAAGCCCGGGGAGCGCATGGATCACGCGCCGTCCCGAGGCACGGAGCCGATCGACGGCCTCCTGCAACGCCGGCGCGCTCGACCAGGGCGCGTAGATCGCCGCGTCGCTCGTATCGGACCTTCGCCCGTGGCGCAGCAGCTCTTTCAAATCCGTACTGAATCCGACCGCGGGACGTGCGCGACCGAAAACCCGCCCGATGTCGTCGTAACGGCCGCCGCGCGCGATCTCCAGCCCCCAGCCGGGAACGAAGGCGGCAAAAACCGCACCCGTCTTATACCGGTAACCGCGCAGCTCCGCCAGATCGTAATGGATGGAAACGTCCGGGAGCCAGCGACCGAGCTCGTCGGCGAGTCGGCGCAGGTAGTCGACCGCCTCGCGTACCGGGCGGTCGGCCTCGCGCAGCAGCGTCTCGGCACGCGCGAGTGCATCGGTCCCGTTGAGCTCCGCCAAGGCGGACAACATGCGCGCCGGTGCGCCGCCGAGGCCGAGCTCCGCGATCAGTGCCTCGATCTCCGGCACGGCCTTGCGCTGCAGCGCATCGAACAGGGCGTGCTCGCCGGCCGCCGACAAACCGGCCTGCCGGGCGAGTCCTCGATAGATGCCGACATGCCCCAGATCCAGATAACTCTCCCGAATCCCGGCGGCCCGCAAGGTCAACATGATCAGCCGCAGGATCTCGGTATCGCTCTCGATCCCGGAGTGTCCGTAGATCTCGGCGCCGATCTGCAACGGACTGCGCGTACCTGCAAAACCATCGCTGCGGGTATGCAGAACGGTCCCGAGATAGCACAGCCGCGTCGGAGCGTCGCGTCTGAGATGGTGTGCATCGATCCGGGCGACCTGCGGGGTCATGTCGGCACGCACCCCGAGCAGGCGCCCGCTGAGCTGGTCGGTCAGCTTGAAGGTCTGAAGGTCGAGATCTTGACCGGTGCCGGTCAGAAGGGATTCCAGATAGTCGATGAAAGGCGGGATGACGAGCTCGTAACCCCAGCTCGCGTAGAGATCCAACAGCTCGCGGCGCAGCGTCTCCATGACCCGCGCCTGAGCAGGCAGCACCTCGTCGATCCCGGCCGGCAACAGCCAGCGTTCCTCGTTCATGCGTTCAGTAGCCCCGGTTATTCAGTCGCGATCGATGCGCCTCGGGCAAGAGGCATTAGTTGACCAGATACAGCAGGCCGACGCCGGACAGCATGCTGACCAAGCCGGCAATCCGCAGTGCGCCTTTGTCCTCGGCGGCAATCAGCAGGAGAACACGTCGAAACCCGTCCGGACTCAGAAAAGGCCAAATGCCTTCGATGACCAGCACCAGCGCAACCGCGACCAAGACATCTTGCAGCAACACGTGACTCCGAAACACCCGATTCGGATCCGAGTGGACCCCGGACGTGCGCATCGGTCAAAGGCGGGCATCTTTTCAGACGACGCCGCATTTGTCCAACGCTTGTCGGATGCCCGGGCTCCTATCGACATCGTGCGAGTACGCACGAACCTTTGCGGGTGACCACACGAAAACGCCTCGGAAAACCGAGGCGTTTGGTTAGGCCGAGACGTTCGGTCAGACCCGAGAGGCCGGGATCATTGCCCGGCCGGATCGCGGAAGAATCGGAAGAAATCCGAATCCGGCTCCAACACCATCACGTCCCGCTCCTGCCCGAGAGACGATCGATACGCGCTCAAACTGCGGAAGAAGGCGTAGAACTCGCGATCCTGGTTGAAGGCGTTCGCGAAGATCTGCGATGCTCGCGCGTCGCCCTCGCCTCGCGTCTCTTCGGACTCGCGAAAGGCTTCGGCGACGATGACGGTCCTCTGACGGTCCGCATCGGCGCGGATCCGCTCGGCGGCTTCGCCACCCTGCGCCCGAAGATCCCTGGCGACTCGCTCACGCTCGGCCCGCATCCGCGAGTAGACGGATTCGCTGACCTCGGGCGGCAGGTCGATCTGCTTCACACGGACATCGACGACCTCGATCCCGAGATCCTGAGCGTTCTCGTTCACCTCTTTGGTCAACAAGGCCATCAGGGCGAGACGATCGTCCGAGACGACCTCCTGGATCGTACGTTTGCCGAACTCGTTGCGCAGGCTCGTATTCACCCGTTCTGACAGCAGTCGGGAGGTCCGCGCGATGTTGCCGCCCGTCGAGCGGAAGAACTGCGCCGCGTTGGAGATGCGCCACTTGGTGTAGGAGTCGACGATCACGTCCTTCTTCTCGATCGTCAGGAAGCGTTCCGGACGCGAATCCAAGGTCTGGATTCTCCGATCGAACACCTTGATGTTGTTGAGGACCGGGACCTTGAAGTGAAGGCCGGGACGATAATCGTCGCCGACGATCTGACCGAGTCGCAGCTTGATCGCAACCTCGTACTGCTGCACGACGAACGTGAAGGCGTAAATCGCGATCACGAGACCGGCCAAGCCCAGCGGCAGGAAGGTTTTCAGCTTGTTCATTAGCGCACCCTCCGATCACGATCGACCGAGCGCTGCGGGCGATCCACCGATTCGGATGCAACGGCGGGGGCCGACGGCTCGGGCTTGACGAGGGCCGACGTGTCCGGCCGCTGCTTCATGAGTTGGTCGATCGGGAGGTAGAGGAGACTGTCGCCGCCGTCTTCCACATCGATGATGACCTTGTTGGTATCACCCAAGACCTGCTCCATCGTTTCCAAGTAAAGGCGCTGCCGCGTGACCTCCGGGGCCATCAGATACTCGGTCAGGATCGCTGTGAAGCGTGCCGTTTCACCTTCGGATCTGGCGATGACCTGATCACGATAGGCGCGAGCATCGGCGATGATCCGAGCGGCCTCGCCGCGTGCCTGCGGAAGGACCTCGTTGGCGTAGGCCTCGGCCTGATTCTCGAGCCGCTCCTTGTCCTCGCGCGCCTTGATGGCGTCGTCGAAGGCCGCTTTGACCTGCTCCGGCGGCTTGGCCGGCTGCATGTTCACGGAGGTGACTAGAAGGCCGCTCTGATATTGATCCATCAGGGCCTGAATCCGCTCTTGAATGGTCACGGCAACCGCGCCGCGCCCTTCCGTCATCACGAAGTCGAGCTTGCTTCCGCCGACGGTGACGCGCACGACCGTCACGGTCGCATCGCGCAAGGTCTGATCCGGATCGGCCACCTGGAATAGGTAATCGCCCGCGTCTTGGATGCGTGATTGCACGGTGAGCTCGACATCGACGATGTTCTCGTCCTGCGTCAGCATGGAGGCCGAGTGGCTGAAGGTGGAGATCTCGTCGACGTTGACCTTGACGACGGACTCGAATGGCCAGGGAACATGCCAGTGAGGACCCGGACCGGTGGTGTCGACATAAGCACCGAAGCGCGTCACGACGCCCCGTTCGGCGGGCTCGACGATATAGATGCCGGTCGCCAGCCAGATGACCAGCAGGATCCCGACGATGATTCCGATGGCGCGCGAGCTGAAATCCCCGCCCGGCAGATTAAACCCGCCGCCACCGCCGGATGCGCTGCCGCCGGAGGGCTTGTTGCCCCCGAACAGCCCGCCGAGTCGCTCCTGGAGCTTTCGCACGACCTCATCGAGGTCGGGAGGACCCTGCTCGCCGCCGCCCTTGCCGCTCCAAGGGTCTTTGTTACCGCCACCTGGCTCGTTCCAGGCCATAGCTTCTCCGTCTGTCGAATTCGACTGTTATGTTGGGTTGAGAGGCGCTCCCGCACCAACCGTGCGGGTTGCGAGAAGGGTGCGCACGCTGGTCGCTGCGCGGTCCTGACGCTCGAGCCCTCGGATGACCTCTCCAGAGTGCCGACGAAGCGCGACGATATCAAGCAAAGATGCGACCTAAACCGCGCCCGGTGCGGTCTGCGTCATGTGTTGGAGCGGTTCCGCCGAGCCGGCTCCGAGGACTGTCGGAGCCGGCGAGGTTGATCTCGATCGGCGAGGCCTTGGATTTTAGGTGAACGGGACGGCCGAGGGCAAACGGCTCACGGCAATCGGGCAGGCCGAAACGAACGCCGCGGGCGGCGCCGATTCCTCTGTCAAACACCCTCCTTGTCCTCCGAAAACCGCGTGTTCCTCGCCGCAAGACGCTCCCGATCCGGTCGCCCGATGATGAGATCCATCGACCATCCACCCGCCGGTCTGGGCACGTCCGAGATGATCTGCGCATGCTCGAACAGCCAAGCGCGCAGGCGCCCTTCGTCCGGCTCGAGATCCAGCGAGCAGCGAATCCGATCGCGTCCCAGCCACTCGGAGATCGCCTGCAAGAGCAGATCGACCCCGGCGCCTGTCTGCGCGGACATCCACACCCGGCTCGGCAAACCGGCCGAATCCCGCTCGATGCGCGGCGACTCCTCGGGGAGCAGATCGATCTTGTTGTAGACCTCGAGGCGCGGGATCGCGTCGCTGCCGATCTCGGCGAGCACCTGCTCCACGTCGGCCGCGAGACGCGCCCGATGCGGCGCCGATGCCTCCACGACGTGCAGCAACAGCGCGGCGCTGCGCGTCTCTTCGAGGGTCGAGCGGAATGCCGCCACCAGCTCATGCGGGAGCCGGCCGACGAAGCCGACCGTATCGGCCACGAGCACCCGTCCGCCGTCAGGAAGGGTCAGGCGGCGCAAGGTCGGATCTAGGGTCGCGAAGAGCTGATCGGCCTGGAAGACGCCCGCCTCGGTCAAGCGGTTGAAGAGTGTCGACTTGCCCGCGTTGGTGTAACCCACGAGCGAGAGCACCGGCAGCTCGGCCTTGTCGCGTGCCTTGCGCCCCTGGGCACGCTGCACCTGGATGCGGTCCAGGCGCCGATCGAGCACGGTCATCCGCTTGGACAGCAGTCGGCGGTCGGTCTCAAGCTGGGTCTCACCGGGTCCGCGTAGACCGATGCCGCCCTTCTGGCGCTCCAAGTGGGTCCATCCGCGCACCAGCCGGGTCGACATGTGCTTGAGCTGTGCAAGCTCGACCTGCAGCTTGCCCTCGAAGGAGCGCGCACGCTGCGCGAAGATGTCGAGAATCAGGCCCGAGCGATCCACGACGCGGCATTTGACCAGGCGCTCGAGATTGCGCTCCTGACCGGGCGAGAGCGGATGATTGAAGATCACCAACTCCGCTCCCGTGCCCGCGACCAGCGCGATCAGCTCGTCGCATTTGCCGGTTCCGATAAAGAGCTTCGGATCGGGTGACGCGCGCGAGCCCCCCAAAGTGCCGACGATCTGCGCGCCCGCGGCAACCGCCAGGCGCCGAAACTCCTCGCGCTCGTCGGGCTCCGCGGTCGAGCCGATATCCAGGTGCACCAAAACAGCGCGCTCGCCGGCGCTCGGACGCTCAAACACGGCAGCCTCCTTCGCGGCGACGACGATCCGCGCGCGGGCCGATTACGGCTGTCTCCCGCTCATGTGTTGCCCGGCTCCGGCAGCGCCCCTTCCGCCGGTGGGAGCTTGACGTTTCGCGCTGGCACGACGGTCGATATCGCATGCTTGTAAATCATCTGGCTGACGTTGTTTTTCAACAACACAACGAACTGATCGAAGGACTCGATCTGGCCCTGCAATTTGATCCCGTTGACCAAAAAGATAGAGACGGGGACGCGTTCCTTCCTCAGGGCGTTCAAAAAAGGGTCTTGGAGGCTTTGGCCTTTAGACATGGAGTGACTCCTTATTGTTGTGGTCGGCAAGTGTTGCCCGGCAAAAAGGTCTGGCTGTGATCGCTGCCAATCAAGCCGGGGTGGAGCAGGCGGGACAGCAGCCGGGACAGGCATACCCGCCGAAAAAAGCCTCGCTTAAACCGCGTCCGGAGCAAGATGCTCATTATCGAGTGAACTCGACGTTCGGTGCATCCACGACCCTTGGCGTAGACGCGGTTTAGTGTCGTCGAAACGCTGCGTTTTCGCCATAGCACGGCACATCGGTCCGATCGGTGCCGAAACAACAACGGGGATCGGTGTGATCGCCGCAACACACGGACTTCTCTGAAGGCAAAGGCCAGCAAATAGAGTGCCACGCATCTAAGGCGAATACCAGATCGTCGGGCAATCGCGCAGCCGGGCAAGGACACACCTGAACGGACCGGGCGTTCAATGCGTTCAATGGTCTCAATGCGATCGTACCGGGACAACTCGCCCGGGTTGCGGCTCAGCACGCGTGAGGCGTCGTCGACCGGGCCCTCCGGATCAGGCGCAGCGCCGCGTCGAGCGGATCCGGGTCGTCGGCGAGCCAATGGGTCGCCGTCTCGGCACGCAGCCAGGTGAGCTGACGCTTGGCGAGTTGTCTCGAGGCGACGATGCCTTTCAGACACATCTCGTCGGCATCGAGCGCGCCCTCGAGATAGCTCCAGACCTGGCGATACCCGACCGAGCGCATCGACGGCAGGTCCGCGGCGAGATCGCCGCGCGCCCGCAACCGCATGACCTCCTCCACCAACCCCTGCTCCAGCATCGCGCGGAAGCGCCGGACGATGCGCTCGCGCAGCACTTCGCGATCCGCCGGGGCACGCACCAACTTGAGGAGACGATACGGCAGATCGGCGCTCTCGCCTGCCGACGCGAGCAGCGCGCTCATCGAGCGGCCCGTCAGGGCATGAATCTCCAACGCACGCTGGATACGCTGCGGATCGTTGGGGTGGATCCGGCCCGCCGCCTGCGGATCCAGTCGCTCCAGTCGCGCGTGCATCGCGGACCAGCCGATGACGGCGGCCTCGTCGGACAAGGCTTGGCGGAGCACCGGATCCGCGCTCGGCAGCCTCGCCAGACCCTGTTGCAGCGCCTTGAAATAGAGCATGGTGCCGCCGACCAGGAGCGGGATTCGGCCCTGCGTGCTGATCTGCGCCATCGCCGCGAGTGCATCTTCACGAAAGCGCGCCGTGGAGTAGGCCTCGGTGGGCTCCAGGATATCGATCAGGCGATGCGGCGCACGGGCGAGCACAGCGGGTGTCGGCTTGGCCGTGCCGATGTCCATGCCGCGATACACCATCGCCGAATCGACACTGACGATCTCGCACGGCAGCCGCTGCACCAGCTCGACGGCCAGGTCGGTCTTGCCGGACGCGGTGGGACCCATGAGCAGGATGGCGAGAGGCCGCTGCCCGGACGCGTCGCTCGATTCCGCCGCAGCAGCTTCGGGGGCAGGTCCTTCGGGTGAGTCGGTCAAACGGGTGTCACTCGATCAGCGCCCACGCGCGAACCAACGATCGAGCTCGTCGTAACCCACGCGGATCCAGGTCGGACGCCCGTGATTGCATTGGTCGATCCGCTCGACACGCTCCATGTCGCGGAGCAATGCGTTCATCTCCTCCAGGGTCAGGCGTCGATTGGCCCGCACGGCGCCGTGGCAGGCCATGGTGGAAAGCACCGCGTTGACGGCCTCGTCGAGTCGGGCGCTGCTGCCGTGGACGGCCAGATCCGAGAGTAGATCGCGTACCAGACCCTCGTGATCGGCCTGTCGCAGCAGGGCCGGGACCTCGCGCACCACCAAGGTGCCGGCGTCGATGCGATCGATCACCAGGCCCAGCGCGGCCAGGTCATCGGCCCGGGATGCGATCAGCTCGGCCTCGCGCGGGGCCACCGAGACAGGTACCGGAACCAGCAGCGGCTGGCGAATCACGGCGCCCGAGCGCCAGCTCTTCTTCAGCCGCTCGTAGCCGATCCGCTCGTGGGCCGCGTGGATATCGACAATGATCAGGCCGTCCGGGGTTTGGGCCAGGAGATAGACCCCGTTGATCTGTGCGACGGCGTAACCGAGCGGGTGCGCCTCGCCGTCTTCGCGGCTTGTGCCGTCCGCCGCGCCGTCGATCCGCCCCCCCGCAGGCGGTGGTTGCTGAAACGCCAGATCGGCACGCAGACGCTCGGCGTAACCGCCGCGCGCGTCGCCGACGCCCAGCGGCAGATGCAGCGTAGGCCCCGAAACGCCTCCGAGACGGACCACCGTCTCGTCCTCGGCAAACGGCTCCCGACCCGGCATAAACGCGCTCGCGAGCTCGGTCGCCGGTTGCGGCTCGCCGAGCAACCCAGCCGAGAGACGCCGCTGAAGCACCCGAAAGATGAAGTCGTGAACCTGCCGACCTTCCCGGAAACGCACCTCGTGCTTGGACGGATGGACGTTGCAGTCAACCGTCCGGGCGGGCAGCTCCAGGAACAAGAGATAGGCGGGATGCCGCCCGTGATGGAGCAGATCGCTGAAGGCCTGACGCACCGCGTGACTCACCAGCTTGTCGCGCACCATGCGGCCGTTGACGTAGAAGAACTGCTGATCGGCCTGACTGCGGGAGAACGCAGGGCGCACCACCCAACCCCACAGCCGAAGATCCACGGCCTCCTCGTCCAGGGTCAAGGCTTGCTCGGCGAACGCGCCTCCGAGCAAGATCTCCAGACGGGCGCGCCGCCCCGCAGCGTCGACCGCAGCCGAGAGGTCGTAGAGCGTTTTGCCGTTGTGGCGCAGCTGAAAGGCGATGTCCGGCCGTGCCAGGGCGATGCGCCGGACGACCTGCTCCAGATGGCCGAGCTCGGTCTTCTCGGTACGCAAAAACTTGCGGCGTGCCGGGGTGTTGTAGAAGAGATCCTGCACATCCACGCTGGTCCCCGGCGGATGGGCCGCCGGACGCGGCTCTTCCAAGACCCCATCGCTGCCGACCGTGACCTCGAGGGCCGTCGGATCGTCGCGGCTGCGCGAGATCAGACGCAGCCGACTCACCGAGGCGATGCTCGGCAATGCCTCGCCGCGGAACCCCAGGGTCGAGACCGCCTCCAGATCGCTCAGATCGGCGACCTTGCTGGTGGCATGACGCGAAAGCGCCAGCACCACCTCGTCCGGCGGAATGCCGCGCCCGTCGTCGCGCACGCGCAACCGCTTGATGCCGCCGCGCTCCACGTCGATCTCCACACGGGTGCACCCGGCGTCGAGACTGTTCTCGATCAGCTCTTTGGCGACAGATGCGGGGCGCTCGACGACCTCGCCCGCGGCGATCTGATTGACGAGATGGCTGGAGAGGATGCGGATCGGTCTGGACATGCGCGGATGGGAACAGAAGCGCGGGGTGCGAGCAAGGGCTAGGCTCTTCCTGCAGTAGGGTGAACAAGCGAGAGCGCAGTCCACCAGCGCCGGCGCGGTGTTGGGTGGACTGCGCTCTCGCTCGTCCACCCTACCCGGCAGCTGATCGCTGAAGGCTATAGCCCCCTCACGAATCCTCCGGAATCGCCAACACCTGCCCGACCCGGATCATGTCGTCGTTCAGGCCGTTGCGGGCCCGCAGGGCTGAGATGCTCACGCTGTGCTGCTTGGCGATCCCGGAGAGTGTATCGCCCGGACCGATGACGTATTCGCGCGCCCCCCCGCCTCCGCTGCCGCCCTGCGGGGAGGCATCGACGAGCATCCCGTGAGGCGGGTACTTGCGGAAGTATCCCAGCACGCCGGCCAAGATCGCATCGGCGAGCTCCCGCTGGTGGCCCCGGTCGCGCAGGCGCTTCTCTTCGTCGGGGTTGCTGATGAAGGCGGTCTCGACCAGGATCGAGGGCACGTCCGGCGCCTTGAGAACGGCGAACCCGGCACGCTGGACGTCGCCGCGATGAACCACGCCCAATCGACCGAGATTGGCCAGGACCATGGCCGCGGCCTCGGTACTGTGCTCGATGGTCGCGTTCTGCGTCATGTCCATGAGCACGTTGGCCAGAAGATCGTCCCCGGTCGAGAGATCCACACCGCCGATCAGATCCGCGCTGTTCTCGCGACTCGCCAGCCACTTCGCCGCCTCGCTGCTCGCCCCGCCGTAAGACAGGGTGTAGACCGAGGAGCCCTTGGCGTTCGCGCTGGAGAAGGCATCGGCGTGGATCGACACGAAGAGGTCGGCACGACGCTCGCGCGCGATCGCAATGCGTTCCTGGAGTCCGACATAGTAATCCCCGTCACGGATCATCAACGCCTCGAGGCCCGGCTCGCGGTCGACCAGCTTGGCGAGCTCGCGCGCGATCGCGAGGGTGACATCCTTCTCCAAGGTCCCGCCGGAACCGATCGCCCCTGGATCCTCGCCGCCGTGACCGGCGTCGATGGCGACAATGACTGCAGGACCGCGACCGGCCCGCTTGCCCCCTTTGCGAACGGCCGAATTCGGGAACGAGGGAAGCGCGACACGCCGGACGCTCGAACCGTCTCTCGGTGTCAAATCGATGACAAGCCGATGTCCGTAGCGCTCGTTCGGGCTCAGCGCAAAGCTCTTCGCGCGCACCGGTTGCTTGAGATCCAGGACGATACGCAGGTGCGATCCGCCGCGCACGCCGCCGCGCAAGCCGACCAGGACGGGGTCGCCGAGGTCGACCTTCGGCAGATTGCTCTGCATGACGGCATCGTCGAGGTCGATGACGAGACGATCGGGCTCGTCGAGCGGGAAGACCCGGTGCGTGATCGCCGAGGAGGTCTCGAAGACCAACCGGGTCTTTCCCGGATCGGTCCAGACCCGCGTACCTTGCACCGATGCCTGCTCCGCGCAGACGCACTGCGCGGAAACCGCAAGCAGGAGAAGAAGAAGCGGCGAGATCAGCCTATTCACGAGCAGGGCCTTCCGGTTGCTTCCGATCCAATCGATCGTGGGTTGAAAGATAGCATGCCGAGAAACGGCTTTCCAAGTTGCATCATTGGATTACATCCGACTTCTCAGGCGATGCGCAACGCGCCGAGTCCCCGGAGCCAAGCCCGGCCAGCACACCCAGCACGGCCTCGCCCGCAGGCGTCCGGGCAGAGAGACGCAGATGCCGGCCGTTCGCGGCGTACTCGATCGCAATCACCAGGTCGGGCAGCGGCAGCATCCCGAGACCGCGCTCGGGCCACTCCACCATCCAGACGGCATCCTCGGCGAGCAGATCGCGCAGGCCCAGATACTCGAGCTCCTGCGGATCCCCGAGGCGATAGAGATCCAGATGATTGATGCGTCTGTCCGCCAGCTCGTAAGGTTCGAGCAGGGTGTAGGTCGGGCTGCGCGCTGCACCGCGATGACCGAGTCCCGCGAGAACACCTCGGGTCAGGGTTGTCTTGCCGGTCCCCAGGTCGCCCTCGAGATAGACAATGAGACGCGGCGGCAAAAGCGCCGCGAGCCGCGCTCCGAAGGCGAGCTGCGCCTCGGGATCGGGCAGCCAATGCTCGATCATGCGTCCTCCTGCAATGCGGTCACGCGGTTGGCCACCGGACGAAGCGCGTCGATGATATCGCTCGCGATCAGCCCGCGCTCGCCGATCCGCGCGGCCCGATCCCCTGCAGCCGCGTGCAGACAGACGCCGGCACAGGCGGCCTCCTCCGCGTCAAGACCCTGAGCGCGCAAGGCGCCGATGACCCCGGTGAGCACGTCCCCGGAGCCGGCGGTCGCCATTCCGGGGTTGCCGTCGCTGCAGACCGCAAGCGGGCGCAAAGGATCGCTCCCGATCAGCGTCCCAGCGCCCTTCAGGACGACGACACCGCCGTAGCGACCCTGCAACGCGTGCACAGCGGCCGGACGATCCTGCTCGATCGCGGCGATGTCGGTCCCGAGCAGGCGTGCCGCCTCCCCCGGATGCGGCGTCAGCACCCAATCCGGCCCCGATCGAGGGGCCTCGGCGAGGAGGTTCAGGGCGTCGGCATCGACAACCATCGGCAGGTCGAGACCAAGCGCGTAGGTCCAGAGATCGCGGCCCCACGCCTCGCGGCCCAGCCCGGGGCCGATCGCGACGACATCGGCCCGCGCAATCAGGGGAGCCAGATCAGCCGAGGTCTCGACCGCCGACACCATCAGCTCGGGACGCGCGAGATTCAGCCAAGCGGCATGCGCCGGATGCGTGGCGATCGTGACCAATCCGGCACCGGCCCGCAACGCGGCCTCGCCGGCGAGCCGCACGGCACCGGACAGGCCGGGTGCTCCGCCGATCACCAGCAGGTGCCCGAAGGTACCCTTGTGCGCGGTGCGGGAACGTCGCCCGAAACGTACCGACTGCTGATCCCAGTCGATCCGACGCGCCGACGCCACCTCGGTGGAATAGACTCGGGCCGGGATGGAGAGCGCGCTGAAACGGATCTCGCCGCAATACTCGGGTCCGGCCCCGATGAAGAGCCCTTGTTTGAGTCCGATGAAGCCGACGGTGACATCCGCGCGTGCCGCCACGCCCATGACCTGCCCGGTGTCTGCATGCAGACCCGAGGGAATGTCGACGGCAAGCACGGGCGCGCGCTGGTTGTCGAGCGCCCGGATCGCCTCGGCCCAGAGCCCCTCGACCGGCCGTTCCAGACCGGTTCCCAGAAGGGCATCGACCAGGACATCCGAGCGTCGCGGCAGTCCGCGATAGGGCTCGATCGTCCCGCCCGCGTCGCGCCAGGCGTCGCGACTGAGGGCCGCATCGCCGGTCACCCGCTGCGGATCCCCGAGCTGCAGCAGGCGCACGGAGAGACCCTCGGCCCGTGCCAAGCGCGCGATCACGTAGCCGTCGCCGCCGTTGTTGCCGATCCCGACGAGCACCGTCAGATCGCGGGCATCCGGCCAGCGTTCACGCAGGATCCGATAGGCGACCTCCCCGGCCCGGTTCATCAGCTCGATCCCCGGGATGCCGTGCTGCTCGATCGCGCAGCGGTCGAGGTTGCGCACCTGCTCGGCGCGATAGAGCGCATGGGGCAGGCGATCACGGTCGGGCATCGGGTTAATCGGTATCGTCAGGCGCTCGGCGTTCATGGTTCCCGATGTACTAAACCGCGCCCAGAGCGAGATGCTAAATTTTCGAGTGAGCTCGACGTTTGCTGCATCCACTGCCCTTAGCGGGGACGCGGTTTAGAATAATATATTTTTTAGAATCTTAAACCGCGCCTGCTCCAGCGGTCGTCACGTCTGCCGGGGCCGATCTCATCCAAAAACATCTCGTACCGCGCCGGGCGCGGTTTAGATGGGTCGAGGCGATGGGTGCACTCGAGGGCGCCGTCCCCGAACAAAGCGTTCGAGTCGACCTCGGATGCGGTCTATCCTTCGGGTATCCGCAATCGCCGAGGCACGACGACCCGGAATGATACCGCCCGACGAGCTTGTCGCCCGCATCAAGCGCCGGGGTTTGGAGCTGGGCTTCCAGCAGGTCGGGATCACCGACACCGACCTCGCCTCGGCCGAGTCACGCCTGCTGAGCTGGCTCGACGAGGGCCGTCACGGCACCATGGACTACATGGCCCGTCACGGGCTGAAGCGCTCGCGCCCGGCCGAGTTGGTGCCCGGCACGGTCCGGGTGATCTCGGTGCGGATGGACTATTTGCCCGAGTCGCACCGAGCGATGCAGGCCGCGCTCGATGATCCGCCGCGCGCCTTCATCTCGCGCTACGCACTGGGCCGCGATTATCACAAGCTGCTCAGACGGCGCCTGCAACGCCTCGCCGACCATATCCTCGCCGAAATCGGCCCCTTCGGCTACCGGGTATTCGTCGACTCCGCGCCGGTGCTGGAGAAACCGCTAGCCGCGAAGGCCGGGCTCGGCTGGATCGGCAAGCATACCAACCTCATCCACCCCAAGGCCGGCTCCTGGTTCTTTCTCGGCGAGATCTACACCGATCTCGCGCTGTCGATCGATACCCCGATCGCCGATCACTGCGGCCGCTGTCGGGCCTGCATCGCGGTCTGTCCGACACGCGCGATCATCGCGCCCTACGTGCTGGATGCCCGCCTGTGCATCTCCTACCTGACAATCGAGCATGCCGGCAGCATCCCGGAGCCGCTGCGCCCGCTGATGGGCAACCGCATCTACGGCTGCGACGACTGTCAGTTGGTCTGCCCCTGGAACCGCTTCGCACGGCTTGCCGCCGAGCCGGATTTCCAGGCACGCCTCGGGTTGGACACGGCCTCGCTGGTCGAGGTCTTCGGCTGGGACGAGTCGACCTTTCTCGACCGCACGCAAGGCTCCGCGATCCGTCGCATCGGCCACGGCCGTTGGCTGCGAAACATCGCCGTCGCGCTCGGCAACGCGCCCGCCTCACCCGAGATCAAACAAGCCCTGAACGCCCGTGCGGACCATCCCGACGCCCTGATTCGGGAGCATGTGGGCTGGGCGCTCCGGCGGATCGGTTAAACCGCACGCAAAAGATGCGTGCGATAATGTTTAAGCTCGTCGATGGACTCACGGATGTCGTCCAAGGCCAAGTGTCGCGACTCTTTCTTGAAGGCGCTCGCCACATCGGGCGCCCAGCGCTGCGCGAGGATCTTCAGCGTGCTCACGTCCAGATTTCGATAGTGGCAGTAGGCCTCGAGCTTCGGCATCCAGAGCGCGAGGAAGCGTCGGTCCTGACAGATGCTGTTTCCGCATAGGGGCGAGGCGCCGGCCGGGACGAAATCCGCGAGGAAGCGCAGTGTCGTCGATTCGGCATCCGAGGCGCTCTGCGTGCTCGCGCGTACGCGATCGAGCAGGCCGGAGCGGCCGTGATGGTCGCGATTCCAGTCGTCCATGCCCTCGAGAACGGCCTCGGGCTGATGGATCGCAACGACGGGACCCTCGGCGAGGATGCGAAGATCGCTGTCGGTGATCATGGTCGCGATCTCGAGGATACGATCGGTCGCGGGGTCGAGCCCCGTCATCTCGAGATCGAGCCAGATTAGATTATTCTCGTTCTTGGTCAAATACCTGCTCTCCTGCATTCCGCAAACGGATGAGCCGGCCACCTGGTCTTACCCGGCAGTCGACACCATGATCGGCTAGGGTAGCGGCGTTTTCGCCTGCTGGCGACCTTGCGCATTCCAACAATCCTTCGGAGACCTTTCCATGAAGATCCAGTCCATCCTCCTCGGGGCAGGCACAGCCGCGCTTCTCGGCCTCGGGTCGGTTACGGCACAGGCGCAACCCACCGAAAACGCCGAGGAGCTCTACGAAACCAACTGTCTGAGCTGCCACGGCAGCGAGATCTACACACGCGAGGGACGTATGGTCACCTCGCTCGACGGCCTCGAGCGTCAGGTCCAACGCTGCGAGACCGCGCTCGGGCTGCGTTGGTTCGATGAAGACATCAAAGACGTCGCCAGCTATCTGAATCATCACTTCTACAGTTTCGAGCGCTGAGCCTGTGACGAAACGGCGGCTGTCCGGACGCCAGATCGAGCGGATCCAAACCATCCAGGACCGCCGCCGCCAGCGCCTCGCCTCGCGCGTCGACAATGCCCTCTCGGAGATCGAAGGCGAGCCGTTGCCCTTAGAGGGGCGAGTCGTCGTCCGTCACGGCGCCAATCTGGCGGTCGAGGATGCCGAGGGCGAAATCACCCATTGTCTGTCGCGCCAGAACATCGGTCATCCGGTCTGCGGGGATCGTGTGGTCTGGCAACGAACCGCGGACAATCAGGGTGTCGTCACGGCCATCCTGCCGCGGCAAACGCTGCTGAGTCGCCCCGACTTCGGCGGTCGCGACAAGCCCTTGGCGGCCAACCTGACGCGCCTGGTGATCCTGATCGCGCCGCGGCCCGAGCCGAGCGACTATCTGATCGATCAGTATCTGGTTGCGGCCGAGATCATGGGAGTCGAGGCCATCATCGTGGCCAACAAAATGGACCTGCTCGACGCGCCGGGGCGTGCCGCGTTTCAGGACCGCTTCGCCTATTACGCGGACATCGGCTATTCACTCCTCTGGACCAGTCTGCGCGAGCCGGAGACCCTGGTCGATCTGATCCGTCATCTCGGCGGGCAAACGAGCATCCTGGTGGGCCAATCCGGCGTCGGAAAATCATCCTTGGTCAAAGCGCTGCTGCCGGACCGCGAGATCCAGATCGGTCGACTCTCCAAGGCAACCGGACTGGGGCGCCATACCACCTCGGCGGCAACCTGCTATCGGTTGGCCGAGGACGGCGCCTTGATCGACTCGCCCGGCGTGCGCAGCTTCCGCACCGGCCCACTCGACCGCGATGCCCTGCAGCAAGGGTTTCGCGAGCTGCGACCCTACATCGGACACTGCCGGTTCGCCGACTGCCGACATGATCAAGAACCCGACTGCGCCATTCGCGGCGCCGTCGCAGAGGGCCTGATCGCCGCGCAGCGGCTTGCCAACTTCAAACATCTGCTGGCGGAGGCGGAGCAGTCACGCATCTGAACCCCGTCACGCGATGCCGAATCAGGACACGACAGGATGAACTACTGGCTGATGAAATCCGAGCCGGACGCCTTCGGTCTCGACGACCTGGCCGCCCGACCGGACGGGACCGAGCCCTGGGACGGGGTCCGCAACTACCAGGCCCGCAACATGATGCGCGACGACATGCGTCCGGGCGACCAGATCCTCTTCTATCATTCCAATTGCGCCGTGCCGGGTGTGGTCGGGATCGCCGAGGTGGCGAGCGAGGCCTATCCGGACAGCACCGCCTTCGATCCCGAAGCGAAATATTTCGATCCCAAGAGCGATCCGGAGAAACCCCGGTGGTATCTCGTCGAGGTGCGCTACGTGCGACATCTGAGCCGGACCATCTCGCTTGCCGAGCTCAAGGCACACGCGGACGGCGCCCTCGCCGGCTTCCCGCTCGTGCGCAACGGCAATCGGCTCTCCGTCATGCCGGTCACGCCCGAACAATGGGAGTTCATCCTCGGTCTGGAGTCCGAGGCCGAAGCGGGTTCTTAGGGCTGTAGGTGCGAATTTATTCGCACACACGCCGGTTTGATCCGCGAGGCGCTCGGCGACGCTACAGCCCGGTCTGTGCGAATAAATTCGCACCTACAGGCTGGTCGTTCCTGTTTCGGAGATCACCTTAGTCGACGAAGGGTTCGGGCAAGAATCCAGTCACTTTCGCGCCGTCGAGGTCTGCCATGCACCGCCGTAAACTGCCGATCGGGATCCAGACCTTCGCCAAGATTCGGGAGGATGATTTTTACTATGTCGACAAGACCGGCTTAATCCGCCAGTTGGTCGACGAGGGCAGTCAGTACTTCCTGTCGCGCCCGCGTCGGTTCGGCAAGTCGCTGCTGATCGATACCCTCGCGGAGCTCTTTGCCTGCAACGAGCCCCTGTTTCGAGGGCTCGCGATCCATCCGCATTGGGACTGGACGACCCCTTACCCGGTGATTCGGATCAGCTTCGGCGGGGGTGTCGTGCGTGATCGTATCGAGCTCGATCAGCGGATTCTGGATCTTTTGTCCCGCAACCAACGTGCCCTTGGTGTGGCCTGTAGGGACACCACGGACGTTGTCGGTTGTTTTGCCGAGTTGCTCGCACTGGCTCATGCCGCAACCGGCCAACGCGTCGTGGTGCTGGTGGATGAATACGACAAGCCCATCCTCGACAACCTGAGCGACGCGAAGACCGCGCGTGAGCTCCGCGACGGACTGCGGAATCTCTATTCGGTCATCAAGGACAACGACGCCCACATCCGCTTTGCTTTTCTTGTCGGCGTGAGCAAGTTCAGCAAGGTCAGCATCTTTTCCGGACTCAATAGTCTGAAGGACATTACGGTCGACGCCCGTTATTCGGCGCTCTGCGGTTATACCGAGGCCGATGTGGACGGCGTCTTCGCCCCTGAGCTTGATGGCCTGGAACGCGAGCAAATTCGGCTCTGGTACAACGGCTACAACTGGACCGGCGAAGCGGTCTACAACCCCTTCGATCTCCTCTTGTTGTTCGATGCACGCGAGTTCCGCACCTGGTGGTTCGAGACAGGGACGCCGACCTTTCTGGTGAATCTGCTCACCGCGCGCGGCTTTTTTACGCCCGATCTGGCCGGACTGCATGCCTCGGAGGCATTGATCTCGACCTTCGACGTGGACAGCATGTCCTCGGAGGCGTTGCTCTGGCAAAGCGGCTATCTGACCTTCACCGGCTCCCGGCGCCTCGGCGCGCGGCTCGAATATGCACTGGGCTATCCCAACCTCGAAGTCGAGATTGCGCTCAACGACGCCCTTCTGAAAGGCTTGATGGGCGACCCCATGCAAGCCGATCGAGCCGTCAGCCGGCTCTACGACGTGCTCGTCGCCGGCGACTTCGCGGCCTTGCGCGCCCATGTCGAAGGCCTCTTCTCGGCCATCCCCTACCACTGGCACACCGGCAACTCGATTGCCCGCTTCGAGGGCTACTATGCAAACGTCTTCTACAGCCATCTGGCCGCACTGGGCTTGGACCTGACCCCCGAGGAGACGAGCAACCAAGGCCGTATCGACCTGACTCTGAAGTTCAACGACTGCATCTGGCTGTTTGAATTCAAGGTCGTCGAGCTGACCCCGGAAGGGCGAGCGCTCCAACAGATCAAGGACCGCGGCTACGCCGACAAATACCGCGCCCTGGGTCAGCCGATCCACCAGATCGGGATCGAATTCAGTCGCGAGCGCCGCGCCTTGGTCGGCTTCGAGGTCGAAACGCTGTAAATCGCCGTCCGCAGGGCGCGCGGATCACATCAACCGGGCGATGGAGGCCTGTTGCAGCCCGAGCGCCTGCTGGCCCAGCTTGAGTGCCTGCTCGGCGAAGGTGTCAAGATCGCCCCAGCGATCATCCGTATCCACCACCTCCGACATGACCTCGCCGACGATGCCGAGCCGGTAGGCCCCGTCCGCGCGCTCCGCAGGCGGGCTTGGCTCGACACAGACATAGAAGACGGGCTCGCGTTGCCCGGAAGGCACGAAGGCGAGGATGAACCGATAGGTACGGCCATCCCCGCTCTCGATCTCGCCGAGCAGCGAGGCGCTGTGGGTGCCGACCTGATAGCGGCGTTTCGGGATGGCGGTCTTGATGACGGGGCGGTCTTGCATGGCACGGCTCCTGAAGCATGTCGAATCGGGCACGGTTTCATCGCCCTGCCCTGCATGTGGGGACGTTTGTGCGTCAACGCAGGCCGAAGCACCAAGACGCCGTCCATTCTCCGGGCGTCTATTGGAGCGGTGCAGAGATTCCGAGACCGCTCGAGATCATTTTCGTTGTCGTTGTCGTTGTCGTAATCGGATCGATGGTCGATTACGACAACGAATAGTCTCGACACATCTGCGGTGCTGCACTATCCCGATGACTCCACCGCCATCTCGCCGAGGACGGAGACGACCGATGCGCAGAGTGTCGCAAGCTCCTCGTCGCCAATGATGTAGGGCGGCATCAGATACAGCAGTCGGCCGAACGGGCGTACCCAGACCCCGCGCGCGACGAAACGGCGCTGGATCTCGCGCATGGAAACCGGCACGCGCAACTCGACCACGCCGATCGCACCGAGTACGCGCACATCGGCTACACCCGGAAGGTCCCGACAGCCCGCCAGTCCGGCGGTCAGACCGCGTTCGATCCGTGCGATGTTGGCTTGCCAGTCGGATGCCAGCAGAAGACCGATACTGGCATTGGCGATCGCGCAGGCCAGCGGGTTGCCCATGAAGGTCGGGCCGTGCATGAAGACGCCCGGGTCGCCCGATGAGATGGTCCGGGCGACCCGCTCGGTCGCGAGGGTCGCCGCCAGCGTCAGATAGCCGCCCGTCAGGGCCTTGCCGAGCGTCATGATGTCCGGTGAGATACCGGCATGCTCGCAGGCGAAGAGCGCGCCGGTACGCCCGAAGCCGGTCGCGATCTCGTCGGCGATGAGGAGCACTTCGAAGCGGTCGCAGAGCCGCCGGACTTGCGCGAGATAGTCCGCACTGTAGAAGCGCATGCCCCCGGCGCCCTGCACGATCGGCTCGAGGATGACCGCGGCAAGCTCGGCGTGATGCTGCTCGATCAAGGCCGCAAACTCGGCAATCTGCTCGGGCCGGCAGGGCTCGCCGAATCGGCACGCGGGCGCCGGTGCAAAGACCTGCTCGGGCAACACGCGACTGAACAGATGGTGCATCCCGGTCACGGGATCGCAGACCGACATGGCTCCTTGGGTGTCCCCGTGATAGCCCGAGCGAATCGTCATCAGCCGGTGCCGTTCGGGTCGTCCGGCGGCCTGCTGGTACTGAATGGCCATCTTGATGCCAACCTCGACCGACACCGATCCCGAGTCGCAGAGAAAGACCTGCTGCAGCGGCTCCGGGGTCAGCTTCACCAAGGTGTCGACCAGGCGTACCGCCGGCTCGTGGGTCAGCCCGCCGAACATGATGTGCGACATGGCGTCGAGCTGGTCGCGCGCCGCCTGATTCAGGACCGGATGGTTGTAGCCGTGGATGGCGCACCACCAGGAGGACATGCCGTCGATCAGCTCGCGGCCGTCCATGAGCCGGATCCGACAACCCGACGCCGAGCGCACGGCATAAACCGGATCGCGATCGATCGTGGAGGTGTAGGGATGCCAGGCGTGGGCCCGGTCGATCCCGAGCAGCTCGTCTTCTTTCATCCTAAACCGCGTCCAGAGCGACATGTGTCGTTTTCATTGTTTGTTTAAACCGCGTCCAGAGCGAGATGCTAAGTTTTCGAGTAAGCTCGACGCTTGCTGCATCCACGGCCCTTAGCGGGGACGCGGTTTAAAATAATATATTTTTTAATGTCTTAAACCGCGCCAGCTCCAGCGGTCGCCACGTCTGCCGGGGCCGATCTCATCCAAAAACATCGCATACCGCACCGGGCGCGGTTTAAGCGGTTACAGATCCGCACGACTGTCGATCTCGCTCACCGCCAGTCCATGCAGGATATCTCTGATGATGGCGCGACACTCCTCCTCGCGCTCGGACTTGCCCTTCCTGGCCGCGTTGAAGAACCGCGCCAGATCGCGCTGCTGCGCGGCGGGCAGCTCCTCCGTGAATCCGGCCCGGCGGATCTCCTTCTCGGGGACCTTGTCGGGTGCGTCCTCCTCCGCGGCTTGGCGACCGTGGGACCAGTTCATGGCCCGCGCACTGTAGAGCATGATGCGATCCAGTAGGACGAAGGGGAAGCGCGGATTGTGCACTGGTCCGACCGTGAAACGCTGCGTCCCCGAGGCGCGCTCGATGTTCAGCTTGGCCAGTGCCTTGCTCCCCATGAACCCCAGGACGCCGCCGGTCGCCGCACCGATCAACGCGCCCGCTCCGAAGGTGTGCCCGGCGGTGGAGAGGTCGATGGTCGCACCCGAGGCCGCGCCCGCCGCCATTCCGACCAGGGCAAGCTGGCGTTTGGACAGACCGAGCGCCTGATTGACCTCCTCCGAGAGCAGATCCTTGCCGAGGATCGAATCCGGGGGCATGTGCCAGACATGGTGGCGAAAATTCGCGCGAATCTGCTCCTGTGCCTTCGTCTCGAGCTGGCGCAGCCCGTCTTCGAACGCCCTCATCACCTCCTCCTTGACACGCTCGCGGCCGCTCTCGAAGACCAGCTTGCTCTCCTTCACGGTCTTGGACGCCTTGTAGGTCAGCGCCTCCTTGAGCAGGTCCAGGATGGTGGTGACGGCCTGATCGGTGCGCCGATTCCAGTCGTGCTCGAAGGCATGGATGGCCTCCTCCACGAGCGGCTCCCAGCGCTGATCGATGCTCTTGAGCGCCTGCAGCAAGCGCACGCGCTCGCCGTAGGTGGCGCGATGGGCGTTGAAGTCGCGCACCGAGTTGAACGCCTTGCAAAGTGCATCCCGCCACTGGGTCATGTAGCGTGTGTTGTTGGTGAGGTTGTTGAGGATCGCCATGCGCGGGCGGGCGGTCAGGCGCAACAGCTCGATCTCGACCCGATCCTTCTCCTTGATGCGCTTGGAGCCGTCGACCACCAGGATGATGGCCGCACCCTCGGCCACCGGCTCGAGGAGCTCGCAGTCGTGCGTAAAGAGCGGGTCCGTCCGATGCGCGGCCACGAACGCCCGCGCCAGCTCGCGCTTGCCGCTCTGGGCCTGAAACCATTCCAGGATCGCGTTGGGATTCTGAAAGCCCGGGGTATCGATGAATTCGATCACCGGCCGCCCGTCGATGATGACCGGGTAGACGTTCGATTCGGTCGTGGTACCCGCGCGTTTATCGATCTGAATCAGGTCGTTTTCGGTCAGGGTCGCGACCACCGAGGACTTACCGGCATTCGGGTGCCCCATGATCGCCAGTCTTGGAATCTTCCCGGACATCAGTCGTCTCCATCCTCGTGAGGCGGCGCAAGCATTTCCAAGCGCAGATAGGGGTCGGCCATCTGATCGATCTTGCGTTGCCAGTCCGTGTAGTCGAACGGGCGCATCGGCGGCAGACGGTCATCGTCGGTCGGATCGCCCACCAGGGCGAGCATGATCTGGGCACGCGTCCCGGCCGCAGCGCGCAGCTCGCGCAGGAAGCGCAGGCTCTCGGTGATCGGCGGCTGCGAGCCGTCCTCGATCAGGACCACCCGAGGCGGCGGTGCCTGCCAGTCGCCGCGCTCGAGGATGCCGAGCGCCTCCTCGGTCATCGCGCTGCCGGCGCCGACGGTCGCCGTCGCCGCAACCCGCCATCCGCTCAGATGCATCAGCATCTGCTCGAGCCGCGGGCGATCCTCGTCCTCGAGGATGTCGTCGATGTCCACGTGCAGGAGAAGCAAGCAGGCGTCGGGGGCAAAGCGGGTGCCTTGCGCGGGGATCGACTTGGGGGGTGTCGGAACCGCGGCGGCCGGTTTCGGAGCCGGAGCCGGCTCCGGGGGCGACGTCGGTGTCTCTGCGATCTGCGGCTGGGGCGAGGGTTGCGCGGGCGGTTTCTCCGGCACCTTTAATCCCGAGTCCGTCGACGCCGCCGGCTTTGCCTTCGCCTTCTTCGGCTCGCCTGCCGGCGTCGTGACGGCCGCAGGCCGCTCGATGGGACGGGCTTGCGTCTCGGAAGGCCTTTGCGCGGCCTCCTCTGGTTTTGGCTCGGGCTTTGGCTCGGGCCTTGGTTCAGGCTCGGAGATGGCCCTTGCCGAAGGCGCGGGCTCCGGCGCCGATGGCGGCTCGGGCTCGGACTCGGGCTCGGGCTCGGGTTCCGGCACACGCTCGGTTTCGAATTGACGCACCGAAGGTGCCGCCGAGCGGTCGGCTTTGCTCGACTCGGGCGTCTCGATTGCACGCTCGGCGACTTCCGGTCGTTCTTGCTCGACAACCGTCGAAGGCGCCTCGACCTCGCGCGGCAGCACCGGCCGTTGCACGGGCTCCGGAGCAGGAGGCGCTTGCGGGGCATCGACAGGCGGCGCGACGACAGGCGGGATCACCGGCGGGGGCGGGGGAGCCGAGGTCGGTGCCTCGTCGCCGGGCTCGACACGCCGAACCAGGGCGTTGCGCCATGGACGTGCCGAGGTCGTCGATGCCGACTCGGCCGGACTATCCGCCCCCTCGGAACGCGGCTTGCGCGAGGTCGATGCGGCCGGGATCGGCATCTCGGTGCCCCTCTCGCCGCCCGGACGCCCCCCGCTCGGTGTCGTCTCCAGGCGCGGGGAGAGCATGCGGGCATAGAGCGCCTGGGTGCGGCTGTGGGTAAAGGGCAGGCGCGCCAGAATCAGGCGGCGGGCCACCACGGACCCGCCCCACAACAGCAACCTGGGCAGGAGGCCGTAGGTCGTGACGGAGAGAACCAGGAACGAGCCCCAGGATCGCAGATGCGCCGGATCCGGCTTCAGGGTCGGCGTGACGCTCGCCCAGTGCTCGAGGAAGATGCGCGAGCCGGCCACCTGCTCCAGACTCGGGTAGCCGATGCCCTCGCCGAGCAACCAGCTCCAAGGCAGCGCGATCAATCGGGTCATGTCGAAGATCGTCTGCGGATGGACGTTCAACGTCGAGCCCCAACCGAAAGCGAGGTCGGTGAACCATTCCAGCATCAGCGTCGTCAGGATGACGCCGACATTGAAGGCGACCCCGAAAATCTGGGCCGGAATGATGAGCGGCAGATAGGAGACCGGGCCGTAGACCACGTATTGCGACTTGAAAAGCCCCTGCCGAGCACGCGCCTGATCCTGGATCTCGGCTGCGGCGTGACCGATCCGTTGGCGCTGAAGCCAGCTCGCGGCCTTGGTCACGAGCGGACGCACGACATGCATCAAAAGGCCGGGCGCCGCTCCGTCGCCGCGCCCGCGCGCCTTGCGCAGCGCCCAAGCCGTCGCGATCGAAGCCACGAGTAGAAACTGCACGATGACCAGGAGAAACAGATACCAGGAGACGCTGACCGGGCGGGTTCCGTCGTAGCTGAGCAGCGCGGAGGCCACCCCGATCCCGGCGATGAATCCGACGAGCGCAAGCAGGATGGTGACCCAACGCTCGGCGCTTGCGAACGCCGCTCCCGGCAGAACCCCGCGCATCTCCGGGCGCTCCGCATTGCGGCGAGCCGCGAGCCAGCGGCGCAAGCTGAAGCGCCGATGCGCCGGCGTATGCGGCGGCTGATCGCCGATCTCGGGCGCGATCGCGTCCAGGTAGAGCGAGCGGTCGCGCTCGGCGAGGGTCTTGCGTGCCGACGGATGCTCGCGCAGCTCGCGCTCGTCGGCATCCAGGTAGTACTCGAAGTCGATCAGATCGGCGACCGTCCAGTCGCGCGCCTCGTCGGACGCCGCGTGGACATCGGTCGAATCGGCCGGATGATGTCTGAAATCCATAGGGATGCGTCAAGACTCCTCGGTGCTGGTCCTTCGGTGCTGTCGGAGCACCCTTCGATGCTTGTTTCGGCGGCCCGTTGCTGGCGCCTGGAGCCGACGCACCGAGCATGACGGAGGGCTCGGACGCGACCCGTCGGTTATTCTTGTACGCGACGTCGACTCGGGTCGAGCCTGACAGCGGCCAACCGTTGTTCGAAATATCCCACAGTCCGGCCGTCAATTCACGTTTACAACTGCGACGCCCGAGCATACACCCTCGGCGCGGGCGAGCGGCGCTCTCGTCCTCCCGTGCAATCTCGTGCAATCCGTGCAAACAGGTCCCCGAGCATGGCATCATCGAGGCCTGTCGATGAGTCACCGGAGCATGCCATGACACGCGATTCGAGCCCCGCTACACCGCACCTCGCGGTCCTCGCCGCAGCACTTGTTGCTGGTGTCGCGTTCCTGTACATGGTGAAGTTGATGCACGACATGTCCGCAAACGTCGCCCTGATGGCGGGCGAGATGGCAACCATGTCGGCCGACATGGGCCTGATGCGTCAGGACATGAGCTCGCTCGCCCGAGACGTCTCCGCCATGAGCGGACAGGTCGCCACCCTGCCCGCGATCGCCGAGGACATGGGTCGGATGCGCGTCGGTATGGAGCGCCTCTCGGGCATCGTCGGCGGCGGGGATCAGATCCCGGCGGTCAACCCGATGGGCGTGATTCAGCAGATGATCCCCGGCGGCGACCGGCGTTAAACCGCGCCCAGCACGCTATGCGATGGCTTTGGATGGGATCGGCCCCGGCAGACTTCACGAACGTTGGAGTCGGCGCGGTTTAAGAGATTAAAAAACATATCATTTTAAACCGCATCCCTGCTAAGGGTCATGTATGCACCAAACGTCGAGCTCACTCGAATTTTGAGCATCTCGCTCAGGCCGCGGTTTACATACCGATCGGCGCCCCTTCGGGCGACATCCGGATAGCCCCACGTCAGGAGAACGACGATGGCGAAGGCGAGATACTCGGTTCAGCCGGGAAACTGGGACAACTCCGGTTCCAGGGCAACGGACGAGGGGGTGAACTTCTGCATCTTCTCGCGCTATGCCGAGCAGATCGAGCTGCTGCTCTTCGAAACGGCGGCCAGCCCCGAGCCCTACGAGATCATCGCGCTGGATCGTCAGGTCAATCGAACCTTCTTCTTCTGGCACATCTTCGTCGAGGGTCCGGGCGAGGGCGTCTTCTACAACTGGCGCATCCACGGGGCCTGCGACACCCGCGAGATCGGGTGTCGGATCGACGGCGAGAAGGCACTCCTCGACCCCTGGGCCGTCACGATCGACGATCGGCTGTGGAATCGGGAGATCGCCGCGCGTCCGGGCGACAACGTCGCCACCGCGATTCGCGCTCAGGTTGTGCGCGATCGCTACGACTGGGAGGGCGATACGCCCCTGCATGTCCCGCTCAACGCCGCGATCATCTACGAGATGCACGCCGGCGGCTTTACGCGCCATCCCTCGTCCGGCGTCGCGCACCCCGGCACCTTCGGGGCCGTGATCGAGAAGATTCCCTATTTGAAGGACCTGGGGGTCACCCATGTCGAGCTGATGCCGATCATGGCCTTCGATCCCCAGGACGTCCCGCCGAAGACCGCGGCCATGGGCCTGGAGAACTACTGGGGCTACAGCACCCACAGTTTTTTCGCGCCGCATCCCGGGTTCGCGCTCGATCCGGCGCGTGCGCGCGACGAGTTTCGCGATCTGGTCAAGGCCCTGCACCGTGCCGGCATCGGCGTGATCCTGGATGTCGTCTTCAACCACACGGCCGAGGGCGGCGCCGACGGACCGACGATCAGTTTCAAAGGGATCGGCAACGAGATCTTCTATCATCTGGATTTCTCCGATCGGCGCCTCTACCGCGATTACACCGGCTGCGGCAATACGGTCAACTGCAACCACCCGATCGTCACGCGTTTTCTCGTCGATGCCCTGCTCTACTGGGTCCGGCAGATGCATGTGGACGGCTTCCGCTTCGATCTGGCGAGCGCCTTGGCCCGCGGCGAAGACGGCAATCCCCAGTATCACGCGCCCATCCTCTGGGCGACCGAGCTTTCACCCGCGCTGGGTCGATCACACATCATCGCCGAGGCGTGGGACGCGGCCGGGCTGTATCAGGTCGGCGACTTCCCCGGCTTTCGTTGGGCGGAGTGGAACGGACGCTATCGCGATCTGATGCGCAGCTTCGTCAAAGGCGATTCCGGCATGGTCGCCGAAGTCGCGACCCGGATGACCGGGTCGAGCGACTTGTATCAGAGCCGTGGTCGACTCCCCAGCAACTCCATCAACTTCATCACCTGTCACGACGGCTTTACCCTCTGGGATCTGGTGAGCTACAACCTCAAGCACAACGAGGCCAACGGCGAGGACAACCGCGACGGCCACAACGAGAATCTGAGCTGGAACTGCGGTGTCGAAGGCCCGACGGACGATCCGGCGATCCTCGCGCTGCGTCGACGCCAGGCCCGCAACTTCATCGCCATTCTCATGCTGAGCCAAGGCGTGCCCATGTTGCGGTGCGGCGACGAGGTGCTGCAGAGCAAACAGGGCAACAACAACAGCTACTGCCAGAACAACGCCATCTCCTGGTTCGACTGGACCCTGCTCGACCACAACTGCGGGATGCACGACTTCGTCCGGGGCCTGATCGCCTTTCGTCAACGTCACCCGACCCTGCATCGCAGCCGTTTTTTGACCGGCAAGCCCGCGAACGGCCAGACGTTGCCGGATATTGCATGGCACGGAGTGGGCCTCGATGCCCCGGAGTGGGACGACCCCGCAGCCCAGTCCTTGGCCTTCACACTCGCCGGGATCACGGCCGACCAGCCTCCCCTGCACGTCATGCTCAACATGGGCAAGGCTGCGTTGGAGTTCGCGGTTCCGCAGATCCCGGGATGGTCCTGGTCTGTCGCGATCGACACCGACCGCGAACCCTCGATCATGGATCATCCCGATCCAAGCCTGTCGCCCGGATCGCGTGTCCGGGTCGCACAGCGCAGTCTGATGGTGCTCGAAGGGCGCGCCTCTTAAACCGCGCCGACTCCAACGGCCGTCAAGTTTGCCGGGGCCGATGCCATCCAAAAACATCGCATACCGCGCCGAGCGCGGTTTAATCACCGACCCTTCAGCCGCCAACAGGGGAAACGCCTCATGCAACTTGCAATGATCGGGCTCGGCCGAATGGGCGCCAACATGGTGCTCCGACTCATGCGCGCCGGCCATCGGTGTGTCGTCTATGATCGAGATCCCGCCGCCGTCGCGGCGCTGGTCGCCGAAGGCGCCGTCGGTGCACAGGACATGGCCGATCTCTGCGCCAAGCTCGAAGCGCCTCGCAACGTCTGGATCATGGTCCCGGCAGCCGTCGTGGACCGCGTCATCGACGACCTGATCCCCCATCTCGCTGCCGGCGACACCATCATCGACGGCGGCAACTCGAACTACCGCGACGATATCGCCCACGCGAAGCGCCTCGCACCGAAGGGGATCCACTTCGTCGACTGCGGGACCAGCGGCGGCGTCTGGGGTCTGGAACGGGGCTACTGCCTGATGATCGGCGGGGAGGACGAAGCGGTCGAGCGGCTCGATCCCGTCTTCGCCGCCCTCGCGCCCGGACCCGGCGAGATCGAGCGCACGGCCGGACGCGACGGCGACTTCAGTCGCTCCGAACAAGGCTATCTGCACTGCGGCCCCAACGGTGCGGGCCATTTCGTCAAGATGGTCCACAACGGCATCGAATATGCGCTGATGGCCGCCTACGCCGAGGGCTTCAACATCCTCAAGCACGCGGGGGTCGGGCTGAATGAGCACGCCGTGGATGCCGAGACGGCGCCGCTGGCCAATCCGGAGCATTATCAATACCGCATCGACGTCGGCGAGGTTGCCGAGGTCTGGCGTCGCGGCAGCGTGGTCGCCTCCTGGCTCCTGGATCTGACGGCCACCGCGCTGCGCGCGGATCCACAGCTCGAGGGTTTCGGCGGCCGGGTCTCGGACTCGGGCGAGGGGCGCTGGACCTGCCTCGCGGCGATCGAGACCGGAACCCCTGCGCCCTTGCTCACCACCGCACTCTTCGAGCGTTTCAGCTCGCGCGGCGAGGCGGATTTCGCCAACCAGATCCTTTCGGCGATGCGCTACCAATTCGGCGGCCATCACGAGAAGCCCGAAGGTTAAACCGCGCCCGGCGGGGTATGCGATGTTTTTGGATAGGGTCGGCCCCGGCAGACTTGACGAGCGCCGGAGCGGGCGCGGTTCAACTTGAAGCACAAAAGGAGAGATCCCTTGCCCACGCAGCGCTTGAGCGCCGAAACCACACCGCCCGCCCCGCCGAACGCCATGATCATCTTCGGCGCGGCGGGCGATCTGACCAAGCGCAAGCTGATCCCGGCGCTCTTTCATCTGTGCCACGGCAACCTGCTTCCGGACACCTTCGCGGTCGTCGGGCTGGACCGTCTGCAGATGGACGACGCCACCTTTCAGTCGATGATGGCCGAGGAAGTGAAGCGCAACGTCGGAAGCGCTTGGGATGCGGAGACTTGGGCGCGCTTGTGCGAGCGTCTTCACTACATGCCGGGCAACATCACTGAGCAGGCGACCTATATCGAGCTCTGCGAGCGCCTGTCCGGCATCGACGCCGAGCGCGGAACGGACGGGAACTATCTTTTCTATCTCGCTGTTCCGCCTTCTCTCTTCGGCGACATCACACGCCTGCTCGGTGCCGTCGGGCTGACCGCCGAGTGCGAGAACGACTGGCGGCGCGTCATCATCGAAAAGCCCTTCGGCATCGATTTGGACAGCGCCAAGGCGCTCAACCGGATGCTCCACGAGACCCTGGACGAGGACCAGATCTACCGTATCGACCATTACCTGGGCAAAGAGACCGTCCAGAACATCATGGTCTTTCGGTTTTCCAACGGCTTCATCGAGCCGCTTTGGAATCGTCAACACATCGATCATGTCCAGATCACGGTGGCCGAATCGGTCGGGGTGGAGCATCGCGGACCCTACTACGACACGGCCGGTGCCTTGCGCGACATGATCCCGAATCACCTCTTGGTTCTGCTCGGGTTTCTCGGGATGGAGCCGCCCAACTCGTTCGACTCTCAAGCCGTCCGCGACGAGATCAACAAGGTGTTGGACGCCGTCCATCCCCTGACGCCCGAGCAGGTCCTCACCAACGCCGTGCGGGGGCAATACGGCGAGGGCGTGATGCCGAACGGCGAGAAGGTGCCCGCCTACCGGTCATCGCCGGGGGTCGATGCGAATTCGCGCACCGAGACCTTCGCCGCGCTCAAGCTGACGATGGACAACTGGCGTTGGGCCGGCGTGCCCTTTTATCTGCGCACCGGCAAGCGACTGACGGCGCAATACACGGAGGTCGTCATCCAGTTCAAACGGGCGCCCAAGATCATGTTCAAGGACGCCGACACCGCCCAGATGCACCCGGACATGCTGGTGCTGCGCATCCAGCCGAACGAAGGGATCCAAATCAGCTTCGGGGCGAAGATCCCCGGGCCGCGAATGCGTGTGGGCACCGTCAACATGGACTTCTGCTATGCCGACTACTTCGGCAATGCCCCGGCAACGGGTTACGAGACACTCATCTACGACTGCATGAACGGCGACGCGACACTCTTTAAGCACGCCGACACGGTCGAGAAGGGTTGGGAAATCGTCCAATCGGTCCAAGACGTCTGGTCAGCCCTACCCGCCCGCGACTTTCCCAACTATGCCGCCGGGACCTGGGGCCCGGCCGCGGCGGGGGATCTGCTCAAGAACGACGGACGCCTTTGGCGACGGATTACGACTCCCGATGAATCCACTTGAGACCCGCGACACGCATTGTCCCTGGTGCGACGCGCCGATCGAGCTGACGATCGACGTCAGCGTCCTTCCCCAGACCTATATCGAAGACTGCCAGGTCTGCTGCGCACCAATCGTAGTCCAAGTTGCCATGGATCCGGACCTGGAAGACGACCTGGTCATCACCCTGGAGCGTGACGGCGATTGACGCCTTGCTCACGCAGGACAGGAACGATATCGAGACCCTTCGAGTTCGTTGTCGTTGTCGTTGTCGTTGTCGTTGTCGGATCGATCGTCGATTACGACAACGACAACGACAACGAACGGACTCGACAGG